>JBMLPD010000403.1:0-12597 GCA_049242285.1 Rubrivivax sp.
GCGCTCGCACGCCAACCGCTACCAGAAGGCCCTGGACGCGCTGGTCGACTGACCTTCGTCTGCCCGCACGAACAAGGGGCTGCGTGCCCCTTGTTTTCCTTGCGCGGGCCTGCCCCACACCCTCACCCCACAAGAGCATCTCCCATGCGCGAAGGCAACCTCGAAGCCCCGACCCGGCACCCGCTGGACTGGCAGAACCCCGAGTTCCATGACGAGGGCTCCGCCCTGAAGGAGATGGAGCGGGTGTTCGATATCTGCCATGGCTGCCGCCGCTGCGTGAGCCTGTGCCAGAGCTTTCCCACGCTGTTCGATCTGGTGGACGCCACCGACGATGGCGAGGTACATGGCGTCAAGAAGGAAGCCTACTGGAAAGTGGTGGACCAGTGCTACCTGTGCGACCTGTGCTACATGACCAAGTGCCCGTACACACCGCCGCACGCCTGGAACCTGGACTTTCCGCACCTGATGCTTCGTGCCAAGGCCATCAAGCACCAGAAGGGCGAAGTCAGCGCGAAGGAGAAGTTCCTCGCCTCCACCGACACCCACGGCAGCTTCGCCGGCATTCCCATCGTGGTGCAGGCCGTCAACGCCATCAACAAGACCAAGACGGCACGCAAGGTGATGGACAGCGCCCTGGGTGTGCACCCTGACGCCTGGATGCCCACCCTGGCCGCCCAGCGCTTCCGCTGGGGCCGGGCCATGAGCAACACCGCGTTTCCGGCCGTCAACGGCCAGCGCACGCCGGGCAAGGTGGCCATCTTCTCCACCTGCTACGTCAATTACAACGAGCCGGGCATCGGCGAAGACCTGATCAAGCTGTTGGACCACAACGAGATTCCCTACGTCATCGTCGACAAGGAGAGTTGCTGCGGCATGCCCAAGCTGGAGCTGGGTGACCTGCAGAGCGTGGCCAGGAGCAAGGAAGCCAACATCCCCGTGCTGGCGCGCTACGCGCAGGAGGGCTACGCCATCGTCAGCGCCGTGCCCAGCTGCACCCTGATGTTCAAGCAGGAAATCCCTCTCATGTTCCCCGACTGCGCCGACACGCAGGCGGTGAAGAAGGCGATGTTCGATCCCTTCGAGTACTTTGTGGCGCGCCACAAGGACGGCCTGCTCAAGACCGACTTCAAGGCCGCTCTGGGCAAGGTGAGTTACCACATCCCCTGCCACGGCCGCGTGCAGAACATCGGCAAGAAGACCGAAGAGATGTTCAAGCTCATCGGCCAGACCGTGGAAGTCAAGCTCAACACGGTGGAGCGCTGCTCCGGCCACGCCGGCACCTACGGCGTGAAGACCGCCTACCACCCGGTGGCCATGAAGATCGGCAAGCCCGTGTTCAAGGCCATGGCCAAGGATGAGCCCGACTTCATCAGCAGCGACTGTGCGCTGGCCGGGCATCACATCGCCCAGGGCATGGCGCAGGCCGGAACACCCGCCAAGGCCCTGCAGCACCCGCTCAGCCTGGTGCGGCGGGCCTACGGTCTGTGACAACGCTCGCCAGGTCCGCACGCACCGCTGTGTTCAACCGAATTCACATCACCCCTTCCACAGGAGTCTGAACCATGGCCCCCCTCACCCGTGACAACCTCCTCACCCTGGAGGCCTACGCCAAGATCCGCAAGAGCAGCAAGCCCGAGGCCATTGCCCACCGCAAGTTGCGCAGCGTGGGTCTGGGCGAGCACATGACCTTGCAGTTCGAGGACGAGCAGACCATCCGTCGGCAAGTGCAGGAGATGCTGCACATCGAGAAGATCTTCGACGAGGAAGGCATCCAGAGCGAGATCGAGGCGTATGCGCCGCTGATCCCGGACGGCAGCAATTGGAAGGCCACGATGCTGATCGAGTACCCCGATCCGCATGAGCGCAAGCGCGAACTGGCGCGGCTGATCGGCGTGGAAGACCGCATGTTCGTCGAGGTGGAGGGACACACCCGCGTGTACGCCATCGCCGACGAGGACCTGGACCGCGAGAACGCCGAGAAGACGTCGTCCGTGCACTTCGTGCGCTTCGAGTTCAGCAAGGCCATGCGCGAAGCCATCCTGGCAGGTGCCAGCGTGAAGCTGGGCTGTGACCACACGAACTACCCGCAGCACATCACGATCGCAGCCGACACCCTGGCCAGTCTGGCGGGCGACCTGCGCTGATCAGGCCCACGGGCCTCAGCCGCCGGCCCTGCGCGACAGCGCCAGCGAGTGCGCGGTGTAGACCGCCAGCCCGGTCCAGATGAGGGCGAACCCTGCCAGACGCTGGCCGTCGAAGGGTTCACCGAAGATGGCCACGCCAATGGCCAACTGCAGCGACGGCGACAGGTACTGGAACAGGCCCACCGTGGCCAGTTTCAGGCGGCGTGCCGCGGCGGCGAACATCATCAGGGGCACGGCGGTCAGCGGGCCGGCCATCACCAGCCAGAGCACCAGGCTGGAAGAGCCCGTCGCCAGCGCCCCCTGACCGCTCCAGGTCAGCATGCCCAACCACGGCAGCACCAGGGGGGCGATCAACAGGGACTCCAGGGTCAAGCCTTCCAGCGGCCCCAGCACCGAGGTCTTGCGCAACAGGCCGTAAACGGCAAACGTGGCGGCCAGGGCCAGGCCCAGCCAGGGCAGCCGGCCGGTGTGCCAGGTCAGCCACAGAACACCCGCAGCGGCAAACCCCACCGCCACCCACTGCACGCGCTTCAGCCGCTCGCGCAGGACCACCACGCCCAGGCACACGCTGAGCAGCGGGTTGATGAAGTAGCCCAGGCTCGCTTCCACCACCTGAGCCGATTGCACAGCGTACACATAGAGCAGCCAGTTCAGCGCCAGCAGCAGCCCGCTGGCCAGTGGCATGAGCATCTGACGGGGCGATGTGAGCAAGGCCCCCAGCCACGCCCAGCGACGCAGCAGGGCCAGCAAGCCCATCAGGAAGACCAGCGACCAGGTCGAACGGTGCAGCACGATCTCCAGCGAGGATACGGTGGCCAACTCTCGCAGGTACAGGGGATACAGACCCCAGATGCCGAAGGCCAGCAGGGCGTAGAGGGCTCCGGGATTCATGGCGCACGGACATTGTCGCCCCGCTGCGCAGGCAACCAACGCGTGCGACGACGCGCAGCGCAAGACGCCATCAAGGCAGCGGCCCGGCAGGCCACAATCCCTGCATGTCTGCGAGCGCCTCTCCCGGCCCTGCGCCGCGCTGGCGCACCGTCACGGCCCTGGGCACGGCGCAGACGCTGTCCTGGGCCAGCAGCTACTACCTTCCTGGCGTGCTGGCCACCCCCATGGCGCGGGACCTGGGCGTGGCCGTGCCCACCGTTCATCTGGCCTTCTCAGTGGCGCTCATCGTCTCCGCCCTGGTGGGGCCGGCCGCCGGCCGGGCCATCGACCGGCGCGGTGGCCGTCCTGTGCTGCTGGGCACCAACGTGCTGTTCGCGCTGGCCTTGACGGCATTGGCCTCGGCGCAGGGGCCCTGGGGCCTTTTCGCCGCCTGGGTGCTGATCGGACTGGCCATGGGCAGCGGCCTGTACGAGGCCGCCTTCGCCAGCCTGGTGCGCCTGTACGGAAACGACTCGCGCAACGCCATCACAGGCATCACCCTGATTGCCGGTTTCGCCAGCACGGTGGGTTGGCCCCTGTCGGCCTGGATGGAGACCCAGTGGGGCTGGCGCGGTGCCTGCATGGGGTGGGCAGCGCTGCACCTGGTGCTGGGCCTGCCCTTGAACCTGATGGTCCCGAAAGCGCGCCCTGCACCGGCCCTGCCGCCGCCGCACCCCGGGCCAGTGGCGCCGTTGCCCTCGCCCGCGCCGGATGAAGCGACCGCAGCGGGCGCCCCATCCGCAGGAACAGTTGAAACCGTGAACAGAGCCCCTGGCGAGTTGCGCACCGCCGTGCTGCTGTCCGCAGTGTTCGCGCTCGTGTGGTTCATCAGCACGGCCATGGCCACCCATCTGCCGGCGCTGCTGCAGGCCAGCGGCGCCACGCTGGCCGCCGCAGTCGCCATCGGGGCCCTGGTGGGCCCGGCCCAGGTGGCCGGCAGGCTGCTGGAGTTCGGGCTGCTGCGCCGCATCCATCCGCTGCTGTCGGCGCGGCTGGCCGGCCTGGCCCATCCCGTGGGCGTGCTCGTCCTGATGTCGCTGGGCGGGCCCGGAGCCGCGGCATTCGCGCTGCTGCACGGCGCCGGCAACGGCATCATGACGATTGCCAAGGGCACGCTGCCTCTGGTGCTGTTCGGCCCCGCGGGCTACGGTGCCCGGCAGGGGTGGATGATGATGCCGGCGCGGGTGGCGCAAGCCCTGGCGCCCGTGCTGTTCGGGCTGGCGCTTCAGCGCTGGGGGGCGCAGGCGATGTGGCTGTCGGCGGGGCTGGGCCTGGTGGCCTTCGCCGCCCTGATGGTCATCAGGGCGCGCCCGCGGCCCTGACCGCCTTCACGCCGCCGCGTGGGACTTCAGCGCCGCCTTGAGCTGCGCATGCACCGCCGCGCGCAGCGACTCCGGCGCCAGCACGGACACTTCACCGCCGTGGCGCAGCACGTCCATGACCAGCTCGGTCTCGTTGGCGTAGGGCACACGCAGCTCGAAGCGGCCGTCTGGCAGGTGACGGGTCTTCTGCCGTGGGTGCCACTCCTCCCTGCCCACCCAGCGCGCGGCCTCGGCGGAAAAGACCAGCGTGGCCCACTGGGCACGGGCCCCGGCAAAGATGCCGTAGCCGGCATCCAGCGCCGCCTCCACCGTCCTGACGGGCACCTCACGGGCCTTGAGTTCCAGAATGGAGGCCTGCTCCACGGCATCCAGCGCGAAACGCAGCAACTGCGCCTTCTGGTGACACCAGGCGTCCAGGTACCAGGTGTTGCGGTAGTGCACCAGACGCTGGGGGGACACATCGCGCTGCGTCACCGCCTGGCGGCCACGCGTCTGGTAGCGCATGTGCACACGCCGACGTCGCACCAAGGCGTCACCGAACAATTCGAACCACTTGCTGGGCACCGGACGCCGGCCAGCGCTGACGATGCGCACACGCCGCATCAGGCAGTGAGCTTGCTTCTCGTCGGGCCCCAGCATGCCTTGCAGCTTCTCCAGCAGCGGCTGCAGGTGGCGCGACAACAGCCCCCCTTCGTCCAGGCCCTGGATGAGCTGGTGCATGGTCAACAGCGCGTGAATCTCGCGCTCGCTGAACCACACCCCCGGCAATTCATGCTGGACCGGGCCGCGCCCGGCGGCTGTCTGCAGCTTGTAGCCCCGGTCCAGGGCGTCCCAGACGATGGGGGCGTCCAGACGGTCGCGCAGATACTGGATGTCGCGCTTGAGGGTGGCCGGGGAGACTTCCAGTTCCGCCAGCAGCGTGGCGAAATCCACGCATCCCCTTGACTTGATCAGTGCCTCGATGCGGTAGAAACGTTCGGAGCGATCCATCGAATCTCCTGGGATCCTGCGGGGCCGTTGAGGGCTGTGAAGAGCCCCCGGGGGCCCGGGCGCCATTGCCCATTGTGGCGGCAGAGCAGCGCCCGGCCGCACCGCTCCGGCGGCCCCCGGCGGTCCAGGAAAGGTCCCGGGCGGCGGGGCGCCGTGCACAGCGGCGATAATGCGGGGTTGCGGAGCCTGCGCTCCCGCTCTTCCTGGCGGCAACCCTCACGGGCCAGCCTGCACATGAACGATACCCCGGAAACCCTGATGGCCAAGACACCGCCCAAGACCACCGTTTCCAGCGAAGGCCTGCGCTACCACTCCAAGGTGCCCGGCTCCCCCTTCGTGGCCACCGGCCACTTCGGAGCCGCGACGATGTCCTGCTTCCTCTGTGGCAAGCACCGTCCGCGCGCCCAGCTGAAATCGCGCAAGCTGATGGGCAAGACGCACTTCGTGTGCGCGCCGTCCTGCAAGGAACTCGAGGCCACCCTCAACGCACGCTGAGCTGGGGCGCCTGCTGCGGCTGTCCCCGGCCCGCCAGGTCCAGCAGTTCCCGCTCCCCCAGGGTCTCGCGCTGCAGCAATTGCTCGGTGGCCTGGTCCAGCGTCTGCCGGTGCGTCTGCAGCCACCCGGTGGCGCGCTCCAGGGCCGCAGCCACCAGCTGGCGCACGGCGTCATCCGCGCGCTGGGCCGTGGCGGGGGCCGTACCGGTCTGCGCAGGCGCAGGCCCGATTTCTGGCAGGAAGGCCGGGCGCGCACCGGCCCAGGACACCGGTCCCAGGGCCTCGTCCATGCCGTAGCGCAGCACCATGTCGCGGGCCAGATCGGTGGCCTTGACCAGATCATCGGCAGCGCCCGTGGAGACATCGCCGAACACCACCTGCTCGGCGGCGCGGCCGGCCATCAGCACGGTCAGCCGGTCCAGCAGTTCCGCGCGGCGTTGCAGATGGCGGTCCTCGGAAGGACGCTGCAGCGTGTAGCCCAGCGCGCCAATGCCGCGCGGGATGATGGACACCTTGTGCACCCGGTCGGCACCGGGCAGGGACAGCGCGACCAGCGCATGTCCCAGTTCGTGGCAGGCCACCAGGCGTCGCTCCGGCTCCGAGAGCAGACCGCGGCGCTTCTCGATGCCTGCAACGATGCGCTCTATCGCCAGCGTGAAGTGCTCCAGCGTCACGGCCGAGGCCCCCAGCCGGGTGGCGGCCAGCGCGGCTTCGTTCACCACGTTGGCCAGATCGGCCCCGGCCAGCCCCACAGTGATGCCCGCCACCTGGTCCAGGTCGGTGTGCGGGGCCAGGACGATCCTGCGCGCATGTACGCGCAGGATGGCCAGGCGACCGGGGCGGTCGGGCCGGTCCACCAGCACCTGACGGTCGAAGCGGCCGGCGCGCAGCAGCGCCGGGTCCAGCACCTCCGGGCGGTTGGTGGCGGCCAGCAGCACCACGCCCACGCTGGGATCGAAGCCGTCCAGCTCCGACAGCAGCTGGTTCAGCGTCTGCTCGCGCTCGTCGTGGCCGCCGGCGAGGGTGAAGGCGCCGCGCGCCTTGCCCAGGGCATCGAGCTCGTCGATGAAGATGATGGCCGGGGCCTGCGCGCGGGCCTGCTCGAACAGGTCGCGCACCCGCGCTGCGCCCACCCCCACGAACAGCTCGATGAACTCCGAGCCGTTGATGGAGAAGAAGGCCACCCCGGCCTCGCCCGCCACGGCGCGCGCCAGCAGCGTCTTGCCGGTGCCCGTGGGCCCCATCAGCAGCACGCCCTTGGGCATGCGGGCGCCCAGGCGGCCGTGGGCCTGGGGGTCCTTGAGGAAGTCCACGATCTCCTGCAGCTCGGCCTTGGCCTCGTCCACGCCCGCCACGTCCTCGAAACGCACCCCTGTCTGCCGCTCCATGTAGACCTTGGCGCGGCTTCGGCCGATGCCCAGCAGACCGCCCTCCCCCATCCCGCCCATGCCCCCCAGGCCCGACGCCAGGCGCCGGGACAGCAGATACCACACGCCAAAGAAGATCACCGCAGGCGCGACCCAGGACCACAGCTGGGTCAGCCAGGTGGATTCCCGCAGGCGTCGGTAAGGCACGCCAAAGCCCGACAGGCGCTCGGCAAGAGCCGGCTCCACCAGCTCGGCCGCCAGGGCGCGGTGGCCGCCGGGCTCCGGGGCCTTGAGCGGGCCCACCACCAAGCCGCCCACCAGCTGGACTTCGGCCACCCGGCCCTCACGCAGGGCTTGCTCGAACTGGCTGTAGGGCACCACCTCCACCGCACTGCGCTGCTCCCACCACAGCGTCAGCCCCCACCACAGCGACAAGGCCGCCAGGACGTACAACAGCGTGAACCGGCGCTGCGGGTCCAGGAAGGGGCGCGGATCCTGAAAGGGCTTGGGGCGTGGCGGGGAGGGGGTGGTCGGTCGGGGCATGGCGCGGGCCGTGAGCCCCTACCCTAGACCGGGCCCTGCGCCACGGGCTTGCGCGGGCGCAAGCGTGCCCGTCACGGCGGGCAAGCCTCCGAAGAACAGGTCGGCCACCATCTCGCCCAGTGCCGCGTACGACAGGGTGCCATCGGGACGCAACCAGGTGAATGTCCAGTTGATCATGCCGAACAGCAGCATGGCCACGGGCTTGTGCAGTTCAGGGCTCAAATCGGGCCGGCAGGCGGCAAGGCCGCGGGCGAAGGCGGCCACCACCTGGCGCTGGCCGTCCAGCACCGCCTCCCGGGCGCGCTCGTCCAGGAACTTCACGTCCTCGGTGAGCACGCGGTGCTCGCTCTGGGCGTCGGCGTAGGCTTGCATGAAGCGCCGGATGAGGCTGCGCAGCCGCGCTTCGGGGGTGGTCGAAGCACCTGCTGCCCCTGGCTCGCCAGGTTCTCCAGGTTCGACGGTGTGATCTGGAGGCCCCGGCGTCGCAGGAGCCTCCTGCCGCGCAAGCAGTTCCAGCCGTGCGACGTGGCTGCGCACGATGTCCTCCAGCAAGGCATGCTTGTCGCTGAAGTAGTGGTAGAGCGTGGCCTTGGAAACGCCGGTGGCCGCGGCCACTTCGTTCATGGTGGCCGCGGTGTAGCCCCGCTGCGCGAACAGCGCGGCGGCGGCCCTCAGGATGTGGGCGCGCTGGTCATCGTAGGTGGCGGCGCGGGGACGGGCCATGGAACTGAAGGGCGCGGGGAAGCGTGGAGGAAGAGCGTCGGGGATGAACGTCGGGAATGAAGCGGACCGCGCGCACTGGTCGGTGAATCAGCGCTCGTCGAAGCTGATCACCACGCGATCGGTCAGCGGGTGGGCCTGGCAGCTCAGCACGAAGCCCGCGGCCAGTTCCGACTTCTCCAGTGCGAAGTTGCGATCCATGCGCACCTGGCCTTCCAGCACCTTGCAACGGCAGGTGGCACAGACGCCCGACTTGCAGGAGTACGGCACGTCCAGGCCGGCGCGCGCGGCAGCGTCGAGGATGCTCGGGTCACCCGCGCCGAAGCCGAACTCGCGCGTCAGGCCGTCGCGTACCAGGACGATGCGCGCTTGCGCCGCGTCTCCCGCCTGGTGGGCGTGGGCGTCGACCTGCGGCGCCAGGGCCGGCGGCACGCCGAAACGTTCGATGTGGATGCGGTCTTCGGCAATGCCGGCGCCCTTCAAGCCTGCTTCGGCCTCGTCGTTGAAGGCGTGGGGGCCGCAGACGAAGACCTGGTCCACCCCTTGGGGGTTGACCAGGGTGCGCAGGAACAAGCCGATGCGCTCGGCGTCCAGCCGCCCGGCACCCAAGGGCGAATCCACCTGCTCGCGCGAAAACACCGGATGGATCGCCAGGCGCGTGAGGTAGCGGTTCTTCAGATCCTCCAACTCCTCCTTGAACAGGGTGGAGGCCGCGTTGCGGTTGCCGTACAGCAGGGTGCAGCGCACGCGCGGCGCCGTGGCCAACAGGGTGCGCAGGATGGACAGGATGGGCGTGATGCCGCTGCCCCCGGCGATGGTCAGCACGTGGGCGGCGCGGTCGGTGCCGGACAGATCGGCGGCGGCCTGGCCGAAACGGCCCTGGGGTGGCAGGACCTGCAGCGTGTCGCCGGGCTTGAGCTGGCCGTGCACCCAGGTGGAAAACGCACCGCCCGCCACCCGTCGCACGCCCACGCGCAGCGGCTCGCCTGCGGCCGAGCAGATGGAGTAAGAGCGGCGCAGGTCCTGCCCGCCCACCTCGTGGCGCAGCGTGAGGTACTGGCCGGGCGCAAAAGCGAAGGCCGCCGCCTGCGAGGGCGGCACGTCGAAGGTGACGACCACGGCGTCGTCGGTGTCGGGGCGCACGTCGCGCACGCGCAGGGGGTGGAAGTGCAGTCCGCTCATGGGGAGGTCCGGTGTCGGTGATCGGTGCGTCTGGGCAGGCAAGCCCGCCAGCAGACATTCAAATGGGCTTGAAGTGTTCGAAAGGCTCGCGGCAGGCCAGGCAGCGGTACATCGCCTTGCAGGCGGTGGAGCCAAAGGCCGACAGCCGCTCGGTCTGCGCACTGCCGCAGCGCGGGCAGTCCACCCCACGGGGACGGATGCGGATGGTCGCCACGCCCGGGGCCGCCTCGGGCTCCACGCGGCCGGGGGGGGCGATGCCGTACTCGCGCAACTTGCGCCGGCCTTCGTCGCTGATCCAGTCGGTGGTCCAGGCGGGCGCGCGGCGCAGCGTGACCGTGACCGGGCCGTACCCCGCCGCGTCCAGGGCCTGCCGTACGCTGTCAGAGATCACCTCCGTGGCGGGGCAGCCGCTGTAGGTGGGCGTGAGCACCACCTCGGTGCCGGCTTCACCGCACAGCACCTCCCGCACGATGCCCAGGTCCCGCACTGACAAGGCCGGCACCTCGGGGTCGGGCACGGTGTCCAGCACCGCCCAGGCGGCATCAGCGCTGGCCCGGGCTGCGCTCGAGGCGTTCACCACACCCCGCCCGGGAAGGCCCGCTGCAGGTGCTGCATCTCGGCCAGGATGAAGCCCATGTGCTCGCTGTGCACGCCGCGGCTGCCGGTGCTGACGAACTTGGTGGGCGCAGGCACTGCCAGCGTGGCCTCGTCCAGCACCGCCGTCACCGCCGCGCGCCAGGGCTCGCGCAGTTCGCTGCGCTGCGGCCCCAGGCCGCTGGCGGCGGCGTGGGCGTCCAGTTCGTCATCCAGGAACATCTCGTTCGTGTAGGGCCAGGCGCGCTCCAGCGCGGCCTTGGTGCGTGCGGCCGATTCCTCGGTGCCATCACCCAGACGCACCACCCACTGCGCGGCGTGCTCGACGTGGTAACGCGCTTCCTTCACCGCCTTGCCGGCGATGGCGGCCAACTCGGCATCGCGGGACGATGCCAGGGCCTGCCAGTGCAGCTTGAGCCACACGGACAGCAGCAGGTTGCGCACCTGCACGTCAGCAAAGTCACCGCCCGGCGCGTGCGCGCTGCTGCGGCGCAGGGGCTGCTCCACCAGGGTGAGGTTGAGATAGTCGCGCTCGTCGCGCAGGAAAGCGAGCTGGTCTTCGTCCAGCCCCTGACCATCCAGCGTGCCGGCATGGCTGAGCAAGGCACGGGCCTGGCCCAGCAGGTCCAGCGAGAGGTTGGTCAGCGCAATGTCTTCTTCCAGGATGGGGCCGTGGCCGCACCACTCGGACAGGCGCTGGGCGTGGATCAGGCAGGTGTCGGCCAGGCGCAGCACCCAGCGCACCTCGGGCGCAGGGCTGACGCTGACCGAAGGGGCCGGGCCGCGGGCCATGACAGGCGCGGGCGGCGCAACGGAAGCGGGGGCAGCGGTCATCGCGGCAGCCTCACATGTGGTCCACGGCTTCGGGCAGCACGTAGAACGTGGGGTGGCGGTAGACCTTGTCTTCCATCGGGTCGAAGTACATGTCCTTGTCGCCCGGGTCTGACGCGGTGATCTGGCTGGAAGGCACCACCCAGAGGCTGCAGCCTTCCTGGCGCCGGGTGTAGACCTCGCGCGCCAGCTGCAGCGCCATGGGCGCATCAGGCGCGTGCAGGCTGCCGCAGTGCTTGTGGTCCAGGCCGGCCTTGGGGCGGACGAAGACCTCCCACAGCGGCCATTCCTGGGGGGTGTCGTTGCGGCTCATGCAGCCTCCTTTGCGGTGGCTTGCTTGCGGGCGTGGGCCAGCGCGGCTTCGCGCACCCAGGCCCCGTCGTCCCAGGCCTTGACGCGGGCGCCCAGGCGTTCCTTGTTGCAGGGGCCGTCGCCGCCCACCACGCGCCAGAACTCGTCCCAGTCGATGGGGCCGAAGTCGTGGTGGCCGCGGGCCTCGTTCCACCTGAGGTCCGGGTCCGGCAGGCTCACGCCCAGCACCTTGGCCTGCTCGACGGTGGCGTCGATGAACTTCTGGCGCAGGTCGTCGTTGCTGATGCGCTTGATGCCCCAGCGGGCCGACTGCGCGCCGTGCACGCTCTCCCCGTCGGGCGGGCCGAACATCATCAGGCTGGGCCACCACCAGCGGTTGGTGGCGTCCTGCACCATGGCGCGCTGCTCGGGCGTGCCCTCGCGCATCATCACGTTCAGGGCATCGAAACCCTGGCGCTGGTGGAAGCTTTCCTCGCGGCAGATGCGCACCATGGCGCGGGCGTAGGGCGCGTAGGAGCAGCGGGTGAGCGGCACCTGGTTCATGATGGCCGCGCCATCCACCAGCCAGCCGATCACGCCCACGTCGGCCCAGGTGAGCGTGGGGTAGTTGAAGATGGAGCTGTACTTGGCCTTGCCGCTGTGGAGTGCGGCCAGCAGTTCGTCCCGGCTGGTGCCCAGGGTCTCGGCGGCGGAGTACAGGTACAGGCCGTGACCGGCCTCGTCCTGGATCTTGGCCAGCAAGATGGTCTTGCGCTTGAGCGTGGGCGCGCGGGTCACCCAGTTGGCCTCGGGCAGCATGCCCACGATCTCGGAGTGCGCGTGCTGGCTGATCTGGCGCACCAGCGTCTTGCGGTAGTGCTCAGGCATCCAATCCTTGGCCTCGATGAAACCGCCTTCGTCGATCTTGGCATCGAAGCGCCGTTCGAGTTCGGCCTCTTCCAGCGACCGGACGGCCTTGCGCTCTTCCTTGGGCGCGGTGTCCATGGCTTGGGTGTACATCGTGGGGCTCCTTTTGGGGGATTCAGTGGGTGCTGCTCGGGTTTCTGTTGGCAAGCGCCGTGGCTGGCCGGCATCCATGTGCGGTACCGCGCTCGGCGGACGGAGGCGGGCTGCGGCGCTTCGGCGTGTCGGTCGGCCCCCTGGGCCGACTTCCCTGCGGTGCTCGGGT
>JBMLPD010000404.1:0-2571 GCA_049242285.1 Rubrivivax sp.
TGCAGCAGCCAGCCAATGATCTCGAAGCCTGCCACCTGCAGTTCGAGCTTGGAGCGCTCGTCGTACAGGCGCTCGGCCGCCAGTTGCTTGAAGCGCCGGAAATCCTGCGCGCCCTCGATATGGTCCAGCAGCGGCTGGTCGAAGCGGCCGGACAGGATGTCGTCGTGCCTGTCCTTGAAGACGCGGGCCACGCGGTCCACCAGCACGCCAATGGTCACGGCGCGCAGGTATTCGGCCTGGTGCTGACGGTCTTGCAGGGTGTCGGCGCGGACGCGGTGAACGGCATCGATGAAGGGCGTGTGCAGCGCGCGCAGTTCTTCCGGCGTGATGTGTCCGGACTTGGCGCCGTCCTCGATGTCGATGACGCCGTAGCAGATGTCGTCCGCCGCTTCCACCAGGAAGGCCAGCGGATGGCGCTGCCAGGCTGACGCGCCGGTGTGCTTCAGGCCCAGGCCCTCGGCCACCTCGGCGAACAGTTCCCGCTCGCCCTGCATGAAGCCGAACTTGCGCCGGCTGACGCCCGCCCCGGGCTGCAGACCGCTGGGCGCATCACAGGGGTACTTGGCGAAGGCGCCGAGCGTGGGCCAGGTGAGTTGCAGGCCGCCGGGCTGCTCCGGGTGCTGCAGGCGAACCACGGTGCGAAAGCCCTGGGCGTTGCCCTCGAAGTGCAGCAGATCGGCCTGCTCGGCGGGGCTCAGATCTTGCAGCCACGGCCGGCCCGGGCCCCGGAAGTGTTCCTGGATGGCGGCCTCTCCCGCGTGGCCGAATGGCGGGTTGCCGATGTCATGCATCAGGCAGGCGGCGGCCACGATGGCGCCCACGTCCTGTGGCGAGGCGACGTTGCGCAGGCCCGGGTCCAGGGCACCGACGACGCGGCCGGCCTGCATGCCCAGGGAGCGCCCGACGCTGGCCACCTCCAGGCTGTGGGTGAGACGGGTGCGGACGTAGTCGGTCTTGGCCAGGGGGTGCACCTGCGTCTTGTCCTGCAGGCGGCGAAAGGCCGAGCAGAAGACGATGCGGTCCCAGTCGCGGAAGAACTCGGTGCGCAGTTCGGCCAGGTCAGGCTGGCCGCGGGCTTCAGCCGTGCGGCCGATGCGGCGGGGTTGCAGCAGTTCGCGCCATTCCATGAGGGCCCCATGCGGCCAGGCCGCGGGTGTTGCGGGGCGCACGCCTTGCACGCCCTCCAAGGCCTCAAGTGTCGCGGGTCTTGCAGGCTGTCGCGCCAGAGGCCGTCGCCCGGGGCCTCTGGTGGCCTGCTCTCCACGGGCCCGGTGCGCGCGGCCCCCTCAATGGCAGGTGCTTCAGAGGCTTTCGGCCAGAGCCCTGCGGCCGGGCGCGCGGCGCGGGCCTGCCAGGGCGGCCAGGTCAGCCACGGGTGCGCCGTCGAAGTCGCTGTCCGCCGCGTCCACGTCGGTGTCGATGTCGGCTTCCAGCTCGACGTCATCCTGCAGCCCCTCGGCAGCGGCCAAGGCTTCACCGATGCGCAGGGCGCCAGCGGCACGGCCCTTGCCGGCGCGTGCGGGCGGGTTGCACAGGCCGCAGACGTAATGGCGGGCGATCTCGTGCGGGTGGGTGATGTAGTGACCGCCGCAGCAGGTGCACTTGGTCATGGTCAGCATGCCGTTGTCCACGAACTTCACCAGGCGCCAGGCACGCGTCACCGACAGCATCGGTTCCAGCCCCTGGGCCTGCACCTGCTCCTGGTACAGCTTGTAGGCCTTGATGACGGTGTCGATCTCCTCCATCGCGGCCACCTTGTTCAGGTACTCGTGGATGTTGAGGAACAGGCTGGAGTGGATGTTGGGCTGCCAGGTCATGAACCAGTCGGTGGAAAACGGCAGCTGACCCTTGCTCGGGCTTTTGCCGGCCACTTCCTTGTACAGGCGCAGCAGCCGCTCGTAGCTCATGTCGGTCTCGCTCTCCAGAACCTGCAGGCGCGCGCCAAGCTTGATCAGCTCCACCGCGGTTTCGATCTGGCGGGCTTCGGTGAGGATGCTCTTGGTGCGGGCCATGGTGTTCTCCTGGAATCTGCGGTGTGGGGCTGTCGGGGATCGGGGGCGAAGGTTCTGCGCTGACTCAGGCGGCTTCCTGGTGGCGGCCGGCCATCACGATGCTGGCGTGCAGGCGGCTGACGCCGTCGTTGGCGGCGCTGCCCACCTTGCCGTGGTTGGTCAGCAGGTTCCACACGATGTCGTCGTTCATGCGGAACTGGCACAGCAGCGTGCTGCCGCCGGCCACCTTCATGATCTGCGCGGGGCTCAGCGTGGCCAGGATGTCGGCCGTGTCCTCGCTGACACCCAAGCGGAACAGGGCCTGTTCGCGGTCGGCGCGGATCAGGCTCTGCGCCAGCATCAGGTACGACAGGTTGGCTTCGCGGATTTCGCTGAGGATCTGGTCGGTGGTCATGTCGGGCTCCTGGTCTTCGGGTTCGGTGACGTCGGGCCGGTCTGGCGATCTGTCGCAGTCCTCGAGGCCTTTCTTCTGGCCCGTCTTTCCTGCGCTGATCTCTCGACCCGGCATGGAACGAATTCTGAAAACGATGAGAAGAACCGGATATCGGCCACTTTCCGC
>JBMLPD010000405.1:0-14564 GCA_049242285.1 Rubrivivax sp.
GAGGGAGAATAGCGGGACCAAACACTTGTGTCAAGTGTGTGCAACGATCAGCTCCCCAACAGCAGCGGTCGCCGATTATGCAGTAGCCAATCATCCGGGACCTGACATATACGGCAACCATTTTCATTGCTGACCGAAGGCAATGATGTCGATCCTTGCCCTACATGCTTTTGGACTTCAGGCTTTCTTCCTCTATTGACTTTGACGAGCCTCCACAGGGCGGTAGGTCGTCGATTGCTCGCGTATCCACTCAGCAATATCCGCCCTCGAAAACCTCCAGCTCCCGCCCACCTTGAAGGCTGGGATCTTCTTGGCCGCCGCCAAGCGGTAGATGGTCCTCTCGGTGACCTTCAGGTACTCAGCGACGTCCTTGATCATCAAGATGTCCGTCTTGGGTGCGCGGGTGGCCATGGCGCCTAAGCTGACGGTGGAATGGATTGCAGAATAAGGCAAGATTGTCACTTTGGCGGCCAAGACTTCCAAGTTTCCGTCCCGGCTGGCTCACCAGGTGAGCCTGTCCCCGGCTACAACAGCGTTACGGGAGGTCAGCCATGGGGTTCCGGTTTCAGAAGCGCATCCGCATCTTCAAAGGGTTAACCCTTAACTTGAGCAAGTCGGGCACGTCCTGGACGGTCGGCGGTCCGGGTGCGTCGGTCAATGTTCGGGGTGACAAGGTCACCGGCACGGTGGGTGCGCCCGGAACGGGGCTGTCCTACCGGCAGACGCTGGTGGATGGGGCGGAGTCTGCGCCGACCGAGCCCTACCGCGGCAAGCCCTGGCGCGGTGTGCTCTGGATGGTGCTGATCGCGGTCGTGCTCTACTTGGTCTTCAGGTAGCCCGCCGCGTCAGATGGTAGGCTGGCTTCAACCCAGCTTGAAGTGCGCCCGCTGTCCAGCCCAGTCCAGCGGAAACGGTGCCAGCAGTTCCTTGGCCGTGAGGTGCGCCGGGTGCTGGCCCTCCACGATCGCATCCGTGATCTCAGGTGCCAGGCAGGCCAGGCGGATCACCCGGCTCACGCAGGACGGATTGATTGCCTCGGCCTCCGCCAACTCCTCAATCGACGCGTAGACGCCCTGCAGCAGCAACTGCTGCCAGCGGTGCGCCCGGGCGATCAGCTTGATCATCGTGTTGTCGATGGTCATGGCGGGCTTGCCCACTGCGCGCGAGCCGTCGGGCAGGACGATCACCGCCTTGCCGCCGCGGCGGCGAAACGTCATGGGCAGGTTGGTCTGCAGCGTCGGTGGCTGGTCTCCAGCGGTCATGCTGCCTCCTTCATCATTTCGGGTGCCGGCAATGCCGACCGCAGCAGGGCGGCAACGCCGCCGGACCGCCAGTGGATGGTCACCCCGTCCGGCCGGACGATGATCCGCTCGATGAGGGTGTGGGCGATCTTCGACTGCTCCGCGGGGAAGAGATCCTCCCAGACCTCCTCGATGGAGCGCAGGGCCTGAATCGTCTCGGGCTCGCCGACACCGTCTTCCATGGCCTTGGCGTCGCGCACGGTCCTGGCCAGGATCTTCGGCGTGCGCAGCACCTGCTTGATCCGGTCGAGCACCGCTGCCTCGATCTGCCCGGCCCCAGACCGGTCACGATCACCGAAACGGGCGGTCACGTTGCGCCGAAATGACCGGTCACCTTCAACCGAAACGACCGGTCACGATCGCCGAACTACGCACTCGGATTTCCGGAACCACCTCTGCACAGAGGTGTCCTACCGGCAGACGCTGGCGGAAGGGCCGGAGTCCGCGGGCAGCCAGCCTTGTCACGGCCATCCTGCAAGTGGGCGGACCCTGCTGACCGGCCGCATCTGCAGCATCCGCCGTTTGTCGGCACCAACTGCATTTCGTCTCATGAGCCTTGACGGTGACTGAGGGCATCGAGACAGTCGCAGCCTCTTTTTGAATCGCTTGGAGACCTCATGAGAACCATTCTGGCGCTGGGGACGCTTGTGGCCTGCATGTCCCTGCCGTACACGGCCGCATACGCTGAATCCGACAAGTCCGTGCAGGCGAATGTGGCTCAGGCCTGTACCCAGGATCTTGTCTACCTGCCGGACTTCCTGCTGGCCAATGACACGGGCGCTGCGGACAACCGCAGGCACCGTGGCGAACCCGCAATCGCCGCAGCCCAGGAACGGGCCAGCCGTGAGGCGGCTGCTGCAACCACGAACGCGGAGTGCGAGAAGATCCTGGATCGGTACCTGGCGGCCTGGCGTGAGGGTCACTTGTGGGTGGAGACCGTTGCGAAAGCCCCGGATGGTGATCCGGCCGCGGTGGTTACGCCACGGGCCAAGCGGCCGCAGGCGTCCGTGCGATGGCTTTCGAAGACCACAGTGCTGTTGAACTTTCCCACATTCCATCCGTCTGCCGAAGCACAGGTCCGCGAACTCTTCAAGAACAACGGCAACCGCCTGGCGCAGACACCCTACTGGATCATCGACGTTCGCCGCAATGATGGCGGGAGCGACAGCACGTACCAACCCATCGTTCAAGCAGTCGTCGGCAACTCGCTTCTTTACCACATGGTGGAATTCTTGGCCACGCCGGCCAATATGGAGTCCACCTTGCGGGTTTGCGAGATGGAGGCGCCCGGCGACGCGGATTGCGTCAAGTGGGCCCAATCGATGGTCGCGGCGATGCGCGCTGCCCCACCAGGGTCTTACGTGCTCCCTCCGGACTTGAAGAGCGCGGTGATCCGCGTTGAACCGGAACCGCCCGCGCGCAAGCGGCCTCAGCGCGTGGCCGTCTTGATCGACAAGGACTGTGCCAGTTCCTGCGAACAGTTGGCCCTGGCCATGCGGCAAAGCTGGAACGTCAAGCTGATGGGCAGGCGCACCTGGGGCGCGCTCGACTATTCCAACCTGCGCCCGCACCCTTTGCCGTCCGGGCAGCGGGTGCTGCAGTACGCCACCTCACGCTCGGTACGCCTGCCTCATCTTCCCGTGGATGCAGTGGGTGTGCTGCCCGATGTGCTTCTTCCGCAGCCGGCCAACGAGGCCGACTGGGGGAAGGAAGTCGAATTCGTCCGTGCTTTGCTGGAAGGTCGTCCGATGGACCCGCCGGGTCGATGACGAGATCCATCGCTCGAACGGCCGCTCGGCTCGGTTCCACATTCCCACAGAGGGTGACGGAAGGCCTGCGCTGCCCGCTGTGACCCGACGCGGCGCGATCATGCGGGCAGCACAGCGGTCATCGCTCAGCGCAAACCCGCCAACCACGCGGCCACATCTTCGTCCGTCATTTTGCCGCCCGTCCAGAGGTGCTGGGGCGAATACCAGGCGTTGTGGCCGCGAACCCGGTTTCGATAGACCTTCACGCCCCAGCTCAGCTCAAACAGCCCGCTGGGCAGTTTGTGCGCCAGGTTGTCGATGTAGACCGCATCGGCCGATGTGGGCAGCCCCGCGTGCTGGACCCCCGGCATCCGCAGGACGATGTCCGCAAAGTCCAGACAGGCGCTGGCGCAGTGGTGATCGGTCAGCAGGAATACGCGGCCCTTGAAGGGGGAGGGGGTGCCCGGCCGCAGGCCCGGGCTGGTGGCCGGTGCCGGGACGGCCGACAGCGCTTGTGCGCGATCCAACGCGGCCTGCATCCGGTCTGCCATGCGGTAGCGGTAGGCCGCATCATCCCGGTTGCCGGCCGCAGCGGAATGGGCTGCGCTTTCACGCGTCAGGCGGATGTTCAGGCGGGACGCCCGCCACTCGGTGGTCCAGTCGAAGCTGTTAACTCATCATCCACCCGCACAGGCGAGCCCGGCGCCGTGACGGCCACGGTCGTTCGGCCATCGGTGCCCAGGCGTGTCAGGAAGCCGGGCCAGATCAAGGGCTGCACCGAGTAGCCTGGCCCGTCGACGGGCACCACCTGCAAGTGACCGTCGCGAAAGCCGTTGGCGTAGAACTGCAGCGCCAGACGGGCCGTGCTCCAGCCTGTGGCCTGCTCGGCCAGTGGTCGGGCCTGCCTCAAACCCTGCTTGAGCCACTCCCGGTAGGCCGTGTTGCGCGGGTCGACAGGGCCTGGGGAATTCGCTTCGATCAGGTCGTGCAGGGCCTGCAGGTCTGCCAGCGCGGCGTCGCGCCAGGACTTGCCCCCGGGGGCGACTGCCTCGACTGGAGCGGCCCGGGCCGCGGCCGCGCAGGTGCAGATCGCGGCGGTCGCCAGCGTCAGGGCCGCGCAGAGCACGCGCGAGCGGCTGCGGGGGGTGACGGCAGTGGCCTGGCGCCGGGGCAGGGGGGGGCATGATCGGTGTGCCATGTGCAGGCAGGGGCGATGGGTGGCGATGGGTGGCGATGTTGCCCCGCCGCCCGGTTCAAAGCCAGCACCATCCGACGAACTGCAGGACCAAGCGATGAAGCGCCCAGCCAGCGAGCCCGAGCCAGGCGCAATGGACCGATTTCTTGTGCGGCGCCGCGCGATGCCTGCACGGGCCGCGGGCGCGAGCGCCTTCAGCGGCTGGGTCTGCGGGCGCCGGACTGCGGCGGGCCGCTCGGGCGCGTCTCCAGGTGTCTGAACGTGATCCGGCCTTTGGTCAAGTCGTAAGGCGACAGTTCCAGCGAGACGTTGTCACCCGCCAGAATGCGGATGTGGTTCTTTCGCATCTTCCCGGAGGTGTAGGCCACCATTTGATGACCGTTGTCCAGCGTGACGCGGTAGCGCGAGTCCGGCAGCACTTCGTCGACCTTGCCGCGCATTTCAATCAGTTCTTCTTTTGCCATGGATTCTGGAGTTCGCCGCAGACCACGGGGGGTGCATGTGCGGCGTGGATTGGGAAAACGCCCGCTGTGTGGGCGCGGAGTCGACCGCTTGTGGTCACGGTCGGAAGGGTGGCCCCAAAAGACCCACGTGGAGGTGGAGCGATCCCGGGGCTTCACGGATCTGGCGCTCAGCCAGGCCCGACGTGCCGAGTGTAACGGCGAGGACCTGTCGAGAGCTTCTGGCGGCGACCAAATTTTACATAATATACATCGTAGCGACTACAAGGGCCGGCGTCGCAGGGGACGAACAGAGCACACGGCCGTGGCCCTGTGTCCGGCCGCCACCCGGCCGCGCGTCACAGCGTCACACCTCGGGCGGGCCGCTTTCTCCTTCTTCGGTTTCCACCGCAGCGTCGAAGGCTGCGAGCTCTGCATCCGTTCCCGCGCAGGCTCCGGCGAGCTCCAGCGGCCGGAAGACCCGTGCGCTCAGGCGGGACAGCGTCGCAGACGCCTGCACCGCCTGAAGCACGGAAACCGGATCCATCAGCATTGCGAAAGGGTTGAAACCTGAAGAAGACGTCATGGTGCGGATCCTGAAGACGGGCAGCCATGATCTTCGTGCGTTGCCTGTGCAAGACTGCGTTTCCTCAAGACCCGAAGTCCCCTGGCAAGCGCTTCGGCCGGGCCGCCGCAGCCATCGCGCTGGGGCCCCACGGGGCTACGAGCCGGGCTCTCAGCGCCCCATGCTGGCCAGACGGCCGGCCAGGGCCTGGCGCCCTGCGTCCTTGGCGAAATCCGCTGCGCTCATGTCTTTCTGGTTGCGCAATCGGGGATCGGCCCGGGCTGCCAGGAGGATCTGCACCGAGTCCTCGTGCCCATAGCGAGCGGCCATCATCAAGGGCGTGGTGCCATTGGGTGATGGCGCATCGACCCGGGCGCCCTTTTCCAGCAGAAAGGCGGTCACGAGAGGATTGGGCCCTGTGGCGGCGTAATGCAGCGGCGTCCAGCCCTCCCGGTTGACGGCGGCGCCACGCTCCACAAGACGCTTGCACCAGTCCAGATGACCGTGAAGCGCAGCCATCATCAAGGCTGTTTCATTGGCCTGGTTGACCTGATCCACCTTCAGGTCGGGCGCCAGGAGCAGCGCGGCAACGGCCTGGTGAGCGCCGCTTCTGAGGGCCAGAAACAGGGGTGTCTGGCCGGATTCGCTGGCCGAATTCACATCAAATCCACGCCTGAGCAGTTGGCTGATCGTGCGGCCGTCGTCGAGCTCCAAGGCCTTGAAGAAGTCTTCGTACACCCCGGCATGTGCGCAAGAAACTCCTGCCGCCAGAATGAGTTGAAAGAAGGTCTTAAGAAGACGTCTCATGATATTCGGCGGGTGTTGGGGTGGACGCAGGCGTCACCAGGGGACGCAAGAACAGGGCTTCGAAGTTGCCACTGGTGGCCCGGGCCACCTCTTCCACCGGCAGCCCTTTGGCATGCGCCAGGGCCTGTGCGACGTAGGGCACGTACGCGGGCGAGTTCGTCTTGCCCCGAAAGGGCACAGGCGCCAGGTAGGGGCTGTCGGTCTCGATCAGGCAACGATCCAGCGGCACGAACGCGGCCACGTCGCGCAGATCCTGTGCGTTCTTGAAGCTGAGGATGCCAGAAAACGAGATGAAGAAGCCCAGGTCGAGTGCGGCCCGGGCCACTTCGGCCGACTCGGTGAAGCAATGAAAGACGCCCCCCACCTCCCGAGCGCCCTCCTCCACCAACAGCCGCAAGGTGTCCTGCGCAGCGCTTCTGGTGTGGATGACCAGCGGCCGCCGGGCCTGCCGCGCGGCCTGTATGTGCACACGAAAGCGCTGACGCTGCCACTCCATTTGCGCCAGCGTCCGATCGCCCAGCCGGTAGTAGTCCAGACCCGTCTCGCCGACGGCCACCACCCGCGGCGCCCTGGCAAGGGCCGCCAGGCCCTGGACTTCGGGCTCGCTCACACCTTCGTTGTCGGGATGCACGCCCACCGTGGCCCAGAAGTTGTCGTACTGCCGGGCGAGCGCCATGACCTGCGGCGCCTCTTCGAGCGTGGTGCAGATGCACAGGGCCCTGTCCACCCCGGCCTCGGCCATGGCCTGCCGAATGGGCCCGATCCGGGCGTGCAGTTCGGGGAAGCTGAGGTGGCAGTGGGAATCGACGAACATGGCGCGGAAGGGCTCTTCGGGAACAGGCGGGGCCGGCAGGCAGGGCCATCATGCAGGCGCAGGGTCAAGCGGGTACGGTGCGTGGCGCCCGGCGCTCGGCTTCCGGGTGCCAGACCGCGCGGCCCTGCGCCACCAGGGATTCGATGAGCAGCGGCTCGCTCCAGGGGTGCTCGGCGTGCTGCATCACTTGCTGCAAAGTCTTGTACCACTGTGCCAGATGCTCAAGCGTTGCCCCTTCGGCCCACCGGGCAGACGGAAAGAAGCGCACCTCACCGCCGGCCACCCTGCTGGCTGCGTCGTGACACAGCTTCTGCAGGGCGTCCACCACCCGCGGGATGGGCCATCCCGCCAGGGGCGAGGCGTCGCCCATTGCCACCGCATGGGGCAGCGACAGCCAAGAAGCCCCGGTCACGCCTTCCAGGTGCCACTGCAGCGCGGTCAAGGGCATGCCGCCGGCGCCGTCCAGCAGCACGTCGGCCTGGGCAAGACCCTTTCGCTCCAGCCATGCCAGGGCCTGCGCGCGCGGCGGCGGGGCCAGGTGCAGCGTCTGACAGCGGCTCAGGACGGTGGGCATCAGCAGGCCCCGATCGGCCGTGCTGAGCACCAGCCGGGAACCTGGCGGGGGCTCTTCAAGTGTCTTGAGCAGGGCGCTGGCCGAGGCGGTGTTCATGGACTCTGCCGGGTGAAGAGCCCACACCTTGCCCCGGCCCCGCCCCGAGGTGGTGTTCATCCAGTCAATGGCCTGACGCACGTCGTCAATGCGTATCTGGCGGCTGGGCTTGCGCCTTTCGTCCTGCTTGAAGGGGAAACCGCGCGCGATGGCCAGCACTTCCGGCACCCTCAGACGGAAGTCGGGATGGGTGTGCGACAGGAAGAGCCTGCAACTGCCGCACTGTCCGCAGGCCATGGCGGCATCAGAGGCCCGGCCTTCACACAACCAGGCTTGGGAGATGCGAAGCAGGAACTCCAGCACCCCGGCGCCAGCTCGGCCGCACACCAGCAGAGCGTGGCCCCGGTGTTGTGCCAGGGCCTGCTGCAATGGCGTGTCCAGCCAGGGCAGCGCCAGGTCCTCGGGACGCAGCGGCTGCAGGTCCTCGGAAGCCGCCTCGGCGCGCCGGGTCACCATCCCCGGCCCTCCACCGCAGCGATCAGCTGCCCCCAGACCTGCGCGTGGGAGCGCGCGGCATCCAGCACTTCGAAGCGACCCGCATCGGCATCGCGACGCTGTTGGTAGCCCTGTCGAACCCGCTCGAAGAAGCCGTCATCCTGGGCCTCGAACCGGTCAGCGGCGCGGACGGCCGCCCGTCGCTGGCTGGCCGTGCGCGCTGGCAGGTCGAACCAGACGGTGAGATCGGGCTGCAGGCCTTCCTGCACCCAGCCCTCCAGTTGACTGAGCACCGCCATGTCGAAGCCCCGCCCTGCCCCTTGGTACGCAAACGTGGCGTCGGTGAAGCGGTCGCACAGCACGGTGTGCCCGGCTTGCAGCGCGGGACGTATCAGCTGCCGAAGATGGTCGCGGCGTGCGGCGAACACCAGCAGGGCCTCGGTCATCGCGTCCATCGGCTGGTGCAGCACGCATTCGCGCAGGGCTTCTGCCAGAGGCGTGCCCCCGGGCTCGCGCGTCACCACGACGGTGTGCCCCCGAGCCTGCAGCCATGCCGCCAGGGGCGCAATGTGGGACGACTTGCCGGCGCCGTCTATGCCTTCGAAGGTGATGAAGCGCCCGGTCATCGCAAAAAACTTGCAGTCTCGTTGCGGCAACGCCATGCGGCACTGCGGTTGGGAACTGCGGGCTCATCGCCCGCCGCGTTGGTATTGGTTGACGGCTCGATTATGGGCGTCGAGCGTGGGGCTGAAGACACTGCTGCCGTCACCCCGGGCCACGAAATAGAGGTCCTGGGTGGGCTCCGGGCGCACCGAGGCACGCAGTGACGCCAGCCCGGGCATGGCGATGGGCGTTGGCGGCAGGCCGCGCCGGGTGTAGGTGTTCCAGGGCGTGTCGGCCTGCAGATCGCGCTTGCGCAGGTTCCCGTCGAAGGCTGGCCCGAGGCCGTAGATGACGGTCGGGTCGGTCTGCAGGGGCATGCCGATGCGCAGACGGTT
Source organism: Rubrivivax sp. (assembly GCA_049242285.1). Classification (GTDB taxonomy): domain Bacteria; phylum Pseudomonadota; class Gammaproteobacteria; order Burkholderiales; family Burkholderiaceae_C; genus Rubrivivax. The sequence goes on from JBMLPD010000405.1 coordinate 8,974, forward strand.
GACGAACACGCCGGCGATGCGGCCCCGGTCAGCCGCGCGGCCGGTCTCCTTTTCCACGATGGAGGCCAGCACCAGGGCTTCGGCCGCAGTCTTCAGGGGCAGGCCTTCGGCGCGCTGCGCCCACACCGCGTCCAGGCGCTGCTGCATGGCCTGCTTGGCGCTCTTCAGGACGGTGAGATCGCTCACACCGCGGCTGTAGCGGTAGGTGTCCGGGAAGAACCGGCCCTCAGGTGACACGCCCGGCGATCCCAGCGCCTGCATCAGGTCGGCATCGCTCATGCCGGCGGAAGTCGGGCGCAGGTGCGGTGCCTGCGCCAGCGTCTGGCGGAACTGCCTGAAGGTCCAGCCTTCGATCAGGCGCACGGACTCCAGTTGCTCATCGCCTTGCACCATCTTTTCCAGCAGTTGCCTGGGGGAGGTGCCGGGCTCGACGGCATAGCTGCCCGCACGGATGCTTCGCGCCTGCCCCGACCAGCGGAACCACTCGTACAGCAGCTCGGGTGAGGTGTTCACGCCCGCGGCCACCCAGGCCTGGGCCACTTCGCGCGGCGTCATGCCGGGCTCGACCGACAGTTCCACCGCCGGCGCGGCCAGTTCCAGAGGCCGGAAGGTCCACACTGCCGCAGAACCCAGCAACAGGCTGGCAACCAGCACCAGCCCCCACAGGGCCCTGACGAGGATGCCCCCCTGGGGACGTGACGCTGGCGGCTGAGACCTCGGTCGTTGAGCGGGCATGGCGGCTGATGATAATCAGCCCATGAGCTCCCCCATGCCCGGCAACACCCAGAAGACCGCGAACCCCCTGCCCTTTGGCGAACAGGTTGCAAGGCCCCTCGAGGGCGCCTGCGGCCTGCACGACTGGGGGGTCATCCTCGCCACGGGGCCGGACAGCGCCTCCTTCTTGCACGGACAGCTGACGCAGGACATGCTGCATCTGGAAGACTCCCAGGCCCGCCTGGCGGGTTACTGCTCGGCCAAGGGGCGGCTGCTGGCCACTTTCACCGTCTGGCGCGCGGCGCCGGAGCAGATGGCGCTGGCTTGCAGTGCCGACTTGCTGGCGCCCACGCTCAAGCGCCTGTCCATGTTTGTGCTGCGTGCCAAGTGCAAGCTGTCGTCAGCGGCTGGGCAGGTGGCCTTGCATGGTTTGGTGGGCGCTTGCGCCGAGCAGTGGTTGGCCGAGGCGGCCGGCACCACGCCGCCGGGCGCGCCCTGGGCCGTGCTGTCCTTCGGTGCGTCACGCGCCATCCGGCTGCCCGCAGGCGCTTCAAGCGCGCGCTGGCTGCTGGCGCAGCCGGCAGACCTCCCGGCACCTGCGCTGCCGTCTCTGGCACGTGCAGACTGGGACTGGCTGGAGGTGCAGGCAGGCGTGGCACGGGTGGTGGCCGCCACGGTGGAGCAGTTCGTGCCGCAGATGGTCAACCTGGAACTCACCGGCGGGGTGAACTTCCAGAAGGGCTGCTACCCCGGCCAGGAGGTGGTGGCACGCAGCCAGTACCGCGGCACGCTCAAGCGTCGCATGTTCCTGATGAATGCCGATGGCGCGCTGAGCCCGGGTCAGGAGGTGCACCACAGCTCCGACCCCGGCCAGCCCGCCGGCCTGGTGGCCCTGGCCGCGCCTGTGCCAGGGGACCTGTCGGGCCGGCATGCTGCGCTGGTGGAGTGCAAGAGCGCCTTGGTGGTTGAGCCGGGTGAGCTCACCGTGGGCACGGTTCGCTTGGTGGCGGACAGACTGCCCTACGCGCTGCCGCTGGAGCCCACCTGAAACCCGGTCACGGGGGCGGCAGCCCTGCCTTGTGTTGAGGGGGGTGCAGGCGGTCCGATCGGCAGATCAGACCAGCACCATCGCCTGATGCTCGATGCCGGCTTCCTCGAACCGGGGTCCCCTGGAACGAAACCCATGGCGGCTGTAGAAATCGACGGCCTCCACCTGGGCGTGCAACATGACTTCGCGCGCGCCCTGGCGGCGTGATTCCTGCACGAGCGCGGCCAGCACGGCTGCACCCACGCCGGCGCCGCGCACGCTGGCCAGCACCGCCATGCGCCCGATGCGCACGCTGGCGCCCTCCCCCCACACGGCGCGCCCCGTGCCCACGGCTCTGCCGAACCGGTTGGTGGCCACGGCATGCAGGGCCTGGGCGTCTGCGCCGTCATCCTCGGCGCCAGCTTCGATGCCCTGCTCCTGCACGAACACCGTGCGGCGGATGGGATGCGCCGAGGCGGCGAGTTCCGCCCAACTGCCGGTGGTCACGCTGACCATGGGCTCACGGGCCTCGAAGGCCTCCAGTACCGCGCGCAGCGAGGCCGGAACGGGCCGTGAGGTCTGGGTCGCAGGGTCGGCAAAGACGTAGACCAGCTCACCGGTGACCAGCGGCGTCTGGCCGCGGAACACGCAACCGACGAAGCGCATCGACGAATTGCCGACGCGCTCGCAGCGGATGCCCACCTGCAGGCGCTCGTCGTAACGGGCGGAGGCCAGGTATTCCAGCGTGGCCTTGCGCACGTAGAGGTCGCCGCCCAGCATGTCCATGGTGTCGTGGTACGGCATGGCCAGGCTGCGCCAGTAGCCGCCCACGGCCGTATCCAGATACATCAGGTAGTGACCGTTGAAGACGATGCGTTGCATGTCCACCTCGGCCCAGCGCACACGCAGGGGATCAAGAAATCGAAAGTCCTTGGGGCTCATCCTTGCCAGGCTCCTTTGAGGGCTTGGGCCGCCGCGTCCAGTGCCTGCGACGCTTCCGGCAGCACCCGCCCCATTTTCATGAAGTCGTGCGTCACACCGCGGTAGATCTCCAGTTCGACGGGCACCCCCGCCATGCGCAGGCGGTCGGCGTAGGCGATGCCGTCGTCCACCACCGGATCGCACTCGGCCAGCAGCACCAGCGCCGGGCACACGCCTTCCAGATCGGGCGCTTCCAGCGGCGCAAAGCGGGGATCATGGCGATGGGCCTCGGGCACCGCGTGGTCGAAGAACCAGGTGACGGTGGCCGAATCGATCAGGAAGCCCTGCCCGAACAAGCGCCGTGAACCCGTGTCGGCGCGGTCGCTGGTGCCGGGCGTGATCAGCACCTGCAGAGCCAGCGCAAGGCCCGCGTCGCGGGCGCGCAGCGCGGTGGCCGCGGCCAGGGTGCCACCGGCACTGTCGCCGCCCACGGCGATGCGGCCCTTGTCCAGCCCCCACGCGCGGCCATGGGCGGCGAGCCAGCGCAGCGCTGCCCAGGCGTCATCCCAGGCAGCAGGAAACGGGTGCTCGGGTGCCAGACGGTAGTCCAGCGCGAGCACCGCCGCGCCGCTGCGCAGCGCGAACTGTCGGCACAGGCTGTCGTGCGTGTCCAGGCCGCCCAGGACGAAACCGCCTCCGTGAAAGTACAGCAGCACGGGGCTGGGCTGATCGCTTTCGGGCGGCGCGCCGAAGTACAGCCGCGCGGGCCTGGGCAGTCCGTCACCACCGGGCAAGTTCAAGTCCTGCGCCCGCACCAGCGGTGAACGCGGCAGGTCCAGCACCTCGGCACCGGCTGCATAGGCCGCGCGGGCTTCCTGCGGGGTCATGGCGTGAAAGGGCTTGCGTCGCGCGCGTGCGATGCGCTCCAGCACCCCGGCCATGCGCGGTGTCAGAAGGGGGCTGACCATGGAGCGATGGCGGCAATCAAAGGTGGCCAGAACGGCGTCATGCCCCCGGAGTATGCCGGGGCGATACTGGGCGCCCTCCCCTGTCGTTCACCCTTCACCAGCGGACCGGCACCATGGCCTTCATCCAATACCTCACCCAGATCCATCTCGACCATGGCGCCGTGCGCCTGCTGCCAGGCGAGTGTCAGCGCACCGCCATGCGCAAGCCCCTGATCGTCACGGACGCGGGCGTGCGGGCCGCCGGTGTGCTGGCGCAGGCGGTGGCAGCCCTGGGCGACCTCCCCCACGCCGTGTTCGACGGCACGCCGTCCAACCCGACCGAGGCCGGCGTGCGGGCGGCCGTGGCGGTGTGTCGGGCCGAGGGCTGCGACGGCCTGATCGCCGTGGGCGGTGGCTCCAGCATCGACCTGGCCAAGGGCGTGGCCATCGCCGCCACGCACGAGGGCCCCTTGAAGCACTACGCCACCATCGAAGGGGGCAGCCCGCGCATCACCAGCCGTGTGCTGCCGCTGATCGCCGTGCCCACCACTGCAGGCACGGGCAGCGAAGTGGCGCGCGGCGCCATCCTCATCGTCGACGACGGCCGCAAGCTGGGCTTCCATTCCTGGGACCTGGTGCCCAGGACGGCCCTGCTGGACCCGGAGTTGACGCTGGCCCTGCCCCCCATGCTGACAGCGGCCACGGGCATGGACGCCATCGCACACTGCATGGAAACCTTCATGGCGCCGGCGGTGAATCCGCCGGCTGACGGCATCGGGTTGGACGGGTTGGCCCGCGGCTGGGCCCATGTGGAGCGGGCCACGCGAGACGGCAGCGACCGGCAAGCCCGCTGGCAGATGATGAGCGCCAGCATGCAAGGCGCGATGGCCTTCCAGAAGGGGCTGGGCTGCGTGCACTCGCTCAGCCACAGCCTGGGCGGCGTCAACCCGCGGCTGCATCACGGCACGCTCAATGCCCTGTTCCTGCCGGCGGTGGTGCGGTTCAACGCCCCGGCGGATTCCATCCAGCGGGAAAACCGGCTGCAGCGCATGGCGCAGGCCATCGGCATCGGCTCGTGCGACGCGCAAGGCACCGAGTTGATGGAAGCCCTGCGCGAACTGAACGCCCGGCTGGGCCTGCCCAGCGGGCTGCGTGCCATGGGCGTGACCGAAGACCTGTTCGAGCGCGTGATCGATGGCGCCATGGCCGATCACTGCCACAAGACCAACCCGCGCATCGCCACGCGCGACGACTACCTGGAGATGCTGCGCGCGTCGATGTGAAGCCGGGCTCGCCGCAAGGCGAACCCGGGCCCGCCGTGGATCAGTGGTGGGTGCCGTCGAAGAACTGCTCGTCCTCGGTGGAACCTTTCAGGGCGGCCGTCGAGGCCATGCGCTCGATGGTGGTGGTGACGGCATCGAAGTAGCCGGTGCCCACCTCGCGCTGGTGCTTGACCGCGGTGAAGCCGCGCTCGGCCGCGGCGAACTCCTTTTGCTGAAGTTCGACGAACGCGGTCATGTTGTGACGCGCGTAGCCGTAGGCCAGGTCGAACATGCCGTAGTTGAGCATGTGGAAACCGGCCAGCGTGATGAACTGGAACTTGTAGCCCATGGCGCCGAGCTCGCGCTGGAACCTGGCGATGGTGGCATCGTCCAGGTTCTTCTTCCAGTTGAAGCTGGGGCTGCAGTTGTAGGCCAGCAGCTTGCCGGGGAACTTGTCGTGGATGGCGTCGGCGAACTTCTTGGCAAAGGCCAGGTCAGGCGTGCCGGTCTCGCACCAGATCAGGTCGGCGTAGTCCGCGTAGGCCAGACCGCGGCTGATGGCCTGGTCGATGCCCTTGCGGGTGCGGAAGAAGCCTTCGACCGTGCGCTCGCCCGTGAGGAAGGGGATGTCGTTCTCGTCCACGTCGCTGGTCACCAGGTCCGCTGCCTCGGCGTCCGTGCGGGCCAGCAGGATGGTGGGCGTGCCCATCACATCAGCTG
>JBMLPD010000406.1:0-17184 GCA_049242285.1 Rubrivivax sp.
ACAGCCAAGAGGTAGTTGACGCGAGGGGAAGTCCCTGTAGACAGGCTCAGGGCGAACGGGCTCTTCACCCCTTCGGCCTTGAGCCCGTTGAAGCCCACCTCGCCATCCGTTCGGGCCGAGCCCGTCGAAGCCCACCTCGCCATCCGTTCGGGCCGAGCCTGTCGACGCCCACCTCGCCCCCCGTTCGGGCTGAGCTTGTCGAAGCCCACCTCGCCCCCCGTTCGGGCTGAGCCTGTCGAAGCCCCGCCCCCCGTTCGGCCTGAGCCTGTCGAAGCCCACCTCGCCATCCGTTCGCACTGAACCTGTCGACGCCCACCTCGCCATCCGTTCGGGCCGAGCCTGTCGAAGCCCCGCCCCAACCCCACCCTGAAACCGCCTCACCTACCCAGAATCTGCGCCAGCACCGGCGCCACGCGCTGCTCCACATCGGCGTCCATGCGGATGGTGCGCCCCCACTCCCGGGTGGTCTCGCCCGGCCACTTGTGGGTCGCGTCCAGGCCCATCTTGCCGCCCAGGCCGCTGACGGGCGAGGCGAAGTCCAGGTAGTCGATGGGCGTGGAATCCACCAGCGTGGTGTCGCGCACCGGGTCCATGCGCGTGGTGATGGCCCAGACCACTTCCTTCCAGTCGCGCACGTTCACGTCATCGTCCACCACCACGATGAACTTGGTGTACATGAACTGGCGCAGAAAGCTCCACAGCCCGAACATCACCCGCTTGGCGTGGCCCGGGTAGGCCTTGCGGATGGAGATCACCGCCATGCGGTAGCTGCAGCCCTCGGGTGGCAGATAGAAGTCTGTGATCTCGGTGAACTGCTTCTGCAGGATGGGCACGAACACCTCGTTCAGCGCCTCGCCCAGCACCGCGGGTTCGTCCGGCGGCTTGCCGGTGTAGGTGGAGTGGTAGATGGGGTCGCGCCGCTGGGTGATGCGGTCCACCTGGAACACCGGAAACCAGTCCTGCTCGTTGTAGTAGCCGGTGTGGTCGCCAAACGGGCCTTCCAGCGCGTGCAGGTAGCCGCCCTGCTCCTTCAAGCGCACGCCGGCCTCGCTCTCGCCCACAAAGCCCGGGGCCGCCACGGGGATGTGCCCTTCCAGCACGATCTCCGCGCTGGCCGGCACTTGCAGCCGCCAATCGCCTTCGCCCACGCCGGTGTCGGCCACCTCGGTGCGGCTGCCGCGCAGCAGGCCTGCGAACTGGTACTCCGACAGCGTGTCAGGCACGGGCGTCACGGCGCCCAGGATGGTGGCCGGGTCCGCCCCCAACGCCACCGCGATGGGAAAGGGCCGGCCCGGGTTGGCCAGCGCGAACCCGCGGAAGTCCAGCGCACCACCGCGGTGCGCCAGCCAGCGCATGATCACCTGGCGCCGGCCAATGACCTGCTGCCGGTAGATGCCCAGGTTCTGACGCCGGCGCGGCTGCGTCACGGACTGCGGACCCCGCGTCACCACCAGACCCCAGGTGATGAGCGGGCCGGCGTCTCCCGGCCAGCAGGTCTGCACCGGCAGGCGTGCGATGTCCACGTCCGCGCCTTCCAGCACCACCTCCTGGCAGGGCGGGCGGCGCACGGCGGCCGGCTTCATGTCCCAAACCGCCTTGGCCATGTGCAGCAGCTTGCCCGCGTCCTTCAGGCCGCGTACGGGCTCGGGCTCCTTCAAAGCAGCCAACAGGCGACCCACGTCCCGCAGGTCTGCCGCCGATTCGGCCCCCATGCCCAGGGCCACACGTCGCGTGGTGCCGAACAGGTTGGCCAGGCAGGACATGGCCGAACCTTGCGGTTTCTCAAACCACAACGCCGGGCCACCAGCGCGTAATACGGTGTCGGCGATGGCCGTCATCTCCAGCTTCGGCGACACGGTTTGCGACACACGCCGCAGTTCTCCCCGAGCCGAGAGACCGTCCATGAACTCACGCAAGTCCCGGTATTTCATAAGGAAACCATCTGAATTGACCGATCCTTATCATTGACCGGTTATACCGGCACCCCTAGAATTCGCAGCGATTGCATGAGATGAGGGTTTTCCCTGAATGTGGCCCGACGACCCGTTGGCGCCCGGAAACCTCGACGAACCGTGACGCGCGCTGAGCCCAAGCACGGCGCCTGCATGGCAAACGATTATCACTGTGGCCCTGGCAGCGCCCTGGCGGGCGCGGCCTTTGCCTCTGTGACGAAAGGATGAACATGCCCGAGACCCAAGACACGCCCCGCCTGCAGGCCGGAGCTTCGCATCCTGGGCGTGAGCGTGCGGCCTTGACCCGCGTGCTGGCCCGCCTCCTGGTGGCCGTCAGCCACCACTCGCTGGCCACGGTGGGCCTGGCCATCGCGGCGGCACTGATCCTGGGATGGAGCCAGCCCGCGCTACGCACCGCGGTCGAGGCCCACACTCTGGGCTGGCTGCAGGAACGGCAGGATGCGCGTTCAGAGCCCCGCCTGCCGGTGGCCCCCAGCCAGACCCCGGAAGCCCTGACCCGCGCCACGGCCACGGAGCCCTCTTCCTTGACCGGGGAACAGGCCGCCGTGGCCGAGTGGATCGCCAGACGCTACCGCATCGCCCTGGAGCCTGTATCGCGCCTGGTGCTGGAGGCCTGGTCCATCGGCCCCCGGGCGGGGCTGGAGCCGACGCTGATCCTGGCGGTGGCCGCTGTGGAGTCAGCCTTCAATCCCTTTGCTCAGGGCGCCGGCGGGGCCAAGGGCCTGATGCAGGTGGTGGCGCATGCGCACCTGGAGAAGTTCGAGCCGCTGGGCGGACTGCGTGCCGCCTTCGACCCCGTGAGCAACCTGCGCGTGGGTGCGCTGGTGCTGAAGGAAAACATCGCCGAGGCTGGCAGCGTGGAGGGCGGCCTGCTCGCCTATGTGGGGGCCAACAGCACGTCCCAGCAGCCCGGCTATCCGCAGCGCGTGCTGGGGCAGCAAAGCCAGTTGCAGCAGGCGGCCCAAAAGGCGCAGAAGAGCCTGGAGCAAGCGCCGGCAGACAAGCCCCAGACCCTGGCCCAGGCGTTCAAGGGCACTCCGATACACTGAAACCCTGCGCAACTGGCGATAGGCCGGCTCCTGCGGAGCTCCGCTCCGCAGCGCCCGTCGAGGTGGTGAACCACCAGGGAGTGCAGACCGAGGGGGTGCGCGTCGGTACCCTCCCGGTGTCCGCCGTTCGCCTGGGCAGCCCTCGACCGTTGCAAGCCGTTCCCACCGTTTCCACCGTTTTCAACCTGCGGCGCGCCGGCTCCCGAAGGCCCTTCCATCCGAAGAGGACTGCCAAGCATGTTCAACCGCCAACAGCACACCATCGCCAGTGTGGACCCCGAGATCTGGGCCACCATCCAGGCCGAGAACGCGCGCCAGGAAGCGCACATCGAGCTCATCGCCTCGGAAAACTACACCTCGCCGGCCGTGATGGCCGCGCAGGGCAGCCAGCTCACCAACAAGTACGCCGAAGGCTATCCCGGCAAGCGCTACTACGGCGGCTGCGAGCACGTGGACGTGGTGGAGCAACTGGCGATTGACCGGCTGAAGAAGCTTTACGGCGCGAACTTCGCCAACGTCCAGCCCAACTCTGGCTCACAGGCCAACCAGGGCGTGTTCTTCGGCCTGCTGAACCCCGGCGACACCATCATGGGCATGAGCCTGGCCGAAGGCGGCCACCTCACCCACGGCATGCCGCTGAACATGAGCGGCAAGTGGTTCAAGGTGGTGAGCTACGGCCTGGACGCCCAGGAGGTGATCGACTACGACGCCATGGAGCGCCTGGCGCACGAGCACCGGCCCAAGCTCATCATCGCCGGCGCTTCCGCCTACAGCCTGCGCATCGACTTCGAGCGCTTCTCGCGCGTGGCCAAGGCCATCGGCGCGATCTTCATGGTGGACATGGCGCACTACGCCGGGCTGATGGCCGCAGGCGTGTACCCCAACCCCGTGCCGCATGCCGACGTGGTGACCTCCACCACGCACAAGAGCCTGCGCGGCCCGCGCGGCGGCATCATCCTGATGAACGACGAGGCCATCGCCAAGAAGATCAACAGCGCCATCTTCCCCGGCATCCAGGGCGGGCCGCTCATGCACGTGATCGCCGGCAAGGCCGTGGCTTTCCAGGAGGCGCTGCAGCCGGACTTCAAGGCCTACCAGCAGCAGGTGGTGGCCAATGCGCGCGTGCTGGCCGAAACGCTGATCGAGCGCGGCTTGCGCATCGTCTCAGGCCGCACCGAGAGCCACGTGATGCTGGTGGACCTGCGGCCAAAGGGTCTGACGGGCAAGGAGGCCGAGGCCGTGCTGGGCCAGGCCCACATGACCTGCAACAAGAACGGCATTCCCAACGATCCGCAAAAGCCCATGGTCACCAGCGGCATCCGCCTGGGCACACCGGCCCTGACCACGCGCGGCTTCAAGGAAGCGCAGGCCCGACAGACCGCCCACTTGATCGCCGATGTGCTGGACAAGCCGCACGACGAAACGAACATCGCGGCCGTGCGGCAGAAGGTGGCGGCGCTGACCCAAGCTTTCCCCGTCTACGGCTGAAAGCCGCCCCAGGAGCAGGTCCTTGCGCTGCCCCTACTGCAGCCATGAGGAAACCCAGGTCGCCGAGACCCGGGATTCCGACGAAGGGTTCACCCGCCGTCGGCGCCGCTGCCTGAAGTGCGACCGCCGCTTCACCACCTATGAACGCCCCGAAGTGGCCATGCCCACGGTGGTCAAGCGCGACGGCGGCCGCGTGGAGTTCGACCCTGCCAAGCTGCGCGCCTCCATGATGCTGGCGCTGCGCAAACGGCCGGTGAGCATCGAACAGGTGGATTCCGCCCTGGAGCGCATCCAGGAGAAACTGCTGTCCGGCAGCCTGCGCGAGGTACCCACCACGCGGCTGGGTGAATTGGTCATGCGCGAGCTCAAGCGCATCGACAAGGTGGCGTACGTGCGCTTTGCCAGCGTCTACCGCAGCTTCGAAGACGTGGACGAGTTCCGGCAGCTGATCCGCGACATCTGAGCGACCCCGCGAGCACCCCCTTTCGGGGGCTCCGCCGGGGCGATGACGGCGCGGCGCCGTCACCTGAACATGGCGGCCTGTCCTGCAACGGAGCGCGCCATGTCTGCCCTGCCACCCCAACTCACCCGCCGTCGCCAGCGTGGCCTCAGCCTTCTGGAGTGCAGCGTCTGCCTGTGCATCCTGTGCATCCTGGTCGGCAGCGCCCTGCCCTCATTCACCTCGATGCTCGACCTTCAGCGCCTGCGCGGGCAGTCGGCCACCCTGGTGGGGGACCTGCAGCACATGCGCAGCGAGGCCATCGTCCGCAATGCCGACGTTCGGATGAGCTTCCATGCCGCAGACGGCGGCAGCTGCTACGTGGTGCACACGGGCCCGACCGCTGGCTGCAGCTGCACCGGTGCCGGGCAGGCGCAGTGCAACGGGCCGCAGGCGCTGCTGCTCAACGCCCGCCACTGGCCGTCCTCCAGCGCGCTGCAGGTGGCGGCCAACGTGAGCTCCATCCTGTTCGATCCACGTGTCGGCACCGCATCGCCCGGCGGTACGGTGAGCCTGAGCGACGCCACCGGGCGCGAAATCCGCCACATCGTCAACCTGCGCGGCCGTGTGCGCACTTGCAGCGCACAAGGGCCCTTGGCCGAAAGTCCGCCCTGCTGACCGGCCTGCGCGCAGCGGTGCGCCAAATCATGAGAAAATCAAAACTCAAGCGCAAGAGGTCTGGTGAGGATCTTGCGCCATGCCACCGGCCTCACCCCTTGCGCGGTTGGACCATGAACACCCATACGAAGGTCGACGTCAGCACCCGCCACCACCTTGCTGCGGCGCGAGCAACCTCCCACCATGGCCGCATGCGCCCGGCCTGGGACGGCTTCACCCTGATGGAAATGATGGTGGCGGTGGCGATCATCGCCATCCTTGCCAGCATTGCACTGCCGAACTACACCCAATTTCTGCGTGAGTCGCGCCGGGCGGACGCGATGCTGGCACTGCAGCAAATTCAGATCGAACAGGAAAAGCTGCGCGCGGAATGCACCAGCTACGCCGCAACACTGACGGGAACTCGCGCCTGCGGCGTACTCGGGTACCCGAAAGCCACGTCGCCTGACGACTTCTACAACCTCACCTTGTCCGGCGTCACTGCCACAGGCTACACCGCCACCGCCACGGCCACCGGTTCCCAGGCCAGTGACACCTCATGTCCGAGCCTGGTGCTGCAGGTGGATGGGCTGGTACTGAACCGGACGCCGACGCAATGCTGGAAGCGCTGAACGCCCGCCGCAGGCGGCCTGAGACCATCTGCGGGCTCACCGTCGTGGAGCTGTTGGTGGTCGTGGCCATCCTGGCGATCCTTCTCGCTCTGGCCATACCGTTCTCCAGTACTTACCTGGCGCAGGGGCGCCTGGGCGGCGCAGCCGAAGCCCTGGCGCAAGACCTGCAGTTGGCCAAGAGCGAGGCCCTGCGGCGCAACGCTGACGTGACGATCAGCTTTTCCTCGGGAAGCACCTGGTGCTACGGGTCCGTCGTGGGGGCCACGGCCTGCAACTGCACCGTCGCGGGTTCCTGCACAATGCGCCGGGTGGACCAAAATGCCTACACAGGCGTCACCATGGCAGCGCCCACCTTCACCGGCAGTGCCGCCACCTTCACGAGCCGCCAGGGGCTGGCCAATGCCGGCGCCGTCGAGTTCTCTCACCCAAATGCAGGCACGCTGCGCGTGAGCCTGGGAGTGGCGGGCCGGGTGAGCATCTGCTCGACGGCTGGCGCACTGGCGCACCACCCCGCATGCTGAAGACGGTGCACTCCTTGCAACGCCATGCAGTTCGCCCGATGTGCGGCTGGCTGCACGGCCCCCGGCGGTGCCATCAGCGGGGGTTGGGCCTGGTGGAACTGCTGATTGCAGCAGCCATCGGGCTGTTCCTGCTGGCCGGGCTGACCGATTACCTCGGCCGCTCGCTGGTCCAATCCGGCCGGAATTTCAAGGATGCACGCCTGACCCAGGACCTGAACACCGCCATGGAACTGATGACGCGCGATCTGCGCCGGGCGGGGTACTCCAGCACCGCCACGGCGGCCAGCACCGGCGCCTCGGCAGCGGCCAATCAGTTCACGCAAGCGGTGGTGGCACCCAACGACGGCGGCATCAACCTGAACACACCCGGGTGTGCGCTCTACTCCTACGACTTGCCCAGCAGTCAGAACGGCAGCCTGGACGCGGCCGAGAACATGGGCTTCCGGCTGCAGGGCGGCGCCGTGCAGGCCGGCACCAGCGTCACCACCTGCGCTGTTGCTGGCAACTGGCAGCCGGTGACAGACCCGGCGCTGTCGGAGATCACGGCGCTGACTTTCCAGTACCTGGATGGCGCAGGTGTCGTGGCCGTCAGCCAGCGGCCGTTCGTCTCGGCTGCCGGCCCCAGCTGGGCGGTGTGCACCCGCCTGATCCAGATCACGCTCACGGGCCGTCTGGTCGGCAATCCGGCCGTCACCCGCACCATCACCCAAAGTGTGCGCGTGCGCAACGACTGGTACCGCAACGCCAACGCGGCATGCACATGACGAACAGGTGTGCGCAGCGAACCGGCCCGCGGGCAGGTCACCGTCACTTGCACAAGCGGCAGCAGATCGGGGTTGCCACCTTGTGGTTCGCCGTGATCACGCTGCTGGTGGTCAGCGTGCTGGTGCTCCACGCCCACGCCGCCGGCTGGCTGGAGCAACGCGCCACTGTCAACCAGAGCCGTGCCAAGCAGGCCATCGCAGCGGCAGAGGCGGGACTGGACGTCGCCTTGTCGGTGCTGAACGCAGATGCTGGCGCACCCAACCGTGCCACCCATCTGACCCCATGGCCCACAGGAGCCGGCCTGTTCACCATCACCAACGCCACGCTGACCGGTTCGCCTGGCGCGGCCTCGGCCTACTCGGTCACCCTGGCAGCACTGAGCACCGATACGCCCCCGTTGGCACGGCTGCAACTCAACTCCAGCGGCGGCAGCGACTGCAGCAATGTCACCGACGTCAACAGCTGCGGTGGACGAGCGCAGGCTGGGCAGGTGGTTGAACTCACACCCCTGCTGCGAAACCCGCCTGCCGTCGCCATCACGAGCGGGGCGAACTTCAACAGCCTGTTTGACGCGCCGCAAGCCACCATCAAGGCGCTGACCACCCCTTTGACCAACGGCACATCCCTCAGCGGTGCCACGTCCGGCCTGGTGTGGCACCAGGGAGATCTGACAATCACCGGTGCTGTAGGCAGTGCCACCGGTCCCGTGCTGCTGGTGGTGGAGGGTAACCTGACGGTGACCGCAGGCGCGAACGTCCAGGGCTTCGTCTTCGTCACGGGCACTGCGACGTGCACGAGCTGCAGCACTCCCAGCATCGAAGGGGCCATTGCGGTGGTGGGCACACACAACCTCACCGTGGCCCAAGTTGCATTCCCCGCCGACACCGTCAACGGGCCGCTCGCCCGGGTGCGGACCACCGCCGCACGCTTCGCCAAAGTCATGGGCACCTGGAGGGACTGGTGAAGCCTGTCAGCCCACGAAGCGCCGTGGCCGGCGTCGGCCTCATCGAGGTGCTGATCACGGTGGTGATCATCGCTGGGGGCGTGCTGGCGCTCAGCCGGCTGCAAGGTGCGCTGTTGACCAGCGCCGCATCCTCGCGACAACAGTCCGACGCCAGCTTCATCGCCCAGCGGGTCGCCGAGGACCTCCGCTCGCGCGACTGGGGCCACGCATCCCTGGCGGCCGGCACGCCGCCCGCCACCCTGGTGGCCGGCACCACCTCCACCTACAGCGTGCAGTACACCATCACTGACACAGGCCCTGCCGGGTCCATGGAGTTCAAGACCGCGCAGATCACCGTCTCCTGGACCGACGCCCACGGGCAAGCGCGAACCTACACCTTGTCCACCCGACTGCAGCGCAGCGGCGCCAGCTTCTCTGCGCGCCTGCTGTCCTAGGGTTCGGAACGATCACCGTGTCCCCAGAGCCGGCAGGCCTGAACGGCCGTACGCGGCGTCCCCACGTCCACCCGACCCAGACCGCACTGGAGCTCGCCAGCGCCGCCATCGGCCTGTCGGACCCGAATCCACGGGTGGGCTGCGTCATCACCGGCTCCGACGCCAACAGCCCCTGGACCACGGGCCACACGCAGCAGGCTGGCGGGCCGCATGCCGAAGCCATGGCCCTTCGCGCAGCGCAGCAGGCGGGCCTGGACCTGCGGGGCGCCACCGCCTGGGTGACACTGGAGCCCTGCGCCCACCACGGGCGCACGCCGCCTTGCTGCGATGCCCTCATCGCCGCCGGGGTCGGACGCGTGGTGGTGGCCCTGCAAGACCCCAACCCCCTGGTGGCCGGCCAGGGCATCGCGCGCATGCGCGCTGCCGGGATCGAGGTGCAGGTGGCGGGCGACTTCACCGACGGTTTCGCTGCGGGCTACGCGGCCGACCACCCCGAAGACCCCCACGGCGAGGCCTGGGCCGCCGAGGCCTTCGAACTCAACGTAGGCTTCTTCTCCCGCATGGTGCGCCAGCGGCCGTGGGTGCGCCTGAAGATCGCCGCCTCGCTGGACGGGCAGACAGCCTTGGCCAACGGCCTCAGCCAGTGGATCACCTCGCCCTGCGCACGGGAGGACGGCCACGCCTGGCGGCGCCGGGCCTCAGCGGTGCTGACCGGCATCGGCACCGTGCGCGACGACAACCCGCGGCTGGACGTGCGGCTGGTGCCCACCCGCCTGCAGCCCCTGCGCGTGGTGGTGGATTCACGGCTGGAGATCTCCGCGCGGGCGCGCATCCTCCAGGCCCCGGGACAGGTGCTGGTCTACACCGGTGCCGCGCCTGAAGCGGCAGCGTCGCTGCGAGGCCGGCACCCGAACCTGGAGGTGGTGGGCGTGCCTGCCGACGAGCGCGGCAAGACCGACCTGACTGCCGTGCTGACAGACCTGGCCGCACGTGGCGTGAACGAACTGCACGTCGAGGCCGGGCACCAGCTCAACGGTTCACTGCTCAAGGCCGCTCTGGTGGACGAGTGGCTGGTCTATCTGGCCCCGAAGATGCTGGGGCCGGGCCGGGGCATGGCCGCCTTCGGGCCGCTGGAGCAACTGGCTGATGGCGTGGCCCTCGAATTCATCGAGTGCAGACCCTTAGGGCCGGATCTGCGGATCCGCGCCCGGCCGCCGGGACGGGCAGGGTTTTCCGCAGCGGGGGTTCGAGATGGATCCTCCCGCGTGCGTTCGCAATGTCGAGCCGGAAACGGCTGTGCATGAGCGCCAGCCTGCTGGATACTTCAAGGGTCGGCTGAAACCTGCTGACTCGACACAACTCCCCCATCACGCCACCATGGGACAACCCGCTGTCCAGCCCCGCATGACCCCCGAGGACTACCTCGAGTGGGAATCCACCCAGTTGGAACGTCACGACTTCGTGGACGGCGAGGTGTATGCCATGGCCGGTGCCGATGAGCGGCATGTCACGGCGTCCATGAATGTTGCCTTCACCCTGCGCCAACATCTGTCCGGCACACCCTGCCGGACGTTCATGGCCGACATGAAGCTGCGCCCGGCCGAGCAGGGCAACTTCTTCTATCCCGATGTCATGGTCACCTGCTCGCAGGTCGACCGGGCGGACCCCTTGGTCAAGCGCGAGCCCGTGCTGATCGTGGAGGTGCTGTCGCCAAGCACCGCCGCCTACGACCGGGGGGACAAGTTCGCGCATTACCGAGGTATAGCGGCGCTTCTCGAAGTGGTGTTCATCGACCTCGATTCGCGCCGTATCGATGTGATGCGCCGAGGGCCCGACGGGCTGTTCGTGCTGCACCCCTTCGAGCGGGGAGATGACGTGCGGCTGGACAGCTTGGACCTCACGCTGACGGCCGAACAGATCTTTGCCGAGGTCGGCGAGCCGTTGGCGAGTGCTCGAACGGCGGGCGCCCCCTGACGCCGCCCGAAACCTGCTGACATCGCCACCCAGCACCGGCTGAACCCAGCCGAACTCGGCCGGGAGTGGTAGGCCGGGTCCGGGCCACCGGGGCAGCGCACCCCCGCCTCCTACAATGACCTGATGCCCATTTCCCCGATTCCCGAGCTGGTGGCCGAGCTGGCGGCCGGCCGCATGGTCGTGCTGGTGGACGAGGAAGACCGCGAAAACGAAGGTGACATCGTCATCGCGGCCGACCACGTCACACCTGAGGCCATCAATTTCATGGCCCGCTTTGCGCGCGGCTTGATCTGCCTGACGCTCACCCGCGAGCGCTGCGAACGGCTGCAGCTGCCGCCCATGGCCAGCCGCAACGGCACCAAGCACGGGACGGCCTTTACCGTCTCCATCGAGGCGGCCACGGGCGTGACCACGGGCATCTCGGCCGCAGACCGCGCCCGCACCGTGCAGGTGGCCGTGGCGCGCGACGCCAAGCCCGCCGATCTGGTGCAGCCCGGCCACATCTTCCCGCTGCAGGCGCAGGACGGCGGGGTCTTGATGCGCGCCGGCCACACCGAGGCCGGGTGTGACCTGGCCGGCATGGCCGGGTTGACCCCCGCGTCCGTGATCTGCGAGATCATGAAAGACGACGGCACCATGGCGCGCCTGCCGGACCTGGAGGTCTTTGCGCAGCAGCATGGCCTGAAGATCGGCACCATCGCCGACCTGATCAGCTTTCGCAGCCACAACGAATCCCTGGTGCAGCGCGTGGGCGAGCGCACCATGGCCACGCCGCAAGGCGACTTCTCCTGCACCACCTACCGCGACCGCAGCGGTGGCCTGCACCTGGCGCTCAGGCACGGCCAGTGGGCGCCCGGGGACGAGGTGCTGGTGCGCGTGCACGAGCCCTTCACCGCGCTGGACCTGCTCAACGCCGCGGACAGCCGCCACTCCTGGCCCCTGCCCCAGGCCCTGGCGGCGCTGAAAGCTGCGCCGGCCGGCGTGGCCGTGCTGCTGAACTGCACGCAGGAACCCGACGCGCTGCTGGAGCAACTGGTGTCCAAGGCGCCGTCGCCCCAGGCGCCGCGCATGCAGATGGACCTGCGCACCTACGGCGTGGGGGCCCAGATCCTGCGCGAGCAGGGCGTGGCCCGCATGAAGCTGCTCGGCAGCCCGCGCCGCATGCCCAGCATGACCGGCTACGGCCTGGAGGTCACGGGTTTCCAGCCGGTGGCGCGATGAGCGCAGCGCACCCTTTCTCACCCCCCTCCACCCGGGCCTCCACCACATGAAAGACGCCAACAAGGGCAGCGCGGTCTCTGTGAGCGGGCAGGGTTTGTCCATCGGAATCGTGCGCGCCCGCTTCAACGACGACATCACCTCGGCCCTGGCCCAGGCCTGCATCACCGAACTGCTGGCCCTGGGCGTCGAGGCCGACGACATCCGCCACGTGACCGTGCCCGGCGCCCTGGAGGTGCCGGTGGCCCTGAAGGCCTTGGCCGCCTCGCAAGACCATGACGCCCTGGTGGCGCTGGGCTGCATCATCCGCGGGGAAACCTACCACTTCGAACTGGTGGCCCATGAAAGCGGCGCGGGCGTCAGCCGCGTCGGCCTGGACCACGGGCTGCCGATTGCCAACGCCATCCTCACCGTGGAAGACGAAGCGCAGGCCTGGGCCCGCGTGGAGGAGAAGGGGCGAGACGCCGCCCGCGTCGCCGTGGAGATGGCCAAGCTCCTGGAAGACATCGGCTGACGCCGCCTTCGGCACCCGCGCAGCCTGTTTCATCTGCCTCTGAACCCTCGACAGCCGCCTCGTGGTGGCTGCCCCCGCACCGCCCCCCCATGAGTTCCGAGACCTCCCCCCCAGCTCCCCGCAAGAATCCTGCAGGCCGACGATCCACTGGAAAGTCTCCCCGCCGCCGCTCGCGCGAGTTCGCGCTGCAAGGCCTGTACGAATGGCTGCTGTCGGGCAGCGAGGCCGGTGTCATCGACGCCCACATGCGCGAGCAGGAAGGGTTCGACAAGTGCGACAGCGCACACTTCGATGCCTTGCTGCACGGCTGCATCCGCGACGCAGCCGTGCTGGACGCCGCCCTGGCCCGGCATGTGGACCGCCGCACCAGCGCCCTGTCGCCCGTGGAGCACGGGGTTCTGCTGATCGGTGCCTGGGAGCTCTCCAACTGCCTGGAGATTCCCTACAAGGTGGCCATCAACGAGGCGGTGGAGCTGGCCAAGGAATTCGGCGGCACCGACGGCCACAAGTACGTCAACGGCGTGCTGGACAAGACCGCGGGCGACCTGCGGGCCGTGGAAGTGGCCGCCGTGCGGGCGGCACGCCAGGCGGGCACGCAAGCATGAAGCTCGCCTCCCGCGTGGACCGGATCGAACCCTTCTGGGTCATGGAGATGGCCAAGGCGGCGCGCGAGGTGGCTGCCGGCCCGGCCTGCGACCCTGCCCAGGGCGGCGAGCCCATGATCTACCTGAACATCGGCGAGCCGGACTTCACGGCCAGCGCGCCGGTACAGACCGCGGCGAGCGCCTGCCTGGCGGCCGGCCAGACGGCCTACACCCAGGCCACGGGCCTGCCCGCGCTGCGCTCGGCCCTCAGCGCCTGGTACGCGCGGCGCTTCGGCCTGGACATCGCACCTGAGCGCATCCTGATCACGGCCGGGGCCTCGGCCGCGCTGCAACTGGTATGTCTGGCGCTGTTCGAAGCCGGCGACGAGGTGCTGATGCCCGACCCCTGCTACCCCTGCAACCGGCACTTCGTCACCGCCGCGGGCGGCCAGGCGCGGCTGCTGCCCTGCGGGCCCGAGCAGCGGTTTCAACTGGACGCCGCAGGGGTTGAGGCTGCCTGGACACCCACCACGCGCGGCGTGGTGCTGGCCTCGCCCTCCAACCCCACCGGCACCTCCATCGACCCCGCAGAGATGGGGCGCATCGTGCAGGCGGTGCGCGCGCGCGGCGGCGTGACGGTGGTCGACGAGATCTACCTGGGCCTGAGCTACGACCCGCGTTACGGCAGCAGCGCGCTGGCGCATGGTGACGACGTGATCTCGGTCAACAGCTTCTCCAAGTACTTCTCCATGACGGGCTGGCGCCTGGGCTGGGTGGTGCTGCCCCCGGCACTGGTGCCGGCGGTGGAGAAGCTGGCGCAGAACCTCTACATCTGCGCCTCCAGCCTGGCGCAGCACGCGGCGCTGGCCTGCTTTGAGCCGGCAGCCATCGCCGAGTACGAAAGGCGCCGCGGCGAGTTCCAGCGCCGGCGCGACGCGGTGCTGGAAGGGCTGGAGCGCATCGGCCTGATGGTGCCCGTGGCGCCGGACGGGGCCTTCTACGCCTGGGCTGACTGCAGCGCCTTCTCGCCCAGCAGCTGGGACCTTTGCCACGGCCTGCTGCACTCGGCCCATGTGGCGCTGACCCCGGGCCGGGACTTCGGCCCGGCCGCCGCCGAGCGCTACCTGCGCCTGAGCTACGCCAGCTCCATGGCACATCTGCGGGAGGCCCTGGCCCGCCTGCAGCGCGTGCTGCACCCCTGAGCTGAGAACTTCAGCAACAGAAGGCATGGCCGAGGCGGCAGCCCCCTTCAGCTGGCCCGTGCGGGTGTACTGGGAAGACACCGACGCCGGCGGCGTGGTGTTCTACGCCAACTACCTGAAGTTCTTCGAGCGGGCGCGCACCGAATGGTTGCGCTGCCTCGGCCGGCCCGAGGGCGCAGCCGGCACGGCCGGCGACGGCCTCAGCCAGCAGGCCCTGCGGGAGCAGACCGGTGCGGTCTTCATCGTCAGCCACACCGAGGTGCGGCACCTGGCGCCGGCGCGTCTGGACGACGAACTGCGCATCACCGTGGTGCTCACCGAATGCGGCCGTGCTTCCATGAGCTTCGCCCAGCAGGCCTGGTGCGGTGAGCGTCTGCTGGCCGAGGGCTCCATCCGCGTGGGTTGCGTGGATGCGTCATCATGGCGGCCGCGGCGCATTCCGCAAACTGTGCTCAACGCCCTGGACCGCCATCCCCCTGGCCTCCCCGTGGCCACCCCCTGACTTGCACGTGAACCCCCTTTCACCATGAACCAGGACCTGTCCATCCTCCACCTGATCCTGAACGCAAGCCTGGTGGTCCAGCTCGTGATGGCCGGGTTGCTGCTGGTGTCGCTGGCCAGCTGGACGGTGATCTTCGGCAAGGTGTTCGGCCTGCGCAAGGTGCGCGCACACAACGACGACTTCGAGCGCGAGTTCTGGTCCGGCCGCAGCCTGACCGATCTGAACGACAGCGCCGGCAAGAAGGCCGACGCGGCCCCCATGGAGCGGCTGTTTGCCAGCGGGATGCGGGAATTCCTCAAGCTGCGCGAGCGGCGCCTGGACGCCAATGCCCAGCTGGACGGCGCCAGGCGCGCCATGCGCGCGAGCTTCCAGCGTGAGCTGGATGTCGTGGAGCGCCACCTGAACTTCCTGGCCTCTGTGGGCTCGGTCAGCCCCTACGTGGGCCTGTTCGGCACGGTGTGGGGGATCATGCATGCCTTCGTGGGCCTGTCCAACCTGCAGCAGGTGACGCTGGCCACCGTGGCGCCGGGCATCGCCGAGGCGCTGGTGGCCACGGCCATCGGGCTGTTTGCGGCCATCCCGGCGGTGATCGCCTACAACCGCTTCTCCCACGACATCGACCGCATCGCCACGCAGATGGAGACCTTCATGGAGGAGTTCACCAACATCCTGCAGCGCAACGCGTTCGCCTCGACCACCGCCGCCGGCGGGGCGGGCGGACCGAGGTAAGGCCACCATGCCCGGCGTTGTGTCCCGCGGCGGCGCGCGCCGCAGGCGTTCGATGAACGAGATCAACATGGTCCCGTTCATCGACGTGATGCTGGTGCTGCTGATCATCTTCATGGTCAGCGCGCCGCTCATCACCACGGGCGTGGTGGACCTGCCCACGGTGGGCAAGGCGCAGCAGCGGCCCACCAGCGTGATCGAGGTGGTGGTGGGCCTGGACGAGAAGCTGCGTCTGCGCGTGGACCAGCAGGACGACCCCCTGCCGCTGACGCTGGCGCGGCTGCCCGAGCGCGTGCGCGACAAACAGGCGGGCAACGCCGACACGCCCGTGGTCATCAGCGCCGACCGCAACGTGAAGTACGAGAGCGTGGTGCGCGTGATGGACGTGCTGCAGAAGGCCGGCGTCAAGCGGGTGGGCCTGTCGGTCAAGCAGTCGGGTTGAGACAGCCGGCCTTGTCCCTTGAGGCTTGACGCATGAACCCGAGGGCTGAATCGTCCGTGAACACCTCTGTGAACGCGTCTGGAAGGGCACCGTCGCCCGGTTCCGCGCCGCAGGTCCGGCAGGAAGCGCTCATGCCCCGCCCTCCCGGCGGCACGGCGCAGGGCGTGGCGCTGTCGCTGCTGGTGCACGGCGGCCTGGTGGCCGCACTGGCCTGGGGTGTGGCCTGGCGCGCGCCGCCACCCGTGGCCGTCTCGGCCGAACTGTGGGCCGCGGTGCCGCAGCAGGCCGCGCCACCCGCTGAGCAAGCGCCACCCCCCGCACCCGCGCCGGAACCCCCCGCGCCGCCGCCAGCGCCGGCCCCGGCACCGGCACGCCCCCCACCGCCCACACAGGCCGACATCGCCCTGGAAAAAGCCAAACAGCAGAAGGCGCGACAGGACAAGGCTGCGGAGAAAGCCGAGAAAGCCGAGAAAGCCGAGAAGGCGGCCCGCGACCAGGCCCTGAAAGCACAGAGGGACAAGGCAGACACGGACAAGGTTGCCAAGGAAAAGCAGGCCCGCGAAGCCGCACAGCGCAAGCGCGCGGAACAGGCCGAGGAACAACGCCTGGCCCAGCAACGCGAAGAGAACCTCAAGCGCATGATGGGGCAGATCCCCGCCGGAAGCGGTCCTGCGGGCAGCCGCGGCACGGCGGCCGTCGATGCGGCGCCTTCCAGAAGCTACGCGGGTCTGATCGTGCGCGCCGTCAAGCCCAACATCGTGCTCACCGAGGTGGTCACAGGCAACCCGGAGGCCGTCATCGAGGTACGCGCGGCACCCACCGGAACGATCATCGGCCGCCGCCTCGTGAAGTCCAGCGGCTCCAAGGAGTGGGACGAGGCCGTGCTGCGCGCCATCGACCGCACCGGCAGCCTGCCCCGGGACACCGACGGCCGCGTACCTGGCACGGTGGAGATCGTGTTCAGGCCGCGGGATTGAGCCGGTTCAGGCACCCGGCGGCGCCGCGCTGAAGCGCCGGATGAAACCGCGGTCAATGCGGTCTTTCCACCACCAGACCCAGCGGCCCTCGGCCACCCAGTCGCCCCAGGCCATGATGGCGCG
>JBMLPD010000407.1:0-4264 GCA_049242285.1 Rubrivivax sp.
GCCGCGCCGCGATGGTCTCGGGCACGGTGCTCATGCCCACGGCCTGCGCGCCCAGGGTGCGCAGCATGCGGATCTCTGCCGGGGTTTCGAACTGCGGGCCCATCACCCAGGCGTACACGCCTTCATGCAACACCACACCCGCCGCGGCGGCGCTGGCGCGGGCCTGCGCGCGCAGCACCGGGCAGTACGCATTGGTCATGTCGACGAAGCGGCGGTCGTCACGCTCCTGCCACAAAGGCGAGCGTTGGGGCAGGTTCAGGTGGTCGCTGATCAGCATGAGGCCGCCGGGTGGCAGGTCCGGCGTCAGGCTGCCGGCGGCGTTGGTCAGCACCAGGGTCTGCACGCCCAGGGCGGCCAGGGTGCGCAGGGCACCGTTCATGCCATCCGCACGGCCGCCTTCATACGGGTGCTGGCGCCCGGCCAGCAGGGCCACCTCCTGCAGCCCGATCCGCCCCAGCACCACGCGCGCAGCATGGCCGCCCACGGTGGGCCGGGGAAAGGCCGGCAGCTCGGCATAGGGCACCTCCAGCGGCAGCGCCACCCGAGAGGCCAGCCCCGCCCAGCCCGAGCCCAGCACGACGGCCACGCGCGGCGAGCGCCCGGTGGCCTGCAGGCGGGCACAGGAGGCCTCGATGGTCTGCGGGAGGTCAGCGGCGGGCGTGTTCATGGGGTGGCGGAGGGGCCGGTTTCAGCGCTGGCATCGGAGCTGACATCAGCGCGCGCATCAAGCTGGGCATCGGTGCCGTGGTCGCTGCCAGGGTCGAGTCCAACGGCCAGATGTTGCGGGCCGAAGTTGACAGGCAACAGTTGCCCCAGCGTGAAACGGCCGCGCACCTGCTGCCCATCGGCCACGATGATCGGGCAATCGTCTGCAGCGAATTCGCGCAGCTTCTGGCGGCAGCCGCCGCAGGGCGTCACCGGGTCTGCCGCCTCGCCCACCACCAGCACCGCGGCCACGCGCCGCCCGCCGGCCGACACCATCGCCGCCAGGGCCGAGGTCTCGGCGCACCAGCCCTGCGGGTAGGCGGCGTTTTCCACGTTGCAGCCCGCATGCACCCGCCCCTGCTCGTCCAGCACCGCCGCGCCCACCGCAAAGCGCGAATAGGGGGCGTGGGCGCAGGCCCGCACCTTTCGGGCGGCGTCCCACAGCGGGGCCAGCCACGCAGGCTCGGCGGGTGGTCCGGGCTGCGCTTCGGGCACCGACCTCATGACCCGCTCATCGGCGCGGTGCCATCAGGCCCGCCGAAGCATTTCGTGCCAGGCGCCGGGGTCGCGAGTTCAAACAGGACATCGGGGCATGCTTCCTCGTTATCTGCGCCGTCTGTGAATGCGATCTCCGCGTAGCCGTGACGACCGTAGAAGCGCCTTGCCCCTGTGTTCTGTTGGAAGGTGTAAAGCCTGATCGGACGCGGCAGGAGACCATGGGCATGCCTGAGCAATTGTGTGCCCACCCCGTTGCCGGTGAAGCCAGGCAGTACGTAGAGGTGATCGACCCATGCGCACGCCTTGGTCTCAGATGTGCTGAGGAAGCCGACAACCTGGCACTGCCGCTCACAGACCACGACCCTTCCGGTGGGGAGCAATACGTCACGGATCCAGACCTGAACCTGGCTGTCGGCGTGGCGCATGGGAGCGAAGGGCAGGAAGCGCTGGCGCGACTGGATCAGCACGTTGGCGACAGCCTGAGCATCTGTCGCGACGGCAGGGCGTATGGAGGATGCCACCTGAGACTCAAGAGGGGTGCGGCGCCGCGCGGTGCCTGCTCACCAGCGGCGTTGTTCGACCTCAAGGCCCAGCGCAGTGGCCACCTTCTCCAGCGTGGCCTTGCGGGGTTGCTTGACGCGTTCCATCTGCGCATAAGCCGCCTGGGTGATGCCGATGCGGCCGGCGACTTCGGCCTGCATCAGGCCGAAGTGTTCACGCCATGCAGCCATGGCCGACACGCCACGCTCGAAGGACAGGTTCACGGCTTCGCTGGGAACTGTGCCATGCGTGAACCCGCCCTTCATGCGGCGGAACTTCTCGTAAGGCACAACCACAAAGGCCGGCTTGCCGTCCTGACAGACGATGAACCGGGATTCAGCACGTGCGCTCATCGAAGCATTGTCAATCTCGGGATGCTGACCCGCTCATGGGCTCGGTGCCGTCAGGCCCGCCGTAGCATTTCGTGCCGCCGGCCAGTGCGTACCACGGCGCCTTGTCGGAGACGAACCAGTCGCTGGCGGGCGTGCTGACCTGATCGCCCGGGAACAGGCCCGCGGGAAACCCCCAGGTCCCCGGCAGGCGGGCGTCTGAGGTGAACACGTGCGAACCGCATACCGCGCAGAAGTGGCGCAACAGACGGGAGGTCGGCGCAAACCGGGTGAGCCTGTGGCCACCGCTCAAGACGACACGGTCCTGTCTTGCCGTGATCCAGGTGGTGAAGGCTGCGCCGCTGAGCCGCCTGCACTGGCCACAGTGGCAGTTGACGGGCGGCCGCAGCGCGGCCGCCACCTCCACCGTGACGGCCCCGCAATAGCAGGCGCCCCGTACGACATCCGACATGCCGTCAGCCTGGAGAGTCAGGGTGTTCAGGATAGACCTCGTGGCACGGCAAGCGTGGATCAGGATCGTGCCAGCGCGCCTTGCTGCCGGTGAAGACATGCCGAGCGGGCTCGGTGCGTGGATCGTCGTCCAGCGTCCCTAGCGTGATCACGGTCATGTGTGCAGCATTGAGCCGCCTGATGAAGAGCTGCGACCCGCACCGCGCGCAGAACAGCTTTTCCCGGTTCGCCGATGACCTGTACACCGACAGATGCGCCAACCCGTCGATGTGCAAGTCGGAAGTCCGTACCAGCGCGTTGGTCGAAAAGGCGGATCCATGAGCCTTGCGGCACATGGAACAGTGGCAGTTCTCGGCACCGCTCAGAGGCCCCCTCACGGCGTAGCGGACTTGGCCACAAAGACAGCTGCCCCGGATCTGGTGCGTTTCGGGTGGGTTCGACATGGCAAGGGGGCGTACAGCGCTGACCGGTCAAGTGGGAACGCGAACCCCGACGTTATCAGGGCCGCCGTGGGCAATGCTGAAACCGCACCAGTTCTGCAGCCTGCTGACGCACCAGCGCTGCGAGTGGGCCGCATCGCCGACCTTGCAGCCCACGGGCGCACACGAGGGCGACGTCCCGCAGCGGGGCCGGCCTCGCAGAACACCGGGCCCAAGCCGCGGACAGCTTCTGCGCTGGCCCGGACACGACGATCGAACGGGATCAAGTGGAGGAACAGGTACAGCGACAACGGGCGGGATCAGCCCCCGACTTGGTGCTGCGCATGGGTACATCGAACGCATGACCGCCCGGAACGCGCTACAATCGCCAACTCAGACGCGGGGTGGAGCAGCCTGGTAGCTCGTTGGGCTCATAACCCAAAGGTCGCAAGTTCAAATCTTGCCCCCGCAACCAAGAAACATGAGTGCTGAAAAGCACTTGCGGAGCCTGCCCCGTGCGGGCTTCGGCGTTTCTGGGCCACGTGGGCCATGTGTGGCGCTCAGCAACGCCGGACTCCGCGCAGTTGACCGTCGGGTTCATGGCCCATGCGCCTGCCTACCGGGTCTCTGTACTCACCTACCCGCGTAAAGCCGTGCTCACGGACTCGATTGGAAAGCGCGGTCAGCGTCACCCTCGAGTGGCAGCCTCCCAGCGACCCCTCGGCGGCTCGATGCGGCGTTCGCGCTCTGCGCTGGCGCGCTTACCGCCGGGTGGCCTTCCGAAGCGTCAAGGCCGTCCGTGCTGCATCGCGCCCCCAATGGAACTTGCGCGTCTCCACGGCGCTACCAACCCAGTTCGTGTAATCCCTGTGTTGCCATGCTGGAATGACCGTTGGGATCATTGGCATGAGGCTGGGCCATGCCATGTTGCCCTGTCTGTCAGGTTCACACTCGAGTGCGGTGCTCTGACGGTCGTGTGCACTGGATGAGGCCAACCACGCCAGAAGGGACGGATTGCCGGACTTATGGGATTCGATAGCCTAGACCTTCGTCATCACCACAACAGTGACGAGATTGACCTGCTGTCCGAGTTCTATGCGCCCGTCTTGAAGCATGCGTCTCGCTACGACCGTGCCGTTGGCTGCTTCTCGTCGTCAACGTTTCGGGCTTGCGCTGCAGAGCTTGGAAGCTTCGTTGCGAATGGCGGTCAGATCCGGTTGGTGGTGGGCTGCATGGTGGCCGATGCCCGGTGGCACGCAACCGCTATTCGGTGCCGTGCGAACTGGCCGGGCAGATGGTCAG
>JBMLPD010000408.1:0-1043 GCA_049242285.1 Rubrivivax sp.
GACGCCGGCCTGATCCCCATGATGTACCCGGACTACCACCGGGTGGACGAGGCCGCCGCGCGTGAGCGGGTGGCCCGCGCCTGGGGTGTGCCCGCTGCTCAATTGGACCCGTCCCCGGGCCTGACCGTGGTGGAGGTGATGAAGGCGGCGCTGGCCGGGCGGCTCAAGGGCCTGTACATCATGGGCGAGAACCCCGCCATGAGCGACCCCGACGCCGACCACGCCCGCCAGGCCATGGCGGGGCTGGAGATGCTGGTGGTGCAGGACATCTTCCTGACCGAGACCGCCTGCCTGGCCGACGTGGTGCTGCCGGCTTCAGCCTTTGCCGAGAAGACCGGCACCTTCACCAACACCGACCGCACCGTGCAGATGGGCCGCCAGGCCCTGAGCCTGCCCGGCCAGGCGCGGCAGGACCTGTGGATCCTGACGGCGATGGCGCAGCAACTCGGCCTGGACTGGAGCGGCTACGGCGCCACGCCCGCCGACTGCCGGCAAGCCGTGGCGCATGTCTTCGACGAGATGCGCTCGGTCATGCCCAGCATCGCCGGCATCACCTGGCAGCGCCTGGAGCGCGAAGACGCCGTCACCTACCCCTGCACGCACGAGGGCGACCCGGGCGAGCCCGTGGTCTTCACCGACCACTTCCCCCGCCCCTCAGGCCGCGCGCGCTTCGTGCCGGCCGACATCATCCCGGCCGATGAGCGGCCCGATGCCGAGTACCCGCTGGTGCTCATCACCGGCCGCCAACTGGAGCACTGGCACACCGGCAGCATGACGCGGCGCAGCGCCGTGCTGGACGCCATCGAGCCCGACCCGGTGGCGCTGATTCACCCTCTGCAACTGGAGCGACTGGGCATTCAGCCCGGGGAGCTGATGACCGTGGCCACGCGCCGCGGCCACGTCAGCCTGTATGCCCGCGCCGACGAGGGCACGCCCGAGGGCGCGGTGTTCGTCGCCTTCTGCTGGGCCGAAGCCGCCATCAACCGCCTGACCAACCCGGCGCTGGACCCCGTGGCCAAGATCCCGGAGTTCAAGTACTGCGC
>JBMLPD010000409.1:0-2062 GCA_049242285.1 Rubrivivax sp.
CCTCGAAGCAGCGCACCACGTTGACGATGGCGTCGGTCTCGCGGATGTGGCTGAGAAACTGGTTGCCCAGCCCCTCGCCCTTGCTGGCCCCGGCCACCAAGCCCGCGATGTCCACGAACTCCACGATGGCCGGCACCACACGTTCGGGCTTGACGATGGTGGCCAGTTGCTGGAGGCGCGGGTCCGGCAGCTCCACCACGCCCACGTTGGGCTCGATGGTGCAGAAGGGGTAGTTCTCGGCCGCGATGCCGGCCTTGGTCAGGGCGTTGAAGAGGGTCGACTTGCCGACGTTGGGCAGGCCGACGATGCCGCATTGGAGGCTCATGGCGGGGGCTTTCGGAAAGGGAATGCGAAGTTTAGTTTCCAACCCAGGGCCAGGGCGTTGCCCGTAATGGCCAGCACCGCCCCGGTGAGCGCCGGCAGGCCGGGCCTGTAGCCCTCCAGCGCCACCGACACCACCAGCGCGATGACGGTGGTGGCCACGCCCACGGTGGAGGCCGGGCCCACGCCGATGCGCTGCTGCAGCAGCAGGTAGCAGCCAAAGGCCACCACCGAGCCAAAGGCCGCCAGGTACAGCAGGGTGCTCCACCACAGCCAGCCCGTGGGCCAGACCAGCGGTGGGCCGCCCGCGAACACGAAGCCCCACGAGACGACGCAGCCGTAGAGCATGCCGTAGCCCAGCACCGGCACGAAGGGCAGCCCGTGGCGCCCGTTGCGCGAGGCCACCAGGTTGCCCACCGAGGACAGGCCCACCGCCGCCACGGTGAAAGCCGCCCCCCAGGCGGAGCGGGCATCGGCCGACATCTGCGCAAACTCCGGGGCGAAGATCATGGCCACCCCGGCCACCCCCATCAGGCCCCCCAGCACGAAGCGCCCGGTCAGCGGCGTGCCCCACAGCAGCCGCGTGGCCACGCCCAGCACCAGCGGCTGGGCGCTGTAGCCCACGGCCACCAGGCCGGAGGGGATGTGCAACTCGGCGTGGTACACGCAGAGGTAGGACACCGAGTACATGAACACGCCCTGCAGCGCCAGCAGGGCGTGCTGCCGTGGTGTGAACCGCAGGCGCTCCCGGCGCAGCCCCGCCCAGGCCAGCACCAGCAGCCCGGCCAGCGTGAAGCGCACGGCCACGCCGAACGCCGGTGTGGCTTGCGCCAGCTGATGGACGATGGCGTGCCAGGTCGTGCCCCAGATGAGCACGCTGACGGCGAAGAGTTGCCAGGAGCGCAAGGTGCGATGTGCTGGCCCGGGCGGGCGCTGTCAGACAGGGTGGTGCGAGGGGCCGGTCCGGGTACGGCCCAGACCTTGGGGGCTCAGAACGCCAGCGTGGCCCGCACGGCGGCGCCCACGCGCAGGGTGCGATCGATGCCCGAGACGATGATGGCGTTCATGCCAAAAGTCAGCCCACCGTTGACGCGGGCGTCGGCCCGGTAGCCCATGAGAGTGTCCTGCACGGCATGGCCCTTCTCGCCCGTGGCCGGGTCCACATCGGGGATGCTGCAGCGCGCGCAGGGCTTGACCAGCTTGAGCACCACGGGCCCGTCGTCCGTGGCGAACTCCAGGGTGTCGATGTGGTCCTCGGCATGCGCATCTTTCAGGCCGTCCAGCACCAGGTTGGGCCGGAAGCGTTGCATGGGCACGCCGGGTTGACCGGCCGCAGCCAGGCGGCGGTTGAGTTCGGCCAGCGAGGCGGTGGACACCACCAGCAGCGGGAAGCCGTCGGCAAAGGCGTTTTCGGCGTCGATGGCGCCGGTCCACTTGCGCTCGGACAGGCGCTTGTGCTCGGGGTCGAAGCGCGCCAGGCGCAGACCCTTGATGCCGAGGAAGTCGCTGAACCACTGCGCCGCCAGCGCACCCATGTCGTAGGCCTTGACCACGTCGTCCCACACCTGCACGCGGGTCGGCGCCTCCACCGCGTTGAGGGCCAGGTGCAGCGGCAGCATGCCCGGGGCGCGCAGCACCACGTCGTCGTGCCGCAGGCGGGGCTGTACCAGTGCCATGCGGGGCAGCTCGCGCTGGGTGAGCATCTCGCCGTGGGCGTCCACCACCATCCAGGCGCGGTCCA
>JBMLPD010000410.1:0-2272 GCA_049242285.1 Rubrivivax sp.
TGCGGAACAGGCGCGGGAAGCGGCCGATCTCGCTGGCCTTGTCGGCCTCGCCGCGTTCCACGATGAGGTCGTAGGTGTCCTGGCTGGCCAGGATCTGCTGCGCGCCATAAGCGGAGGCGCCGAAGACGCGCACCGCGTGGTAGTGCGTGAGCACCACGTACTTGATGGGCTTGTCCGTCACCTCGCGGATGCGGCGGATGACATCGGCCGCCATCGCCGGTGTGGCCTGGGTGTCGGCCACCAGCACGGCGTCGTCGCCGATGATGATGCCGGTGTTCGGGTCGCCCTCGGCGGTGTAGGCCCAGGCGTGCTCGGACAGTTGCTCGAAGGTGACCTTCTTTTCCTCGAGGTCGGCTTGGCTGGCAAAGGCCTTGGTGTTCATGGCAGGGGTGTCCTGGCGGTTGTTCGTAAAGCTCCGGCCTCGGGCCTGGGTGTTCCGTGAATCGGATCAGGCCTGAAGCGCCGACAGAGCCACAAAAGTGTAGACGCCCCAATGCGTCTATGTCAAACTCATTCACATGGAGCAAATTGAGGGAGGGTCCGGGGGTGATGTGTCCGGGCAGCGCTCGGTGCAATCGGTGGAAGTGGGTGGCCGCCTGCTGCTGACCCTGGCCGCCAGCCGCAGCGACCTGTCCCTCAAGGAACTGGCCGCCCGTGCCGGCCTCACGCCCTCGCGGGCCCACCCCTACCTGGTGAGCTTCAGCCGCCTGGGGCTGGTGGAACAGCGCCAAGGCACCGGCCGCTACGGCCTGGGGCCCGCAGCGCTGCAGATCGGTCTGGCCGCACTGCACCAGTTGGACCCGATCCAGGCCGCCTCACCCGTGGCCGAAGCCCTGGCTGCGCGCACGGGTCACGCCGTGGCGCTGGCCGTGTGGGGCAACTTCGGGCCCACCGTGGTGCGTCTGATCGAGGCGCGCCAGCCCCTGCACGTGATGCTGCGCGCCGGCAGCGTCATGTCGCTCACCGGCACGGCCACCGGTCGCGCCTTCGTGGCCGCCTTGCCGCTGGAGCGCCTGGAGCACGCCAGCCCTGCCGCAATGGGCGAGGCGCCGGGAGCGCGCCCCTGGCAGGAGCGGCGTGAGGAACTGCAGGCCATCGCACGCGAATGCCGCAGCCACGGCGTGGCACGGGCGGCCGGCCGTCCCATCCCTGGCGTGAACGCCTTCAGCGCTGCCGCCTTCGACCACCAGGGCGACCCCGTCGTGGTCATCACCGCACTGGACCACGAAGACCGCCTGGACAGCCGCTGGAAATCCCCCACCGCCCGCGCGGTGCGCGAGGCCGCGGCGCAGATCACGCAGCGCCTGGGGGGCGTTGACGGGCCGCCCTGATCGGCGTCCGGGTATTCAGGTCTTTCCGGGAATTCCCGCGATTCAGGTCATTCCGGGCATTCCCGGGAATGCCCGGGAATTCGGACATGTCGCCGGGGCGATGCACTCAGCTCGCGAAGCCAGGACACTGCAGCGGTCCAACCTGCTGAGGAGTGCTGTTGACATGACCAAGATCTTGCTGGCTCTCGTCCCGCTGGCGATGGTGACGGGCTTTCTGACCTGGGTGATGATGATGGGCGCCCGCGACCAGGCCCGCTCTGACGCCTGGGCTGAGAAGTGGGCAAGGAACCGCCCGGATTCCTGAGGTGACGCCGCGGGTCGGGCTGAAGGACCATGGTGCTTGCGTGGGCTCGCACGGGCAGGGTGAGGTCGAGATCGGTCACCGGGCCCAGGACGTGACGACCCTCGGGCCTTTCGGGGGTGACCACCAGGGCCCCGACATGCGGGCCGGGCATGAGGTGGTGCGTGCCTCCACCGCGCAGCGTCATCGGTACTCTTCCGATCGGGCCTCGCAGGTGGTGGTGACCCGCCACCTGCAGGGTGTCGTGGCGGCTCACGGTGACGACGTGCCGTTGGCAAAGGAGGGGTCCGGGACTCGTGGCAGTTCCTTGTGCGCCTACCGGTTCTTTGCAAGCAGCGCAACTTCCTGCGACCCGCCCAATCCCGCAGCCTCGCCCGACGTTCGAGAAGCAGCCGTTGTTCGCCAGGACCCCCCGCTCGGGCTGAGCCCGTCGAAGCCCCTGGGCCTCCCGTTCGGGCTGAGCCTGTCGAAGCCCCTCGGCCCCCGTTTGGGCCGAGCCCGTCGAAGCCGTCGCCCCCCGCTCGGGCTGTGCCTGTCGAAGCCCCTCGGCCCCCCGTTCGGGCTGAGCCCGTCGAAGCCGTCGCCCCCCGTTCGGGCTGAGCCTGTCTACAGGGACTTCCCCTCGCGTCAACTACCTCTT
>JBMLPD010000411.1:0-27336 GCA_049242285.1 Rubrivivax sp.
CAGCTGCCATTCCTCTGCGCTGACGACTTCCTTCAGGGACGGGATCTTCATGGCGTTGCCCTTTCTCGGTCACGATGGGATGGGCTGCACAGAATACCCAGCTTCGAAGGCCGGGCGCCTCGCAGGCCTTGTCAGCCCTGCCGAACCACGCGCTGCGGAAAGGGAATGTCCACCCCCGCCTCGCCCAGCGTACGCAGAATGGCCAGATTCACCTCGCTGAGCACGTTGCCCTGGCCGTTCTGCGGGTCGGAAATCCAGAACACCACGTTGAGCTGCAGGCCGTCTGAGGCGAAAGCGGCCAGTTGCACCGCCGGGCCAGGATCCCCCAGCACGCGCGGCACGGCTAACAGGGCCTCCACGATGCGCGGCGAAAGTGCCGGCACGTCCGTGCCGTAAGCCACCTGCACGCTGGTGGTCAGCAGGATGCGCGGGTCCGCCAGCGAGGCGTTCTCCACGCGCTGCGTGATGAGCAGTTCATTGGGCACGATGGACTCGCGCCCGTTCAGCGCGCGGATCACGGTGTAGCGGGTGTGGATGTCGGTGACGCGGCCCTCGAAGCCGTCCACCCGCACCACGTCGCCGATGCGCAGCGAACGCTCGGCCAGGATGACGAAGCCGCTGACGTAATTGGAGGCCAGCTTCTGCAGGCCGAAGCCGATGCCCACGCCCACCGCGCCGCCCAGCACGCTGAGCGCCCCCAGCGGAATGCCGGCGGCCGACAGCGCCACCAGCAGGCCGACGAACACCAGCAGCGCGCGCGTGGCATTGGCGGCCATCTTGCGCAGCGACAGGCTGCCGCCGGCCTGCTCGGCGCCGGCCAGCAGGCGCGCTTCCAGCGCCGCCGACAGCCACAGCACCACCAGCAGCACCACGCCAGCCGTGAAGCCGCCCTCGATCACGCTCCACACCGAAATCTCGGCGCCGCCCGTCTTCCAGCGCAGGGCGTCCAGTTCGGCCACCAGCACCGGCAGCGCGCCGGTCAGCCACAGCACCACGGCGCCCCAGACCATCCACGACAACAGGCGCTCCACCAGGCGCACCGAGGCCGAGCTGGGAAAGGCCACATGCAGCACCTGCACACCAAAGCGGATGACCAGCAGGCTCAGCAGCACCGGCAGGGCGATGCGGAACAGCGCCGGCGGCACCCAGTGGGCCAGCACCCAGCGCGCGCCCCAGGCCAGCAACAGCAGCAGCAGGGGAAACAGCACGCCATCCACACCGTGACGGCCCAGCCAGATGCCACGCCGCGGCTGCCGGCCGGCCAGCACGCGCACCACCCCCCAGGCCAGCGCCACGCACAGCGCCAGCACGCCAGCCTCCACCAGGGCGGAAGGCCGGGCCAGCGATTCCAGCAGCGCCCCCAGTTCGGCCGGCGCCAGGCCATCGGTCAGACGAGCCGAAAAGCCCTCGGCGGCACTGCTTGTGCGCCCGCTCACGCTGCCACCCCCGCCAGTTCCCGCAGGTGCGCTGCCACGCTGCGCGCCAGGGCGCCCAGGTGGTAACCCCCTTCCAGGCAGGAGACGATGCGGCCCTGCGCATGCGCGGCGGCCACCTCCATCAGCCGGCGCGTGATCCATGCGTAGTCGGCCTCCACCAGGCCCATCTGCCCGAGCTCGTCCTCCCGATGGGCATCAAAGCCCGCGGAGATGAACAGCATCTGCGGCCGGAACGCGTCGAGTGCCGGCATCCACTGCTGCTCGATCAGTTCGCGCACCGCCGCACCGCGCGTGTAGGGCGCCACCGGCACGTTGACCATGTTCGTGCCCTTGGGCACCGCCCCGCTGTAGGGGTACAGCGGGTGCTGGAAGAAGCTGCACATCAGGATGCGCCCGTCGCCGGCCACGATGTCCTCGGTGCCGTTGCCGTGGTGCACGTCGAAGTCGATGATGGCCACGCGCTGCAGCCCGCGCACGTCCAGCGCGTGGCGCGCCGCCACCGCCACGTTGTTGAAGAAGCAAAAACCCATGGCCGCGTCGCGCGTGGCGTGGTGCCCGGGCGGGCGAACGGCACAGAAGGCGTTCTGAGCACTGCCGTCGATCACGGCATCGGTGGCCGCGATGGCCGCGCCCGCGCCCTGCAGCGCCGCAGCCGCCGTGGCGGGGCACACGCTGGTGTCCGGGTCCACGGCACGGGGCTGGCCGGTCTCGGCGCTGCGCCGCATCAGCTCGCGGATCTCTATCACGTAGCCGGCCGCATGGGCGCGCTCCAGCGCCGCCGGGGTGGCCTCGGGCGCGTCGCGGTGGTCCAGCGCCAGGTCCAGGCCGGTGGCGCGCAGCAGGTCGTGGATGGCGTCCAGCCGCTGCGGACACTCCGGATGGCCGGGGCCCATGTCGTGGCCGCGGCAGGCCGTGGGGGCGTAAAAGGCGGTGCTCATGGCTTGAAGTGTCGCGCAGCGCGCCGGGCCGCTGGCGCACCCAGATCAAGGCCACGGGCTGGCGTCCCATGCCCGCACGAGCCGGTGGCACCGCAAATTGGGTTAAGGTTCGACCGATGCAACGCTCACTTCAACCTCTGCTCGCCCGCCTGGTGGACCAGGTCGACTCGATCATCGTAGGCAAGCGAGATCACATAGAGGACTGCGTGGCCTGCCTGGTGGCCGGCGGGCACCTGCTGATCGAGGACGTGCCGGGCGTGGGCAAGACCACGCTGGCGCAGGCCCTGGCCTTGTCACTCGGCCTGCGGTTCACCCGCGTGCAGTTCACCTCTGACCTCATGCCCAGTGATCTGGTCGGCGTGAGCGTGTTCGAGCGCACCCGCGAGGCCTTCGTCTTCCAACCCGGCCCGGTGTTCACCCAGGTGCTGCTGGCCGACGAGATCAACCGCGCAGGCCCGCGCACCCAGAGCGCGCTGCTGGAGGCGATGGAGGAGCGCCAGGTCTCGGTGGATCATTCCACCCACGCCCTGCCCCGCCCGTTCTTCGTGGTGGCCACGCAGAACCCGACCGACCACCTGGGCACGCATCCCTTGCCGGAAAGCCAGCTCGACCGCTTCCTCATGCGCATCACCCTGGGCTACCCGGACAGGCAGGCCGAGCGCGCCCTGCTGGCCGGAGCGGACCGGCGGGCCGCACTGGCCCGGCTGGCCCCGGTGATGACCCCAGAAGAACTGCAGCAAGCGCAGGTGGCGGCCCTGGGCGTCTCGGTCTCGGGGGCACTGCTGGACTACCTGCAGGCGCTGGTGGAGGCCACGCGTTCAGGCCGCTGGTTCGTGCAGGGCCTGAGCCCGCGCGCCGCCATCGCACTGCTGGGCGCGGCCCGGGCCCGCGCCTTCATGGCCGGGCGCGACTACGTGGCGCCCGACGACCTGCAGGCCCTGCTGCCGCAGACCATCGCCCACCGCCTGGTGCCGGCCTCGGGCGCAGGCCGTGGCGCGAGGGAACAGGTGCTGGCGATGATGGAAGCCACACCCCTGCCATGAGTCTGGACCGGCAGCGCTCACATGCTCCGCCCCCCGCACGGGCGGCGCCACCCGGGACCGGGCGCTTCCAGACCTGGCTCGAACGCCGCCTGCCAAGGGCAGACCAGCACCTGCCCGGCCAGCGCAACACCTACATCCTGCCCACGGGCTCGGGCGTGCTGTTTGCCGTGGTGCTGTTGGTGCTGCTGGTAGCCAGCATCAATTACCAGCTCAGCCTGGGCTATGCCCTGACCTTCCTGCTGGCGGGCAGCGCGGGGGCCAGCATGTACATGACCCACGCCACCCTGCAGGGCGTACGCCTGCAACTGCGCACCGGCGGACCGGCCTTCGCTGGCAGCCCCGCCGAGATCGAGATCACTCTCCACAGCCCCGGTGCGACGCGTCACGGCATCGGCCTGGGTTGGCGGCACCAGGGTGAACGGGCGTGGACGGACGTGCCGGCGCGGGGCATGACCACCGTGCACCTGCATCTGCTGCTGCCTGCGCGGGGCTGGCACGCGCTGCCTGCCATCGTGGCAGAGACGCGGTTTCCCATGGGGCTGTTCCGTGCCTGGACAGTGTGGCGGCCAGCGGCTCAGATGCTGGCCTGGCCGAAGCCGGAACAGCCCGCACCGCCCTTGCCCACCCCATCGTCATGGCCCGCAGCGGAAGCAGGCCGTCCGGCCCCGGCCCGAGCGCCCGCGCCCCTGGGGGCTCAGCAGGCCGGGGAAGTCGCCTTCGAAGGCGTACGGCCCTGGCGTACCGGGGATGCACTTCGCCATGTGGCATGGAAAAAAGTGGCGCGAACGGGCGAGCTCGCCACACGCGAGGCCGAATCCCATCCGTACGGCGAACTCTGGCTGGACGAGGTCGCCGCGCACAGCGCCCATGACGACATCGAGCACCGGCTGTCGCGCCTGGCAGCCTGGGTGCTGGCGGCCGAGCACGTCGGCCGGCCCGTGGGCCTGGAGCTGGGAAGCCAGCGTTGGCTGCCGGCCAGGGGGGACGCCCACCGCCGGGCCCTGCTGGATGCGCTGGGCTCCTGGGGCGAGGCACCGCCCGGGGCTGCCCGGTGAGCCGACAGCCTTCACGCACCTGGGGGGCGGCCCGGGCCTGGGAACAGCTCCCGCGCGAGGCCCGCGACACGCTGTTTCTGGTGGCCGTGTCGGCCTGGACACTGGCGCCGCTCCTGTGGCACCAGCCGGCGTGGTTCGTCGTGTGCGTGGTGGCCTTGCTGGTCTGGCGGGTGCACCTGACGCTGGCGCACAAGCCCTTGCCGGGCCGCTGGACGGTGGCGACGCTTCTGATCGTTTGTGTCTCGGCCACCACCTGGCACGAGGGCACGCTGATGAGCCGCGATGCGGGCGTGTCCATGCTGGTGGTGCTGATGGCCCTGAAGACGCTGGAACTGCGGGCGCGACGCGACGCAGTGGTCCTGTTCTTCCTGGGCTTCTTCGTCGTGCTCACCTACTTCTTCACGTCTCAAGGCCCGGGCACTGCCGCAGCGATGGCCGTGGCCGTCTGGGGGCTGATGACGGGGCTGATACTGGCCCATATGCCTGCGGGTCGGCCTTCGCTCCTGCGGGCCGGCGGCGTGGCCCTGCGCGCTGCGGCGCTGGGCGCCCCGGTGATGGTAGCGCTGTTCCTGCTGTTTCCGCGAATCGGCCCTCTGTGGGCCCTGCCTGACCACAGCGTGAGCGGCACAGGATTGTCCGGCAAGATGCAATTGGGCAACATCGCCGAGATAGCGGCCGACGAATCCATCGCCCTGCGCCTGCGCTTTGACGGACCGGCGCCACCGCCATCGGCCATGTACTTCCGCGGCCCGGTGCTGTCCCGGTTCGACGGCCGGACGTGGACGCAAGGGCCCGAGGCCGACGCCGATCACACCCCATCGGCGCTGTTGCTGCCGGCCGACATGGAACTCGCAGGCCCGGCGCTGCGCTACGAGATGATGCTGGAGCCCAGCCGCCTGCCCATGTTGCCGTTGCTGGAGGGCACGGCCCCGCCGCTGGAGCTGACGCCGCCCGACGCCTTGCAGGTGGTGACCTTGCGCAGCGACCTGCAATGGGAAGTGGCGCCACCCGTGGACTCGGTGCTGAAAGTGCGCGCCCAGGCATGGATCGGTGTGCGCCACGGCACCCGAGCCGGCGCCTACGCTCTGCGCGAACTGGTGGACCTGCCTGCCGGTTTCAACCCCCGCACGATGGCCTGGGCCGCAGAACTTCGGCGCCAGCCAGCCTTGGCCACGGCCGACGCCCGCACCCTGGCGGGCGCCGTACTTTCGCACGTGCGCAGCGCCGGCTTTCTCTACACCTTCAGCCCCGGGACCTACGGGCGCGACGCGGTGGACGAGTTCTGGCTGGACCGCCGCGCCGGCTTCTGCGAACACTTCGCCTCGGCCTTCGTGGTGGTGATGCGCGCGCTGGACGTGCCTGCACGCATCGTCACGGGCTACCAGGGGGCAGACCTGACGCCCGAGGACGGCTGGTGGGTCGTGCGCCAAAGCCACGCCCACGCCTGGGCCGAGATCTGGCAGCCCGGCGAAGGCTGGCTGCGGGTGGATCCCACTGCGGCCGTGGCACCCGATCGCATCGAGCTCAGCCGCAACCTGAGCCCGCCACGCGGCTTCATCGGCTTGGCCGTGGCGCAAGTGAACCTTGAGCTGCTGCAGAGCCTGCGCCGCGCCTGGGAGCGAATGGACCAGCGCTGGAACGAGTGGGTGCTCGGGTACTCCAAAGAACAGCAGTTGAACCTGCTGGAACGCCTGGGCGTGCAGACGCCCGGCCCGCTGGACCTGCTGCGCGCCTTCCTGGGGCTGGTCGTGGCCGCCGCGCTGGCAGCCACGGGCTGGGCGGTGTGGGACCGCCGGCGGCGCAGCCCCTGGCAACGCACCCAGGCCTTCGTCGCGCGACATCTTCATCGCTACGGCCTGCCCTGCGCAGCGCATGAGAGCCCGCGCACCTGGGCCGGGCGGGTACGGCAGGCGCTGGGCAACCCGGGGCAAGAGCTGGCAGATGCGCTGATCGAACTGGAGCGGCTGCGCTATGGCTCGCAGGCCGAGCAAACGGGCCGGGTGCCCCGGGCCTGGCACCGGCACTTCGTGGCCGCGGCACGCCGGGCCCGTCAGCACCGTCCCACCGCACAGGAACAGGCGGGCGCGGCAGGCTCAGCACCCTGACGCACGGGGTCGCCCATCACAGCCACCCCCCACCCCCACCGCTGATGCCCTCCATGAACGACACCCCCCGGCTCTGCCCGGCCAAACCCTGGCCCCGGCTTGCCGCTGGCGCGGCCGGCGTGCTGATCTGCGCAGTTGCTGCCCTCGGCGGCGCGGCAGCCTTTGCCCAGGACAAGCCTGCCGCCACATCCGCCAAACCCGCCAAACCCGTAAAGACCGCGAAGTCCGAAAAAGCCCGAAGGTCAGCGGCCACCGCAGCCGCCACCACCGCCACTGCTGCTGCAGGAAGGTCCGACGCCGCCGCCAGCAGCTACGGCCGGCGCGAGGACGTCCTGCACTTCGCCGCCGAGGTGGCGGCCCGCCACGGGCTGGAGCCGGCCAGGCTGGAGCGCCAACTGGCACAGGCGCGCAAGTTGTCCAGCGTGCAGCGTCTGATCATGCCGCCACCCGCCGGCACGGCCAAGAACTGGGCCGCCTACCGCGACCGATTCGTCGAGCCCCGGCGCATTCAGGCCGGAAGGGCCTTCTGGCGCGCCAACGAGCGCTGGCTGGAAAAGGCCGAGGCGCGCTGGGGCGTGCCCGCGTCGCTGGTGGTGGGCATCGTGGGCGTGGAGACCTTCTACGGCCGCCACACGGGCAACTTCCGCGCCATTGACGCCCTGGCCACCCTGGCCTTCGACTTTCCGCCCGGCCGACGCGACCGCAGCGAGTTTTTCCGCTCGGAACTGGAACAACTGCTGCTGCTGGCCCACCGCGAGGGGGTAGACCCGGCCGGCTACAAGGGATCCTACGCCGGCGCGCTGGGCCTGCCGCAGTTCATGCCCGGCAGCATCAACCGCTGGGCCGTGGACTTCGACGAGGACGGCCACATCGACCTGCACGGCAGCACCGCCGATGTCATCGGCAGCGTGGCCCACTACCTGGCCGCCTTTGGCTGGGTGCGCGACATGCCCACCCACTACGCCGTGGCCGCCCCCGTGGACGTGAGCGACCGCGCCACCCTGCTGGCCCCCGACATCCTGCCGAGTTTCACCCCCGCGCAGTTCGCCGAACGCGGCGCTGACCTGCCCGCCCCGGCCCGCACCCACGACGGCCTGCTGGCCCTGGTGGAACTGCAAAACGGCGACGCCGCCCCCAGCTTCGTGGCCGGCACCAGCAACTTCTACGCTGTCACCCGCTACAACTGGTCCAGCTACTACGCGATGGCGGTGATCGAACTGGGGCAGGCGGTGGGAAGGGCGTTCAGAGGCGGGCCGTGATCATGGGCAGGCCGACACTTCTTCCGGCCAACGTGCTTCATGGTGGCGAAGCAAATGCACTGGACAGTCATACGGGCTCGGAACGAGCCCCAGGCCGTACACCTGAACTGTTGGCATGAATGACAGCGTCCGGGCTTGCAAAAACACTTGCCTGACCGCAAAACCGGAGCCAGCTTCTCTCCAGGTCTTCAAAACCCGGCTCAGAGGCCCGCCTCGGTCACCCCTTTTGTCTACCACTTGGGGTCCCAATGTGGCCCCCGGAGAGGGATATCACTCTCTAAGCTGTTGATTTACAAAAGAAAAGGTGGGGTGGCTGATGGGACTCGAACCCACGACGACCAGAATCACAATCTGGGACTCTACCAACTGAGCTACAGCCACCACTGGAGAGCGCCGATTATAGCGCCGGCCTCATTGCGAGGCCGCCTTCGACGGCGTCTGTGCATTGCGTGCAGACGCCTCCACTTCCACCTTGAATCTGCGCTTCAGGGTGGTCAGGTAAGCCTCTGACTCCGCGGCGCTCAGCGCCTGAGCCAGCTGGGGCGTCAGCATCGCGTCCGCTGCGGCCGCCTGCTCACGCGGCAGCACTTTCAGCACCCGGGCCACCACATAACCGTCCGTGCCCAGATCCACACCGACGGGCGCCGGCAGCTTGTCCTGCGGGGCCAGCAACACGGCATCGATCAGCGTGCGAGGCACGTTCTGCGCCTGCCCCCTGGACAGCACGGCAGACTGGGGCAGAGCCGTGCCAGGGCTTTGCTTGAGAGCTTCCAGCCGAGCCTGACCGTCTTTGCGGGCCAGAGCCGCCGCCTGCTCAGCGACAAACGCTGTGCGCACGGCATCCTTCACGTCGCCCAAGGGCGGCACGCGCGCTGGCGTGTACTGCACCACGCGGGCTGACACCAACTGGCTGCCACCCAGGTCCACCGCCTCGGTGTTGCGTTTGTTCTTCAAGGTGTCAGCGCCGAACACCGCATCCAGCAGTTTCTGCGAGGCCAAAGGCCCCGTGGCCTGCGGGCCCGGCTGGCGCCGCACGGTGGCTGTGCGCTTGTCCAGTTTCAGCTTGTCCACCACCGGCTGCAGGCTGTCGGCCTGTTCGTACACCAGGTTCGTGAACTGTTCGGCCGCTTCGGCGAACTTGCGCTGTGCGCCCTGCTTGCGGATCTCGGCCTCGATCTCGGTCTTCACAGCCTCGAACGGCTGCTTCTCACCCCCACGGGTGGCGGTCAGCTGGATGATGTGGAAACCGAAATCGGTTTCGATGAGGTTGCTGATCTCGCCCGCCTTCATGGCAAAGACAGCGTCCTCGAAAGCCTTGACCATCGCGCCCCGGCCGAAGAAGTCGAGATCACCGCCTTGAGCCGCCGAACCCGGATCTTCGGAGTTATTGCGTGCCAGCTCGGCAAAGCGTCCGGGAGTGCGCCGAACCTCCGCCAGAAGCGCCTGCGCCTTTTGCCGGGCGGCCTGGCGATCGGCTGAGGACGCAGACTTGTCTGCCTTGATCAGGATGTGGCTGGCGCGGCGCTCCTCGGCCCTCGTGTAGCGGCTCTGGTTTTCCTCGTAGTAGCGGCGCAGGTCCTCCTGCGCAACGTTCACGGACTTGCTGACCGTTGGCAGGTCCAGCAGCACGTACTCGATCTGCGCCTCTTCGGGCAAGCGGAATCGGGCTTCCTGCGCCTTGAAGAAGGCTTCCAGTTCCGCAGGGGTGGCCTGTACCTTGGCTTCGTAGGTCTTGGGGTCGAAACGCACCCAGTCGATTTCGCGCCTTTGCAGCAAGGCGTCGAGGGCCAGTGTGGCGGACACCTTGGGCACGCCCTGGGCTCCCGTCACAGCGCCCAGCACCTGGCGCATGGCCAGATCACCGCGCAGTTGCTGGGCGAACCCCTCCGAGGTCAACCCCTGGGACGTGAGGAAGTCCCGGTTGACGCTGCCGTCCGGGTTGCGCACGCCGGCGAACTGCGGGTCGGTGCGGAACAACCGCGCCAGGCGCTCGTCACCGGGTTGCAGGTGGTCGTGCACGGCCGCGGCCATCAGCACGCGCTCGCGCACCAGGGTGTCCAGTGTCTGTTGCTTCAGCTCCGGGGAATCCAGCATCCTGGCGTCGATGCCCGGCATCTGCTGCCGCATGCGCTCGATGGCACGCTGATGGGCCTGATCCCACTCACCACGGGTGATGGCGCGACCGTCCACTTCCGCCACCGGCCGTGCGCCCTCCTCGCTGAAACGTGAATACCCCTGCACTCCGAAGAACACAAACGAGGGAAAGATCAGCAGCACCAGCACAAACTGCAGAACTCTCTGATGGGACCGAACGAAATCAAACATAAGCCGAGAAACGACGAAGGCGAACCATGGTTCGCCTTGTGAACATGTGGTGGGTGCTGACGGGATCGAACCGCCGACCTACGCCTTGTAAGGGCGCCGCTCTGCCAGCTGAGCTAAGCACCCGGTGAGTCACCGGGACGGACCCGCAAAGTCTGCCAGACCGTTCAATTCAAGTGATCCTTCAGGGCCTTGCCGGGTCTGAACTTGGGCACCTTGGCCGCCTTGATCTTCAAGGCTGCCCCGGTGCGCGGGTTGCGTCCGGTACGCGAGGCACGCTTGCTGACGGCAAAGGTACCGAAACCGACGATGGACACGCTGCCATTCTTCTTGAGCGTGGACTTCACGCCACCGATGAGCGCCTCCAGGGCACGGCCTGCTGCGGCCTTGGAGATATCTGCCTGGGTGGCCATGTGTTCGATCAATTCGGTCTTGTTCAATTCGTTCCCCTGCCTTCACGCGGCATCGATGCAGGGGGCGGATTCTATGCGCAGAGCCGGCGGCTCCTGGCGGGCGGCAGGCCCCTGAAAATCCCCCTTGACAAGGGGGCCCGGCGGGTGCTGCTCAGGATGCCGAGGCCACCAACCGGGCAATGCACCGGCCGACGTCTGACGTGCCGGCCCGACCGCCCAGGTCCGCCGTGCGCGGCGCGTGCGGGTCCGCCAAAGAGTCCTCGATGGCCCGCACAATGGCGTCGTGCGCGGGCCGATGCCCCAGGAAGTCCAGCATCAGCGCAGCCGACCAGATCTGCCCGATGGGGTTGGCCACCCCCTTGCCGGCAATGTCCGGTGCAGAGCCGTGCACCGGCTCGAACAGGCTGGGCCAGGCCCGCGTGGGGTTGAGATTGGCAGAAGGCGCAATGCCGATGGTGCCGGTGCACGCGGGCCCGAGGTCGGACAGGATGTCGCCGAACAGGTTGCTGGCCACCACCACGTCGAAATGCTGCGGGCGCTGCACGAAGTGCGCCGTCAGGATGTCGATGTGGAAGCGGTCCACCGAGACCTCGGGGTACAGGCGCGACATGGCCTCCACCCGCTCGTCCCAGTAAGGCATGGTGATGGCAATGCCGTTGCTCTTGGTGGCAGAGGTGAGCTTCCTGCGCGGGCGCTTCATCGCCTCGTCGAAGGCGAACTTCAGCACGCGGTCCACGCCCTGGCGCGACATGATGGTCTGCTGCATCACGATTTCGCGGTCGGTGCCCTCGTACATGCGCCCGCCCACGGCCGAATACTCGCCCTCGGTGTTCTCGCGCACGATCAGCATGTCGATGGCGCCGGGCGCCAGGGGCCGGCCCTGTCGGTCCACCAGCGGCGAGCGAATGCCCGGCATCAGGCGGGCCGGGCGCAGGTTGACGTACTGGTCGAAGTCGCGGCGAAACCTCAGCAGCGAGCCCCAAAGGGAGACGTGGTCGGGCACGGTGGCCGGCCAGCCCACGGCGCCGAAAAAGATGGCCTGG
Organism: Rubrivivax sp.; assembly: GCA_049242285.1. Lineage (GTDB taxonomy): Bacteria > Pseudomonadota > Gammaproteobacteria > Burkholderiales > Burkholderiaceae_C > Rubrivivax. The sequence continues at coordinate 11,615 of JBMLPD010000411.1, forward strand.
TGCCCGCCGATCCGGTCCTTCCAGTCGTCCGGCATCATCTGGCCGTGCCGTGCGAAGTAGGCGCAATTCGCAAAATCGAACTCATCGACGTTGACCTGGATGCCGAAGCGCCGGCAGGCCGCATCCAGCACCCGCAAACCTTCAGGCATCACTTCGTTGCCGATGCCATCTCCGGCGATCACGGCGATCTTGTGAACTGCTGTCATGAATGAACTCCTGGGCAGTGAAACAAGGGAACCTCAAGGGACACATGGCTGGGACGGCGCGGCACCATCCCTCAGGCAGGCTCGCGAACGACCAGCCACACGCCCACAGCCGTCAAGGCCATGCCGGCCAGGACGGCGGGGGTGAGCGCTTCGCCAAAGAGCAGCCAGGCCAGGGCGGCGGTGCATGGCGGCACCAGATACATCAGGCTCGTGACCTTGGTGGCGGCCCCGCGCTGGATGAGCAGCACCAGCAGGGAACTGCCGCCCAGCGTGAGCACGAGCACCGACCAGGCCATGGCCGCGCCAGAGTGGAGATTCCAGGTCATGGTCTCGGGCTCCAGCAGCGCCAGCGGCAGCGCCAGCAGCAAAGCGGCCATCAGCTGCACCGTGTTGGCCGTTCGCACATCGCCGGCCCGCACAAAGCGCTTTTGCCACAAGGTGCCCCCGGTGATGCTCAGCAAGGCCACCACCGCCAGGGCCACGGTGGGGCCTGTGGCCTCCCCCAGGCCGAGCTTGCGCCACACCACCAGCACCAGCCCCGCCAAGCCGAGCGCCAGACCGAGCCACTGCCGCCGGGACGCCCGCTGCGCATGGCCGATGCCCGACAGCCACACGGCGGTGAGCAGCGGTTGCAGGCCCACGATCAAGGCCGCCGTGCCGGCCGACATGCCGCCCTTGACCGCGGCCCACACGCCGCCCAGGTAGCCGGCATGCAGCAGCAGGCCCACCACGCCCAGGTGCAGCCATTGCGCCCGGCCTTGCGGCCAGACCGCCCCGCAAAGCCGAATCCACAAAAGAAATGCGGCCACGGAGATCGCGAAGCGCCAGGCCAGGAAGGTCATGGGTGGCGCGTGCGGCATGCCGAAGCGGGCCACCACGAAGCCCGTGCTCCAGATCAGCACGAAAACCCAAGGCATCCACAACACCCAGCGCTGCCAGGGGGACGCGGTCACTGCGGCCTGCATCCGTTGGGAGAACAGGCCACTCAGCGCGCCTTTGCGCGGATCTCGGGCAAGGCCTTGCGCAGGTAATAGACCATGGACCAGATGGTGAGCACCGCGGCCAGGTAGATCAGGGCCGTTCCCCACAGCCGCGTGTCGATGAGGCCGAACAAGGCGCCGTCGAACAGCAGGAAGGGAATGGCCACCATCTGCACCACCGTCTTGAGCTTGCCCAGCATGTGAACGGCCACGCTGCGCGACGCGCCGATCTGCGCCATCCACTCGCGCAGGGCGGAGATGGCGATCTCGCGCCCGATGATGATCAGCGCGACAAATGCGTTCACGCGGTCGAGCTGCAGCAGGATGAGCAGGGCTGCACACACCAGGAACTTGTCGGCCACCGGGTCCAGGAAAGCGCCAAAGGAGGACGTCTGGTTGAGCCGGCGGGCCAGGTAGCCGTCCAGCCAGTCGGTCAAGGCCACCACCACGAACAGGACCGTGGCCACCAGGTTGCGCAGGGCCGGCTCCAGCGGCAGGTAGAACAGTCCGACGATCAGCGGGATGGCAACAATGCGCGCCCAGGTCAGCAGCGTCGGCAGGGTGAGGAACATGGGCTCATTTTGCACGCGCGGCCCGCAGGCCGACGCCGCGCGGGCGCAAGGGGCGCAAGGGACGCAAGGGAGCCGAGGGCTGCAAGGTCAGTGCAAGGCCTTGTAGATGTCCTCGGCCAGGGCCAGGGACACGCCATCGACGCTGGACAGTTCCTCGATGCTGGCCTGGGCCACACCCCGGACACCGCCAAACCGGGCCAGCAGCCGGGCCCGCTTGCGTGGCCCGACACCGGGAATCTCCTCCAGCCGGCTGCCGCCCGTGCGCACGCTGGCTCGGCGGGCCCGCATGCCGGTGATGGCAAAGCGGTGGGCCTCGTCACGGATCTGGGCCACCAGCATGAGCGCGGCGGAGTCATGCCCGAGGCCGACCTTGTCGCGTCCGTCGGCAAACACCAGTTCCTCCAGCCCTACCTTGCGCCTGTCGCCCTTTTCCACGCCCACGATGAGGCTCAGGTCCAGGCCCAGTTCCTCGAAAACCTCACGTGCCATGGACACCTGACCGGCCCCGCCGTCCACCAGCACCAGATCGGGCAGGCGCGGGCCGCTGCGGGCAGCAGCCTGCTGCGCGGGTTCGGCCGGGGCCCCAGCGGCCCCCGGCTCGGCCGGTGCAGCGGCCTCGGGCCTGCGCTGGGCCACGGCCTCGGCCAGCTTTGCATAGCGCCGCATGAGCACCTGCCGCATCGCGGCATAGTCGTCCCCGCCGGTCACGCCCTCCACGTTGAAGCGACGGTACTGGTCCGGCCGCATGGCGTGCCCCTCGTAGACCACGCAAGAGGCCTGCGTGGCTTCACCCGCCGTGTGGCTGACGTCGAAGCACTCGACACGCAGGCGGTCGAGATCGGCCACATCCAGGTCCAGGGCATCGACCAGGGCCCGGGTGCGCTCGCGCTGCGAGCCCTCCTCGGACAAGAGGCGGGACAAGGCGAGGCCACAACCTTGCCGCGCCATCTCCAGCCAGACCTTGCGCTGGCCGCGAGGCTGGTGCTGCACCTGCACGCGGCGCCCGGCCAGAGCCGCCAGCGCCTCCACCACCGACGCCTCCACCGGATCGCTCAGCAACAACAGTGCCGGCACGGGCTGGGCCGCATAGTGCTGCAGCAAGAAGGCTTCCAGCACCTGCTGCTCGGGCGAGGCCGGTGCCGGTCCGTCGGCCTCGTCCAGCGGCTCGCCTCTGACGGCAGTGGCTTCGTCCACGTGCTGCGGGAAGTGGGCCCGGTCGCCCAGGTGGCGCCCTCCCCGCACCATGGCCAGGTTGACGCAGGCACGGCCACCCTGCACCTTCACCGCCAGCACGTCAACCTCCTGGTCGTCATCACCCAGGCTGCTGCGGTCCACGGTCTGCTGGTGCAGCACGCGGGACAGCGCCGAGATCTGGTTGCGGATCTCCGCCGCCTTCTCGAATTCCAGCACCTCGGCATGGGCCATCATGCGCTGCTGCAGGCCGTCCAGCACTTCTTGAGAGCGGCCCAGAAGGAAAGTCTCGGCGTCAGCCACGTCGCGGGCGTAGCTGGGTGCGTCCACCAGCCCCACGCAGGGCCCGGAGCAGCGGCGGATCTGGTACAGCAGGCACGGCCGGGTGCGGTTGGCAAACACCGTGTCCTCGCAGGTGCGCAGGCGAAAGGCCTTCTGGATGAGCTGAATGGTCTCCTTGACCGCCCAGGCGCCCGGATAGGGCCCGAAGTAGCGGTGGCGACGGTCCACCGCGCCGCGGTAGTAGGCCACCCGAGGGAAACGCTGCGCGGGCGAGGGCAGGTCGTCCGGGCTCGTGCCGGCGGGACCGGTGATCTTGAGATAGGGATAGCTCTTGTCATCCCGAAACAAGATGTTGAATCGCGGGCTCAGGGCCTTGATGAGGTTGTTTTCCAGCAGCAGGGCCTCGGCCTCGGTGCGCACCACCGTGGTCTCCAGACGCACGATGCGGGCCACCATGGCGCCGATGCGCGTGCCGCCGTGGTCTTTCTGGAAGTAGCTGGAGACGCGCTTCTTCAGGTTGCGCGCCTTGCCCACGTACAGCACCACGCCCTGCGCGTCGAAGTAACGGTAGACACCCGGCAGGCTGGGCAGCGCGGCCACCTCCTCCAGCAAGCGATCGCGGGCCGGTCGGGCAGCGGCAGGGGTGTCGGATGCTTCGGTCACGGGAGCAAGGGCCGCAGAAGGGGGCCCCTTGAGGTGGCGCAGACGCGGATTGTCCACTTCCGTATCATCCGGCGGGTGACTCCCGTGGTGCCTCGGCCTTCATCACCCCCTCCATCGCCGCCTGCAAGGCCTGCACTGCTGTTCGACCTCTTCTGCAAGGTCATCGACAACTTCGGCGACATCGGCGTGTGCTGGCGCCTGGCGGCCGACCTGGCCGGTCGCGGGCACCGGGTACGGCTGTGGTGTGACGATCCTTCGGCGCTGCAGTGGCTGGCTCCCCAAGGGGCTGCAGGCGTCGAATGGATACCCTGGCGCGCGCCCGTGCCCGTGCTCCCCCCGGGGGACGTGGTGATAGAGGCCTTCGCGTGCGACCCGCCTGCGGCCTTCGTGCAGGCCATGGCCGGTGCATTGAACCCGCCCGTGTGGATCAACCTGGAATACCTGAGTGCGCAAACCTGGGTGGAGCGCTGCCACCGCCTGCCCTCGCCCCAGTTCCACGGGCCGGGGGCGGGGCTGGTGAAGTGGTTCTTCCACCCCGGCTTCACCGCGGCCACCGGGGGGCTGATCCGCGAGCCCGGTCTTTTCGAGGCGCAGGCCCGGTTCGACCGCGACGGCTGGCTGCGTACCTGGGGGCTGCACCTTCGCGCCGGGGAGCGGCTCGTGGTCCTGTTCTGCTACGACAACCCGGCTTTGCCGCAGATGCTGCGCTTCCTGGGGCAGCAGCCCACCTTGCTGGCCCTGACGCCGGGCCCCGCGCAGCAGCAGGTGCACGGTCTGGCGCTGCCAGCGCTGTTGCGCACCCATGACCTGCCCTGGCTCAGCCAGAGCGATTTCGACCGCCTGCTGTGGAGCGCCGACCTCAACCTGGTGCGCGGCGAAGACTCGCTGGTGCGGGCGATCTGGGCAGGGCGTCCCTTCCTGTGGCAGTTGTATCCCCAGCAGGATGGCGCCCACTTCGCCAAGTCCGACGCTTTCCTGGACCTCTTCCTGTCCTGGCCCTCCGCCGATGGGCCACGCAGCGAAGACACCAGCGCCTTGCGGGCGTTGTGGAACCTCTGGAACGGGCGTGGCCAGGTGCCGGGCGCGCTTCTTGAGGGGGGCGCACCCGAGCTTGCCGCCTGGACAGCCAGGGCACAGCGATTCCGGCAGGCCCTGGCGGCTCAGACGGATCTGGTGACGCAACTGCTGCAGCTGGTGGCACAGCGGTCCCCCGGGCTGGCCCCGGAAACAGGGCCGGCGGGCGCGACCGAGGCCCCACCCGGCAAGGCGTCGACACAACCGCTGGCAGGCTAGAATCTGGGGTTTCGCAATGGCTTGAAGGCCACCCGGCCTGCTTCGGCTGCCTGTGGGCGAGATGCTCGCACGAGCGTCGGTCCGGCGGGCCGCAGGCCGCACTGCCCCACTCCCACGCACGCGCCCCCCGAGGGCGCCATCCGACATGAAACTCGCTCAAGAAATCCGCGCTGGCAACGTGATCATGCAAGGCAAGGACCCGATGGTCGTGCTGAAGACCGAATACAGCCGTGGGGGCCGAGGTGCCGCCACGGTGCGCATCAAGATGAAGAACCTGCTCAACGGCGGTGGCGCCGAGGTGGTCTTCAAGGCCGACGACAAGATGGACCAGATCATCCTGGACAAAAAGGAGTGCACCTACTCCTACTTCGCCGACCCGATGTACGTCTTCATGGACACGGAGTACAACCAGTACGAGGTGGAAGCCGAGAACATGGGCGACGCCATCCAGTACCTGGAAGACTCCATGGGCGTGGAAGTGACCTTCTACGACGGCAAGGCCATCTCTGTGGAATTGCCCACCACCGTGGTGCGCGAGATCAACACCGAGCCCGGCGTCAAGGGCGACACCTCCGGCAAGGTGATGAAGCCGGCGCGTCTGGTGGGCACGGGCTTCGAGATCTCGGTGCCGCTGTTCGTCGAGGACGGCGACAAGGTCGAGATCGACACCCGTACGCACGAGTACCGCAAGCGCGTCTGATCGGCGGCGGCAGCGTTGTGCCTGGCGCCTGCGGCGCAGGCAACGTCTTCACAAGGGCACCCTCTGGGTGCCCTTTGTCTTGGGAGGCCTGCGGCCTGGAGCGCCCAGGGGCCGCGCTCATGACGAACGGTCTGCGGCATGATGAACGCATGAACTTCGATCTTGAGGCTGCGGTGCTGTCGCCGTTTCGCATGCAGCCGGGCCTGCGTCGCCTGCAGCCCTCAGCCCGCCACCTCACCCCCCTGGCGCCGGGGTGCCGCCACCAACGGGAGAAGCTGGCCGTGCTCAGTGCCTTCGCCCCCCAGGCGCTGGTCGGCGCGCCGGGCTTCGACGCCGCGCCCGCCCTGCACCGGCTGTGCGAGCAGGCGGCTCTTGAGCATCCCCAGGCCTTCGCATGGGATGGCCGCCAGGCCACCGCGCTGAAGCTCGGGGTCGCAGTGCAGGACGGTCAGGCGCAGCAGATCAGAGCGGGCCGCTTTGGCCTGGGTGACGAGATCGCCCGCTGTCTGGCGGGCCTGGCACCGCAGTGGCGGCTGGCCGGGCTGCTGGCACTGAGCTTTGCCCAGGACCTGGCGGTGGTGACGGGTGACACCGGGCGGGTGCCCTGGATGGCGGTGGCCCTGCCCTCCCACTGGGACCCGGCAGAAAAGGTGGGCCGACACTTCAACGAGATCCATGCGCCAGTGGCCGACCCTCAGGTGCTGCTGGCGGCAGGGCAGCACCTGATGAAACTGGTGTGCGGTGCGCAGCCTTTGGAGCGCTTCGTTTGGAACGTCACGGGGCACCCTCGGCTGCACGCACATCCCGCCCGGGTGGACCCGCTGCGCTGGCCGCGCGGCGCGGCCACGGATTTCACCCGGGAGGCCTGGTGGCGCACGGAGCGGCAGACCTTCTTGCCGGTGTCCGAAGTCGGCCAGGCCGTCTTCACCATCGAGGTGGAGGTCCAGCCTCTGGGGCAGGCCCTGCGCAGCCCGGCGCAGGCGGCGGCGCTTCATGCGGCCGTGGCCACGATGAGCGATGCGGTGCTGGCCTACCGCAGCCTCGCACCCGTGCGGGACGCCCTGTTGCGCTGGCTGGAAAGTGTCGCCGGCCCCAAACGCTAGACGAGCCATGGGGACGCCCGCCCTGCACCCGGCCCGCATCGATTTCAGCAGCGGCACGCCACGATCGCTGGACTATGGCGACGTCTACCACCCGGCCGCAGGCGCGCAAGCGCAATCGCGGCATGTGTTTCTGCAAGGCAACGGACTGCCGCTGCGCTGGCAGGGCCGGCGCCACTTTGCCGTGCTGGAGACCGGTTTCGGCCTGGGCCACAACTTCCTGGCCACCTGGGCGGCGTGGCGCGCCGATCCGCAGCGGGGCCGCCACCTGCACTTCGTGTCCCTGGAACTGCATCCCCCCACCCGCGAAGACCTGGCTCGGGCACACGGCCACCCCGCCCCCGGGGACCCGGCGCATGCCCTGATCGCCGCCTGGCCCCCGTTGCTCCAGGGCCTGCACGTGCTGGATCTGCACACCGATGACACCGGGACCGTGCGCCTGACCCTGGCCCTGGGCGACGCCCGGGTGCTGCTGCCTCAGTTGATAGGCCGGTTCGACGCCTTCTATCTCGACGGTTTTGCACCCTCGGCCAACCCGGCGCTGTGGGACCCGCGCATGCTGCGCGCCCTGGGCCGTCTGGCAGCCCCTGGGGCCACCGCCGCCACCTGGAGCGTGGCCCGTCTCGTGCGCGACGGTCTGTGCACCGCAGGTTTCGAGGTATCCAGGGCGCCCGGCTTCGGCGCCAGGCGGGAGATGACGGTGGCACACTTTCGCCCCCGGTCCATCCCAGGCACGCCCCCGGGCCGCCCCAGCGGCCCCTGGACGGGTGCGCGGGAGGCGGTGATCATCGGTGCGGGCCTGGCCGGCGCCTGCGCCGCCCAAACCCTGGCAGGCCTGGGCTGGACCTGCACGGTGCTGGAAGCGGCACAGGCCCCGGCCCAAGGCGCCTCGGGCAACCCGGCCGGGCTCTTCCACGGTGTGCTGCACCGTGCTGACGGCATCCATGCGCGCTTGCACCGGCACGCCGCCCTGCATGCGGCACGCCACTACGGGCCAGGCATCCGCGCAGGCGATATACCGGGCGAGGTGCAAGGGCTGCTTGCCGTGCGTGCGCCAGACCCCAGCCAGGCGCAGGGCGTGCCGTGGCCACCATCCGAGGCGCTGACCGGTTACGCCCAGGCACTCAGCCTGCAGGACGCCCGCCTGCGCGCCGGTGTCGCCTTGAACGGGCCGGCCATCGAATTCACGCAAGGCGGCTGGGTCGATCCGGGCGCGGTGGTGCGGCATGCCCTGGCCGCGCCCGGGGTGTGCCTTCGGCAAGGCGCCAAGGCTCACGCGCTGCAGCCGCCCGCGCCAGACGAGGCCTCATGGACGGTGCTGGACGCCGGCGGAATGCCGCTGGCCCGGGCGCCCTGGGTCGTGCTGGCCGCAGGGACCGGTCTGCCGCTGCTGGCGGCGCCCCTGGGCCCCGATGGGGCCGGACTGGGGCCGTTGGAGGCCCAGCGCGGGCAGATCAGCTGGTTCGCCTCAGACGGCGCCCTGAGGCTTCCGGTCAGCGGCCATGGCTACGCCGTGTCGCTGCCTGACGGACGTCTGCTGTTCGGAGCGCGGCTGCGCCATCAGGACGAAGGCGAGTCACTGCGGCAGGAAGACCATCGATGGAACCTGGAACGCCTGAGCGTCCTGACCGGGCTGCAACCGGCCGAGGGCGCGAAGGTGGACGGGCGGGTGTCCTGCCGACTGCAGACGCCCGACCGCCTGCCCCTCATCGGCCCGATGCCGGTGGCCTGCGCTGCCAGCGGGGGACGCCAGGATCAGGTCCGCTTGCTCCCGCGGCATCCGGGCCTGTGGATCACCGGGGCGCTGGGCTCGCGGGGGCTGATCTGGGCACCGCTGGCCGCGCAGATGTTGGCAGCCTGGGTGGAAGGCACGCCCATGCCGCTGGAGGCTGAGCTGGTGGACGCGCTGGACCCAGCACGCTGGCAGGTCCGGCAGGCCAGGCACATCCGTCGGGGCCAGGCCTGATGAGGCCCTGGGAATCAGGCAGCGCCAGGGGCTGAAGCAGCGGCAGACTCCGACCCGGGGCTGTCTGCGCTGGCAGGCTGCGCCGGCGCATCGTCCGAGGTGTCGGAGGTCTCAGGCCCCGCATCACCCTCGACCTTTCCTTGCGCCTTGCGCGCCGCCTTCTCTTCCTTCTTCTTCTTCTTGGCAAGTTCGCGCTGGCGCTTCTCGTAGGAGTAGTTGGGTTTCGCCACGGCGGTCCTTGAAGTGATGAAGATGAATGCCCGTATCAGAACACAAGCGTGCGCACACCCGAGGCCGTGCCCAGCAGGCAGGTGTGTGCCTTGTGGCGCGCGAAGATGCCGACGGTAACCACCCCTGGCCACTGGTTGACCTCGGCCTCCATCGCCAGCGGGTCTTCGATGCGCAGGCCGCGCACGTCCAGGATGGGGTGGCCGTTGTCGGTCAAAGCGCCCGGCCGCACAGACGCCTGCCCCCCCAGCGCCGCAAAGCGCCGCGCCACCTGGGCGGCGGCCATGGGAATCACCTCCACCGGCAGCGGGAAGGCGCCGAGCACCGGCACCAGCTTGGATTCGTCTGCAATGCAGACGAAGCGTTCGGCCAGGTCGGCCACGATCTTTTCGCGTGTCAAGGCCGCGCCGCCGCCCTTGATCATGTGGCCGCGGCCGTCGATCTCGTCCGCGCCATCCACGTAGACCGCCAGACGCTCCACGGCGCAGGCTTCCAGCACCGTGAAGCCGTGGGCCTTGAGCCGCTGCGTGCTCTGCTCAGAGCTGCTGACCGCACCGGCCAGCGGCACACGTGCATCGGCCAGGGCGTCGATGAACTTGTTGACGGTGGACCCGGTGCCCACGCCGAGCACCGCGCCAGGCGTCACACAAGCCACGGCAGCGCGGCCGACGGCGGCCTTGAGTTCGTCCTGGGTCATCCGGCGGGGCCTGGGTTGCAGCCCCTTTGACGGGCCGTGGGGTGAGCGGTGTTTGCGAGAATCCGACGATTATGGCCTTGCTCCCCTACGCGCTGACCCGCCCCTTCCTCTTCGGCCTGGACCCGGAGCAGGCCCACGACCTGACCCTGAGCGCCATCGCGGCACTGCAGAACACGCCGGGGCAATGCCTGTGGCAACAAGCGCGCGTGGACGACCCCGTCACGGTGGCAGGCCTGCGCTTTCCCAACCGCCTGGGGCTGGCCGCGGGGCTGGACAAGAACGGGCGCTGCATCGACGGCCTGGGCGCGCTGGGCTTCGGCTTCATCGAGGTGGGCACCGTCACACCGCTGGCGCAGCCGGGCAATCCCAAGCCGCGCATCTTCCGCCTGGTTGAAAGACAGGCCCTGATCAACCGCCTGGGCTTCAACAACGAGGGCCTGGCGGCCTTCATCACCCACGTGCGGCGCAGCCGCAGCTTCCGCGCCGCGGGCGGTATCGTCGGGCTGAACATCGGCAAGAACGCGGCCACGCCCATCGAGCGCGCCACGGACGACTACCTCACCTGCCTGGACGGTGTGTACCCCCATGCCGACTACGTCACGGTCAACATCTCCAGCCCCAACACCCAGAACCTGCGGTCTCTGCAAGGTGACGAAGCGCTGGACGCCCTGCTGGGCGCTTTGCAGCAGCGACGCGAGACCTTGAAGCAGGCCCATGGCCGGCAGGTGCCGCTGTTCCTGAAGATCGCGCCCGATCTGGACGAGGCGCAGATCCAGGTCATCGCCGCCACACTGCAGCGCCATGGCATCGACGGCGTGATCGCCACCAACACCACCCTGTCGCGCGAGGCGGTGCAGGGCCACGCCCACGCGGGCGAGGCCGGCGGCCTGTCCGGTGCGCCGGTGCTGGAGGCCAGCAACCGCGTGATCCGCACCCTGCGCCAGGCCCTGGGCGCCGCCTACCCCATCATCGGCGTCGGGGGCGTGATGTCGGGCGCCGACGCGCGCGCCAAGCTCGACGCGGGGGCCGACCTGGTGCAGCTCTACACCGGCTTCATCTACGGGGGCCCGCCCTTGGTGACCGAAGCCGCGCGCGCCCTGGCGACTGCGCGGCGCTGAGGCGGCATGCCAGCGCAGTTGCCGGCCCAGGTTGTTCGACTGGCGGCGCCGGCGCGTGCAGAAGACCGTTGCGCCACGGCCCAAGACCTGTGCCGACGGCTGCGTGACGAGACGCCCGACTGCGCAGACGCCTGGAACCTGATGGCGCTGTGGGCCGCAGCCCGAAACATCGCCCTGGTACCCCTCGGTGCGGCTGTTCCGTCAGGCGAGCGCCGGCCGCTGGGACGACGTGGTCGCCCGCGTGGGCAAGGCGCTGACGGGCTGAAGCTCAATCCCCCCGAACCACGCCTTCGCGCCGCGGGTCCGCGCCGCCGAACCAGCCCCGGCCGCGGCGCTCGATGGCCTGCAGGCCGCTGGTGAGATCGATCTCCTGCACCACGTGGCCGCGCCCCTTCAGCGCCTCCACCGTGACCGCGTCGAACCGGCCCTTCTCCAGCACCGTGGGGCCGTTGTAGCTGCCGAAGTTGGGCAAGTCGATGGCGCGCTGCACGTCCAGGCCGAAGGCCAGCGTGCCGAGCAAGGTCTTGGCGGTGAAATGGATGATGGCCGCACCGCCAGGAGAGCCCAGGCTCATCAGGAATCGGCCGTCGCGGCGGTCGAATACCAGCGTCGGGCTCATGCTGGAGCGCGGACGCTTGCCCGGCTCCACCCGGTTGGCGATGGGCCGGCCCTGCGCATCACTGGGGGCGGAAGAAAAGTCGGTGAGCTGGTTGTTCAGCAGAAATCCACCGGGCAGGCCCGTCCCGCCATCGGACAGCAGGCGGGAACCCCACACCGCCTCGATGGTGGTGGTCATGGCCAGGGCGCGGCCCTCACCGTCCACGATGCTGAGGTGGCTGGTGCCGAACTCGGGCTGGTCGGGCTGGGGGCCGTGCGAGAGCTGTTGCGCGCCAGGGGGTTGACCGGGTTGCGCCGTCCTCATGCTGACCGGGCCGATGAGCGCGGCGCGCGAGCGCAGATAGCCGGGGTCCAGCAGGGAAGTCCAGCGTCCGCCGGGGGCGGGCACGAAGTCCGGGTCCGCCACGTACTGCGCCCGGTCGGCAAAGGCCAGGCGCGCGGCTTCGGTGTAGCGGTGCAGGAAGGCGGTGCTGCTGGGGCCTTCCGGGCCCGGGCCGGGGGCGGCCGGGCCCAGGGCGTCAAGCACGCCCAGGATCTGCAGCACCGCCAGATGGCCCGAGGACGGCGGCGGAAAGCCGCAGATGCGGTAGGCCCGCCAGTCGGTACACAGCGGTTCGCGCTCGCGCGGGGCGTAGGCAGCGAGATCGGCTGCCGTCAGGCGCCCCGGGTTGAGGGGATGCTCGCGCACGCGGCGCACCACATCGTCCGCCACCGGCCCGGCATGCAAGGCTGCGCTGCCCTGCGCCGCCATCAGGCGCAGCACCTGCGCCAGCGCCGGGTTGCGCAGGCGGTGGCCCACGGGGTGGGGCTGACCGTCGGCACCATAGAAGTAGGCCGCCGCGTTGGGTGTGGCCTTCAGCGCCTGTTCCGCTTTCAGTTGCGTGTGCAGGCGCGGGCTGACGGCAAAGCCCTCCTCGGCCAGGCGGATGGCCGGCTCCATCAGGCGCGCCCAGGACAACTTGCCATGGGCACGGTGGGCGGCCTCCAACATGCGCACCGCCCCCGGCACGCCCACTGCGCGCCCCCCCACCACGGCCTGCTGGAAAGGCATGGGCTTGCCATCGGGCTGCAGGAACAGGCGCTCATCGGCGGCCGCCGGCGCGGTCTCGCGCCCGTCCCAGGCGCGCACGGCGCGTCCGTCCCAGTGCAACAGGAAGGCCCCGCCGCCGATGCCGCTGGACTGCGGCTCCACCAGCGTCAGCACCATCTGCACCGCCACGGCGGCGTCCACGGCCGTGCCGCCGGCCTTGAGCACCTGGTAGCCGGCCTCGGTGGCCAGCGGGTTGGCGGCCGCCACCATGAAGCGCTGGCTGGTCCAACCCGGCTTGGCTGTCAGGCCCGAAGGCCCCTCGGGCATGGGTGGGACAGCGGGCGCTGCAGCATCGGGTGGCGCGGCGCAGCCCGCCAGGCCAATGATCGCGGCAGCACCAAGGAAAAGGGCCGCTTTCGCGACCCGGAACATTCCCAGGTCCATCGAGTGCTCCTGTGCAGGGGCGCAGCTCACTGCAGCGGCACGCCCGTCTTGGACTGCAGTTCCTCGCGCGTGACGCCCGGCGCCATCTCCACCACCTTCAGCCCGTGCGGGGTGACGTCCAGCACGGCCAGGTCGGTGATGATGCGGTCCACCACGCCCACGCCAGTGAGCGGCAGGGTGCACTGCGGCAGGATCTTGAGGTCGATGCCGCCGTCCTTCTTCCTGGCCACGTGCTCCATCAGCACCACCACGCTCTTCACGCCGGCCACCAGGTCCATGGCGCCGCCCATGCCCTTGACCATCTTGCCCGGGATCATCCAGTTGGCCAGGTCGCCCCTCTCGCTGACCTGCATGGCGCCCAGGATGGACAGGTTGATCTTGCCGCCGCGGATCATGGCAAAGCTGTCGTGGCTGCCGAAGATGCTGGAGCCGGCGATGGTGGTCACGGTCTGCTTGCCGGCGTTGATGAGGTCGGCATCCACTTCGTCCTCGGTGGGAAACGGGCCGATGCCCAGCATGCCGTTCTCGCTTTGCAGCCAGACCTCGATGTCGGCGGGCACGAAGTTGGCCACGAGCGTCGGCAGCCCGATGCCCAGGTTCACGTAGAAGCCGTCTTGCAGCTCGCGGGCGGCGCGGGCCGCCATTTCGTCATGGGTCCAGGCCATGGTCAGACTCCTTCCTTGGCGCGGGTGGTGCGCTTTTCGATGCGCTTTTCGGGGGTGGCGTTGAGCACCAGGCGGTGCACGTAGATGCCGGGCAGGTGGATGGCGTCCGGGTCCAGCGCGCCGGTCTCGACGATCTCCTCCACCTCCACCACGCTGATCTTGCCGGCCATGGCCACCGCGGGGTTGAAGTTGCGGGCCGTGCGGCGGTAGACCAGGTTGCCGGACTTGTCGGCCTTCCAGGCCTTGGACAGCGACACATCGGGCACCAGGGCGCGCTCCATCACGTAGGTGTGGCCGTCGAACTCGCGCAGCTCCTTGCCCTCGGCCACCTGCGTGCCCACACCGGTGCGGGTGAAGAAGGCGGGGATGCCGGCACCGCCGGCGCGCAGGCGTTCGGCCAGGGTGCCCTGGGGCGTGAACTCCAGCTCCAGTTCGCCGGCCAGGTACTGGCGCTCGAACTCCTTGTTCTCACCCACGTAGCTGGAGATCATCTTGCGGATCTGCCGCGTCTGAAGCAACTGGCCCAGGCCGAAGCCGTCCACGCCCGCGTTGTTGGAGATGACCGTCAGGTCCTTGGTGCCGCTGTCGCGCAGGGCGGCGATCAGAGCCTCGGGGATGCCGCACAGGCCGAAGCCGCCCACGGCGAACAACTGCCCGTCGTGGACGACGCCTTCAAGCGCCTTGGCGGCGCTGGGATAGATCTTGTTCATGGTCGCTCTTGATGGAGGGTGACGAGCGGATTATCCCGCGCCGGCTTGGTGCGGGCTGACGGCGCGCGATGCGTACAGCCCCGGGACCGGGCCTGGGCGACACTTCCAGCACCGCCCCTGTGCACTGCCAACCTGCCACGCCCATGAACAGCACCGCGCCTGAACTTCGAAACCTGCTGGACGCCACCCTGCACAAGGTGGCCGCGCCCTGGATCGTGGCGCTGGGGCTGCGGGTGGTCGAGGCCGGGCCGCAGCAGACGGTGCTGGAGCTGCCCGTCACCGCGCCACTGGTTCACGGCGGTGGCGTGCTGTGCGGGCAGGCGATGCTGGCAGCAGCCGACACGGCCATGGTGCTGGCGCTGACCGCCGCCGAAGGCGCCTTCCGCCCCATGACCACGGTGCAGTTGCAGACCAGCTTCCTGCGCCCGGTGCCGGCGGACACGGCCTGCCTGCGCGTGGTGTGCACCGTGCTGCGCAAAGGCAAGAACCTGGCCTTCGGAGAGATCGAGTGCCTGACCCCCGACGGCCGCCTGGCGGCCCATGCCACCACCACCTACGCGCTGCTGTGACGGGCCTGCAGGCCGGCCGCCGCCGGGCACCGCGCTGCCGGGGCCACGCCCTCGGCTGATCCGCTCAGCTGACCAACTTCCGCAGCCAGTCCGGCAAGGGTGCCGACTTCCTGGCGGCGTAGTCCGACCATACCGTGGTGGCGCCCCCCTCGGCATAGACGACGCCGGGCTCGTCGGTGCGCTCCAGCGTCAGGTAGGTGTCGAAGCTGCTGCGCCCCGGGTTGCACACGTAGTGCCTGGCCAGGATGTCGCCGGGGAACTCCAGCTGCCGGATGAAGTTGCAGAAGGCATTGACGATGAGCGGGCCCTGCCCGGCCCCGGGGCTGGCCGCCGCGCCCACGGCATAGAGCCAATCCAGCCGAACGATCTCGAGGTACCGGAAGTAGACCGTGTTGTTGACATGGCCCATGGCGTCCATGTCGCCCCAGCGGATGGGGATCACCATCTCGTGCGTGAGCTTCTTGTCTTCGGGCAGGGTGAATCGCATCGCGCCTGGCCCTCAGACCCCGAAGCCGTCGTCGGCCTGGATCACCGCGCCGTTGATGAAGTGGCTTTCGTTGGCGCACAGCATCATGAGGGCGGCATCCAGGTCCTGGGGCTGACCCACGCGCTTGCGCGGCAGCATCTGCACCAGTTTCTGGCCGGCCTCGGTCTTCCAGTGGTGGTGGTTGATCTCGGTGTCGATGTAGC
>JBMLPD010000412.1:0-1285 GCA_049242285.1 Rubrivivax sp.
TGCAGCGGCTGGAAGTCTGGGCGCGAAACAGGCCCGGCCGCGTGGTCAAGACGCCAAAATTGCAGTTGCTGGACGCTGGACGCTGGACGCTGGCTTGCTGGCGGCCTTGCTCGACCTGGACGTGGACGCCGTGGCTCAAGACCGCACGCGCTTCGGCCGCGTGCTCGAGACTTTTGTCTTTGCGGAGTTGCTCAAGCATGCCACCACGTCCGACAGTGATTACCGCCTGATGACTTACCGCGATGCCGACCAGTTTGAGGTCGACATCGTGATCGAGAACGCTGTCGGGCAGGTGCCGGGCGTGGAAGTCAAGGCTGCGGCCACTGTCCGGGAGGCCGATCTGCGCGGGCTGAGGAAATGGGCCGGCCGCGCGGGCGGCTTGTTCAAGATGGGCGCGTTGTTGTACGACGGCACCGAGACCCTGCCCTTGGGTGATGGTCTGTGGGCCGCGCCGCTGTCCACCTTGTGGGGCTCCTGATCACAAGAAAGATCCTGCAGGCCTTGGGGCTTTCCCCCTTGGGGCCCCGTCGTGGTTTGACGCATCATCGCAGGCTTGCTTTCATGGAGCCAGGCTTTCGGCTGCCGGGGGGTCACCCTCGGCGTCGAGCCCCTGTGCTGAACTCACCTCGGTCATGCTCGTCTTCATTCTTCGCCGGCTGATGCAGGCCGTCATCGTGATGCTCACGGTGGCCTTCCTGGCGTTCATGCTGTTCCAGTACGTGGGAGACCCGGTCACCAGCCTGCTGGGGCAGGATGCCACGCAGGAGCAGCGCGACCAGTTGCGCCAGGACCTGGGCCTGGACCAGCCGTTTCCCGTTCAGTTCGCCAAGTTCGTGGGCAATGCGGTGCAAGGCGAGTTCGGCCTGAGCCTGCGCCAGGGGCGCAAGGTGTCCTCACTGATTGCCGAGCGCTTCCCGGCCACGCTGGAACTGGCCTTGGTGGCGGCCGTGATCGCGCTGCTGGTGGGCATTCCGCTGGGGGTGTACGCGGCGCTGAAGCGGGGCACCTTTGGTTCGCAGGCGGTGATGATGGTGTCGCTGCTGGGGGTGTCGCTGCCCACCTTCCTGATCGGCATCCTGCTGATCCTGTTCTTCGCCGTGATGCTGAAGTGGTTGCCGAGCTTCGGCCGCGGCGACACCGTGGCCTTTGGCACCTGGACCACCGGCTTGCTGACGGTGGACGGCTGGAAGCACCTGGTGCTGCCGGCGGTGACGCTGTCGGTGTTCCAGCTGGCCTTGATCATGCGGCTGGTGCGCGCCGAGATGCTGGAAGTGCTGCGCACCGA
>JBMLPD010000413.1:0-12089 GCA_049242285.1 Rubrivivax sp.
AGATGGGGCGCTCGCTGGTGGAATGGCTGCGCAACGGCGAGCACGCGGGCGACCCTCGCCTGGCCTGCTGCGCCGAGCTGTCGCCCGCGCCCACCTGGCCCGTGGCCTTTGCCTTGGCGTGCGCCCTGGCCTGCGCCCATGAGCCACTGGCCGAAGACCAGGGCGAAGGTCCCGCGACAGACGGCGCGACAGACGACGTACAAGGCGCCACCGCCTCGGCACTGCTCGCCCTGGCCTTCGGCTGGGCCGAGAACATGGCGCAGGCGGCGATGAAGTCCGTGCCGCTGGGGCAAGCCGCCGC
The DNA here is from genome assembly GCA_049242285.1 of Rubrivivax sp. GTDB lineage: Bacteria > Pseudomonadota > Gammaproteobacteria > Burkholderiales > Burkholderiaceae_C > Rubrivivax. The sequence continues at coordinate 302 of JBMLPD010000413.1, forward strand.
GCAGCGCATCCTCACCCGGCTGACGCAGGCCATCCCCAGCGCGGTGCAGCAGGCACTGGCCTTGCCGGACCACGAGCGCCAAGCCTTCACGCCCGGCCTTGCCATTCTTTCAGCGCGACATGAAAGCCAGTACTCCCGGCTCTTCCGATCCTGACCTTGATCTCCTGACCCTGCTCTTGCGAACTTGCGCACCTGACGTCCCTCACCACTGCCACAGACCTGCCATGAACCCCAAACTGCATGCCGTCCCTGGCCGCACGAAGAAGCTCCCGCCCCTGCGCGTGGGCGTGGGCGGCCCGGTAGGCTCCGGCAAGACCACCCTGGTGGAGATGCTGTGCAAGACCATGCGCGAGCGCTGGGACCTGGTGGTGGTCACCAACGACATCTACACCAAGGAAGACCAGCGCCTGCTCACCGTGGCCGGCGCCCTGGAGCCCGAGCGCATCATGGGCGTGGAGACCGGCGGCTGCCCGCACACGGCCATCCGCGAGGACGCCTCCATCAACCTGGAGGCGGTGGACCGGATGCTGACCCAGTTCCCGCAGGCCGACATCGTCTTCATCGAGTCCGGTGGCGACAACCTGGCCGCCACCTTCAGCCCCGAGTTGTCGGACCTGACCATCTACGTCATCGACGTGGCCGCTGGCGAGAAGATCCCGCGCAAGGGCGGCCCGGGCATCACCAAGAGCGACCTGTTCGTCATCAACAAGACCGACCTCGCGCCCCATGTGGGCGCCGATCTGGCGGTGATGGAAGCCGACACCCGGCGCATGCGCCCCGACCACGCCGGCCGCAGGCCCTACGTCATGACCAACCTCAAGACCCGCGAGGGCCTGGCCGAGGTGGTGCGCTTCATCGAGACGCGGGGGCTGCTGACGGGGGCTGTTGACGGCTTGACCGCCTGATGGACCTTTGTGGGCAGCCAGCGCCAGGGCGAGTGACAAGCGGGGCGTTGTGGCGGCTGCGGCTGAGGTGACCGTTACAGACTGGCAGCAGCCATTCTGGAATCGTGCGCCGACGACCGCGGCGTCCGGAAGCTGACATTCAAGATGAAGCGCGCCGCCGCGGCTGCTCATGCCGGTCGGCCGCCAGCTGCTACATCGAAGGTACTCGTGCACCGTATGCCTGAGGCAACTGGGCCGGCCTAGCACCACCCGTCAGGGGCCTGGGGACGCGCCAACGCACCTGGCCCTTGGTACGGGCAGCTATCTGGAAGCGTCTCTATTGTGGGAAAGGGGCCTCTGAGCGGGGGCGTCAGTCCGCAGGAGGCCCGAGCTGCTCTCCTTCGGCGCGGTGGGTCATGTACTCCAGGCGCCAGTGGTTGAGCACTCTGGCCTGACTCACTGAGATGTCGTCTTCGGAGATTGCGAAGCAGGCATCGAGCCGGATAGCTGTGCCTCCCTCTGGGAGCCGTCCGCGCAGCGCCTTCTCGACGGCCTCAGCCGCTTCCTCAGCGGCATCTGCTGCAGCATCTGGGTCGTCGCCAGGATTGAAGACCAGGACCACCTTCAACGAGTATGGGTCGCCCTCGAGCCGTTCGACGCACTGGCCCTTGTCAACGTCGAAGTAGGTGAATGACACATTCTTCCCGTGAGCTTCTAGGGCCTTGGCCAACTTGGCATCAGCCTTCGTTTCCCTCATCCGAGTCACGAACGCATCGGCGAAGGCTGCGCGTTCATACCTAGCACTGAGCCAACTGCGCAGCACCGCAAGGGTCTGGCCGTCCACGCTGAAGCGCGGGTCCGGCTCGAACGAAGCCAGTTCGGCCTTGCGAAGGGTGACCTTTTCAGTCGCGACCAGCTCAACGAAGGTCGGCGCTCCTTCGCACTGCACTGGGTAGTGCAAGGTCCGTGGGGCCTTGCCCCAGGAGAAGTTGCCGTTCGCAGCGGCGACCGTGCGCCCGACGATGACCTCGACATACGGCTCGGCCTCCAAGCTGTCGTTTGCCAGGTCGCAATCGTGGGCGATGACCACGGCACAGGTCGAGCCTGGGTCTGCGGCGTTTGTCAGCCCGAAGCGGGCTGCAGCATCCTGCGGCAGGACATGGCCCTGCCGCCAGCTCGTGTCGCGTGTCCACTGCGGCAACTGTTCGGGCATACGTTGTCAGGCGTCTTCATCGAGCGCTGGAGCACCAATGCCGGAGGCTGAGAGCTTCGCCTTGCGTCCCTCCAGGAGGGCGTCCAGCTGGGCGCGCGAGTCGGCACCTCGCTGGACGATGCGGATGAGTTTCTTCGCAGCCTCTTGGCCGTTGGCACCGGATGCCATCAACTGCAGGAACGACTTGCCCTGGGCCACCGCCCGGTCAAGCATGGGTGTCGTCGGCTTGACGCCGAGGTCAGCGAAGACGTTTGCAGCTTCTGCAAGTTGCCGAAGTCGCTCTTGGTGGACAGCCTTCGGTGTCTCGCCTTCGAGCCAGTTGTAGAGCGTCTGGCGCGACACGCCAAAGACCTCGGGCAGCCGCGACATGGTGCGGCCGAAGCCAGACTTCACCTGCACCATGAGCTTGGCGTACGGCGCATCTTCAACGACCTGCGGTTGCTCCAGCACTTCGTATGGCTGGTAGCCGAAGGCCTCCCGCACGAACTGCGCGCTGGCCACGCCGCCAGTTCCGACCACCTGAAGGGGAAGTGGCCGCTCCAAGACCTGAACGCGGCTGTAGACCGCAGGGACTGGGCGGTAGTGGACTGCCGCGAAGTCCGCTGACGCGGGGACGGGTAGGAGGCCAATCATGCTTCGTTCCAGACTTCAAGTGCGTGTTCGGTCACAGTCGCTTTGAACGCTGCTCCGATGACCTCATGGATGGAGTGCAAGCGCTGGCGAACCGCGTCGAGCGAGAAGAGCACTCGGCCTTCAACATAGCCATCGGTGTCCAAGATAGCGTGCATGCCCTGAGCTTGCTGGAAGCGCTGCTGTACCGCCATCCCTTGAGGAAGGAGGTCGGGAGGAAAGCCAAGGCCGCCGTTCTGAATGACGACCCTCGCACGCAGCATCACGTTACCGACGGCGTTGAGCGCCTCCGAGTACGAGTGCACCGGCTGCCCGCCAAGCTGAGCACTCAAGCCTTGGACCCCTGATGCAAAGTACAGCGCCAGGCTTTCCCCCGCCTTGGGAAAAACATGGTCGAGATAGCGCAACCCGACGCGGTCTGTGAAGGCGAGCGCGACTTCCTTGTGGACCAAGGCAAGCCCTTCCAGGAAGACTTCGGAGAACCTCTCGTAGGTCCCGTAGTCGGTCGACTGGAACGTGAGCGAATCAGAGCTCAGGACGAAGCAGTGGGTCTGCTCGACGTTGGCGAACAGGTACTGCTCATGTGGAAAGGGCTGAGGAATGGTCTGGCCGTCCTTGACGGCGAGCTGTATCGCGATGGTTGTGTGCACCGTGAAGGCGGGAAAGCCGGCATTGCGCAGACCCTCTTGGATGGAAGGCAGGAACTCGGTGAGCTTCAGCAGCGGGTTGAAGCGCACCTGTGCCACCGTGAAGTAGACCGGGGGATTCTTCAGCGGCGCGCCCATGTGCGATTCCTCATTGACTTGGTAGTTTACACTTTGGTTGACAAATATAGAGACTCCGAGTCATAGGGCAATCCCCTAGTACTTCACGCGCCGGCTCGCCGTGGAGCTTGGCGGTGACTCTTGCCAGTCATGGTCTGGGGCGGGCACCGTCATCCTCAGAAGGTCTGCAGCACCCTCGGGACTGGTCGTCCTGCGCCGCGCGCAGTCGCCACGCTCAATGATTGCGATGTGGCGGACACCGTGAACTCGACCACCCCGGTCGAAGGGCCGCAACCGCTGCACAGCGTACCTTCAAAGCGGCGGGCCGGATTGAAGAGGTGGCTGGTCTCGTCCAGGACGCTGCAGGGCGAAGGAACGACTCTGACTCGCCTAGCGGCATCCTCAGGTGAAGGTGACCCAGGAATGCCGCTCGGGGTGGTCCAGGTGCGGCAGGGTGTTGTAGGTCACCAGCATGTGCCGCTTGGGCGTGAAGGCGAACTCGGTCAGTGCGCTGTTGCGGATGCGCAGGTTCAACTCGATGGCGGTGGTGGGCGGCGCGTCCAGCACATGGGCCACGGCGGTGGAGATCGGCCCGCCGCTGGACACCAGCAGCACGTCGCCCTGGTGCCGGGTGCGCACGTGGTCCAGCGCGCTGGTCACGCCCTGCAGGAACCCTTGCCAGCTGGGCATGCCCGCCGGCTGCACCTGACCCGCCATCCAGCGCGCCAGGCCCTCGCGCAGCAGGCGGAAGTGCAGCCGGTAGGCCTCGGGCGTGTCGGGCCGGGGCAGTTCGCCCGCATGAACGCTGCGCACCACGGCCTCGCTGTCGTATTCGTTCAGGCCTGGCCACTCCAGCGCATCCGGCAAGCCCGGCAGGTTCGAGGCCAGGGCTTCCAGGGACTCCCGGTGCCGGCGCAGGCTGCCGCGCAGCACGGCCTCGAAGCGCAGGCCGCGGGCCTGCATCCAGGCGCCCAGTTGCGCACACTGGCGGTGGCCAAGGTCGCTCAGGCGGTCGTAGTCCTCGGCCCCGAACGAGGCCTGGCCATGGCGGACGAGATACAAGGTTCCCATGCCGGCATTGTGCAGGCCGGCCCAGCCGGCGCAGGCCCTGTCCCTTTCAAGAAGGCCCGGCGGTCAACGCCCGGCTGGCCGGGTGGCCAGCCAGATGCTGGGCAGGATGAGCGCCGCGCCCGCCGCGTGGTACCAGCCCGGCGGTTCGCCCAGCACCATCCAGGCGCCCAACGCACCGTACACGGGCGACAGGTACAGCAGCAAGGCCGTGCGCGAGGCGCCCAGTTCGCGCTGCAGATAGGAGTAGGCGGTGTACGACAGCACGCCGGGCAGCACCGCGCCGGCCACCACCAGGCCCAGGGCCGGCAGGCTCCAGACCGTGGCCTCCACCCACAGGGCTTCGGCCAGGGTGAAAGGCGCCAGCACCAGCAAGCCACCCGTGATGATGGCCGCCAGGCGCACCGCCGGGCCGAGCGTGGAAGGCCAATGCTTGAGCAGCACGGAGTAGGCCACCCAGCAGGCCGCCGCCACCAGGGCCCAGGCGTCGCCCACCGCCAGCCGAACGGCCAGCAGGTTGTCGATGTCACCCTTGGCGATGATGAACACCACGCCACTCAGCGCCAGCGCCACCCCCACCCGCTGCGCGGCAGCCATGCGTTCGCCCAGCAGGCGCAGGCTCACCGCGGTGATGGCCACGGGGGCCACGGCGTACAGCAGCGCGATGTTGGTGGCGCTGGTGGTGTGGCCCGCCTGGTAGACGAAGGCCCCGCAAACCCACATGCCCAGGGCGCCCAAGACCAGAAGATGGCGCCACTCGCGCCGCACGGCCTCGCGTTGCTGCCACAGCGCAGCGCCCACGAAGGGCAGCATCAACGCCAGAGCCAGCGCCCAGCGGCCCATGGCCAGCGCGTGCGGGGCGATGACGCCGTGGCTGGCGCGGGCGATCAGGTAGTTCGAAGACCACAGGCCGGGCACCACCCACAGCAGCACGGGGGCCCAGCGCGCCGGCTTCACGTGCGCGTGGCCATGGTCTCGCCCAGTCGGATGGGGCGGCCCGGCGCCCAGGCCGGGTTGAAGTTCAAGCGGGTACCGCCTTCGGGTGGGCGCGGGAACAGCATCACGACGGTGGAGCCCAGCAGAAAGCGCCCCATCTCCTGGCCCTGGGCCAGGCGGATGTCCTGATCGTGATACGTCCACTCGCGCACGGTGCCGGGCCGGGGCGGGTTCACCACCCCATGCCAGACCGTGGCCATGCTGCCCACGATGGTGGCCCCCACCAGCACCAGCACCCAGGGGCCGGCCTCGCCGTCGAACACGCAGACCACGCGCTCGTTGCGGGCGAACAGGCCGGGCACGCCTTGTGCCGTGGCGGGATTCACCGAGAACAGATCACCCGGCACGTGGATCATGCGCAGCAGCCGGCCGGCGCAGGGCATGTGGATGCGGTGGTAGTCGCGCGGGCTCAGGTACAGCGTGGCGAACAAGCCCTGATGGAAGTGGGCCGCCAGGGCGCCGTCGCCCCCCACCAGGGCTTGGGTGGTGTAGTGGTGGCCCTTGGCCTGGAAGATGCGGTCGCCGTCGATGGCGCCGAACTGGCTGATGGCCCCGTCCACCGGGCAGATCAGGTCCGCCTGGGCCAGCGGCCTGGCACCCGGCTGGAGCGCCCGGGTGAAGAACTCGTTGAACGTGGAGTAGGCGGCCGCGTCCGGCTGCGCGGCTTCGGCCATGTTCACGCCGTAGCGCCGCACGAAGGCGCGGATGGTCGCGGTGGTGGCCGCACCGCCGCGCGCACCGGCCAGCCAGCCCATCAGCGACGTCAAGGCCTGTTTGGGCAGCAGGTGCTGCAGAGCGATGCCCGGGCTCAACGCAGTTCCACCGTGGTCTTCAGGGCCCGCACGGCCCCCGCCCCCACGGCGGCGCCAAAGCGCTTGGCCAGGCGCTCGGCCACGTTGTCCTTGGGCGTGTAGTCCACGATGTCCGCGGCCTTGATCACGTCGCGCGCCACATGGTCCAGGCTGCCGATGTGGTCGGCCAGGCCCATCTTCACGGCCTCCTCGCCGTTCCAGAACAGGCCGGAGAAGGTCTCGGGCGCTTCCTTCAGGCGCTCACCCCGGCCCGCCTTCACCACTTCAATGAACTGACGGTGCACCTGATCGATCATGGCTTTGGCGAAGGCGCGCTCCTTCTCGGTCTGCGGGCTGAAGGGGTCGAGCATGCCCTTGTGCTCACCCGCGGTGAGCAGGCGGCGTTCCACGCCCAGCTTGTCCATCAGGCCGGTGAAGCCGAAGCCGTCCATGAGCACGCCGATGCTGCCCACCAGGCTGGCCTTGTCCACATAGATCTCGTCAGCAGCCACGGCGATGTAGTAGGCCCCGGAGGCGCAGATCTCCTCCACCACGGCGTACACCTTCTTGCCGTGCAAGGCCTTCAGCCGCCGGATCTCGTCATTGACGATGCCGCTTTGCACCGGGCTGCCACCGGGCGAGTTGATGCGCAGCACCACGGCCTGGGCGCCCGGGTCTTCGAAGGCGTTGCGCAGCGCCGTGACCAGCAGGTCGGCGCTGGCCTCGGTGTCCATGGCGATCTCGCCGCGGATCTCCAGCAAGGCGGTGTGCGGTGCCGTGGGCGCGCTCACGTGCACCTGCTTGGCAAACAGCGCCCAGGCCACGGCCAGCGCCAGGCCCAGCCAGGCCAGGCGGAAGAACACGCGCCAGCGGCGTTCGGTTCGGCGGTCCCGCAGGAGTTCACCGGCCAGAAGGTCCAGGCGCGATTCCAGACCTGCCGTCGTCAGGCCCGAAGCCGCAGCACGTGAGGACAGCGCTTCCTCCACTGCGGGCCGGGCGGAAGCCACGGCGGCCCCCGGGGCATCGCCCGGCGGTACGGTCTGAGCGGCCGTGGAGTCCTCGGCCACCGGGGTCTTGGGGGGTGGCGCGTCGTGGTGGTCGTTCATCAGGAGGCCCCTGGGGCAGGGTCGTCAAAGGAGACAGGGCGAAGGGTCGCAGAAGGATACCAAGCGACCCGTCCGGCCTGCTCGGCCACGCTCAAGGCGGTAAGCCGGCCTCGGCCGCAGGGGCCGGCCACGCAGCGCCCGCTGTGCGGCGAGTAGGCCGCGCCGTGGATGGAGCACTGAATGAAGCGGCGGTCGCTGTCCAGGAACTCGCCCTCCTGCCAGTCCATCTCGGCGGGCACATGTGCGCAGCGGTTCAGGTAGGCCACCACGGCGCCGCCGTGGCGCAGCGCAAAGGCACGCACCGGCCGGCCGTGCTCTTCCACGTCGAACACGAAGGCCCGGCCACCGTCCTGCAGGTCTGCCGACGCGCAGAGATCCACGCCGTCAGGCGCTGCAGGGGAAGACATGAAGGGGTGTTCAGCCATGCTGCACCAGCCAATCGTGCAGGTCAGGCGCCGAGTGCGCCACGTGCAGCGGCGCGTAGGTCTCGAAAGCCGCGTGCTCGTGCGCCCCGTAGCTCACCGCCACCGAGGCCACGCCGGCCTGTCGGGCCATCAGCAGGTCATGCGTGGTGTCTCCGATCATCAGGGTGCGCTGCGGCGACACCCCCAGTTCGGCCATCAGTTCATTCAACATCAGCGGGTCGGGTTTGGAGGCCGTCTCGTCGGCCGTGCGGGTGCTGTCGAACAGGCCCTTGAGCTGCACCGTCGCCAGGGCCTCGTCCAGCCCGCGCCGGCTCTTGCCCGTGGCCACCGCGATGCAGTGATTGCGCTCCTTCAGGGCGTGAAGCATGGGCAGCACGCCGTCGAACAGCACCAGGTCGTGCTGATGCTGGAAGTAATGCCGGCGGTAGGCGTTGCCCAGCTCGGCATAGCGCTCCTGCGGGAAACCCGGCGCCGCATGCAGCAGCGCGTCCCGCAGCCCCAGGCCGATGACGTACGCGGCCCGCTCGTCACTGGGCACGGCGGTACCCACCTCCTGGCAGGCGGCCTGGATGGACCGCACGATCAGGGCCGTGCTGTCGAACAGCGTGCCGTCCCAGTCGAAGGCGATGAGGTCGAATCGTCGGGTCATGTGCGGGTGGCGTCGGGATCGGCAGGACCCCGGGCGATGCGCTGGGTGCAGTCGACAGGGCCCGGATTCTGGAGCGAACGCAGAAATGCTGCACAGTCCGCCGCCAGCGGCGAAGCCAGTTCCACCGTCTCGGCCGTGGCCGGGTGCACGAAGCGCAAGCGGCGGGCGTGCAGGAACATGCGCTCCAGCCGCCCCTGCCCACCACGCGCCAATCGCTTGTTCAGCGCGAAATCCCCGTACTTGTCGTCACCGGCGATGGGATGGCCCGCGCCAGCCAGGTGTACGCGGATCTGGTGGGTGCGGCCGGTCTTGATGGTGACGTCCAGCAGGGTGTAGCCCGCCAGGCGCTGCACCACGCGCACCAGGGTCAGGGCGTAGACGCCCTCTGGATCGTCCGCGGTGGTGGCGCGCACCCGACGCTCTCCTTCTGGCGTCAGAAACTTGTGCAGCGGCGTGTCGATGACCTTCAGGCGCTCGGGCCACTGCCCCACCACCAGGGCGGTGTAGGTCTTGCCCACCACCTTGTCGGCACCGCGGGCGCGAAACTGGTCCTGCAGGTGAACCAGCGCGCTGCGCCGGCAGGCCACCAGCAGCACGCCGGAGGTCTCGCGGTCCAGGCGGTGCACCAGTTCAAGGAAGCGCGCGTCCGGGCGGGCCTGACGCAGCTGCTCGATCACGCCGGAGCTGACGCCGCTGCCGCCATGCACCGCCACACCGGCGGGCTTGTCCACCGCCAGCAGGTGAGCATCCTCGAACAGCAGGGGGAAGTTGCGCGCCGGCGCAGGGGCCGCCTGTTCACGCCGGGCCACCCGCACGGGCGGCACCCGCACCTCGTCGCCGTCGGCCAGGCGGGTGTCGGCTGCTGCCCGGCCCCGGTTGACGCGCACCTCCCCGCTGCGAATGACGCGGTAGATGTGGGTCTTGGGCACGCCCTTGAGCAGGCGAAGCAAAAAGTTGTCCAGGCGCTGGCCGGCGGCGTCAGCGTCCACGCGCAGCCTGCGCACGGCCGGCGGTGGTGCGGCCGGCAAGGTATCGGCCGCACGCCGCCCGGCGCCGTTTCCGGTGGCGCCGGGCGCAGGTTTGGCCCCTATAATCCGGCGCTCCATGTGACGATTGCAAGTGCTTGATTTGCGGGAATTTTACCCGCCACGGCAGCGTCACCGGAACGGCCGGCGGCCCTGTATCGAGGACCAGCCAGCGAGCTGAGCGAACATCAGCCACCGGCCACAAGCGTTGATGCAACGACTGCGCACCCGATCGGCTCCAGGCCCCCAAGTGGCCGCAGAGGTCGGGCAAGCAGGCGGCAGAGACTCGAAGGACAGAACCCCTCTTGCCCCAACCTTGACGGCAAGATTGCATCGAAAGATTCAGGGCTCAGAGGCCTCGTCCGGTTACCGGACAGCCCGCTGGGCCCGGCGCCAGGCCCATCGCCCGCTGTGATGAGACTCCACTGCCCTGCCACCGTGCCCGTGTGTGCCCCGGCCATGACGACTGCGCGTCGTCTGCCGAAGCAGCCCCGGGCGGCCTGGTTCCGCGCACAACCGTGCCGGGCCGGGGACAGCACCGGACTCCTTCCAAGCGCCGCTGCGGGCCTCGCGCCAGCGCCAAACCGGCACACCTGAGCACCGCGCAACTTCCGCCGGGGCGGAAGGCCGGGGCCACAAGGTGCCGTCCAGGGCGGTTCGATTTCTCGGTTCTTCCCTCTTTTCTCGTGCATCTGGAAAGGCCGGCACCTGCGGGTGTCAGACCGTAAAGAGGGCCGTCCGCAAGGCGGCCGAGAGGAGTGCACGAGACATGAAGCGCATGCTGATCAACGCCACGCAGCCGGAAGAGCGGCGCCTGGCCATCGTCGACGGCCAGAAGCTGATCGACTTTGAAACCGAGATCGAGGGGCGCGAGCAGCGCAAGGGCAACATCTACAAGGCCGTGGTCACGCGGGTGGAGCCCGCGCTGGAGGCCTGCTTCGTCGACTATGGCGAGGACCGCCACGGCTTCCTGCCCTTCAAGGAGATCTCCCGCAACCACTTCCGTGAAGGCGTGGACGTGCGCACCGCGCGCATCCAGGACGCCGTCAAGGAAGGCCAGGAACTCCTGGTGCAGGTGGAGAAGGAAGAGCGCGGCAACAAGGGCGCGGCGCTGACCACCTTCGTCAGCCTGGCCGGGCGCTACCTGGTGCTGATGCCCAACAACCCGCGCGGTGGCGGCGTGAGCCGGCGCATCGAGGGCGAGGAACGCGAGGAACTCAAGGAAGCGCTGGACCAGCTGGAGTATCCCAAGGGCATGAGCCTGATCGCGCGCACCGCCGGCATCGGCCGCACGGCGCCCGAGTTGCAGTGGGACCTGAACTACATGCTCAAGCTCTGGGACGCCATCGACGGGGCCTCCAAGGCGGGCAAGGGCGCGTTCCTGATCTACCAGGAGAGCTCGCTGGTCATCCGCGCCATCCGGGACTACTTCACCTCCGACATCGGCGAAATCCTGATCGACACCGACGACATCTTCGAGCAGGCCCAGCAGTTCATGAACCACGTGATGCCGGAAACGGCAGGCCGCGTGAAGCGCTACCGCGATGACGCGGCGCTGTTCAGCCGCTTCCAGATCGAGCACCAGATCGAGACCGCGTTCTCGCGCACGGTGAACCTGCCCTCGGGCGGGGCCATCGTGATCGACCACACCGAGGCCCTGGTGGCCGTGGACGTGAACTCCGCGCGCGCCACGCGCGGCGGCGACATCGAGGAGACCGCCACCCGCACCAACCTGGAAGCCGCGGACGAGATCGCGCGCCAGATGCGGCTGCGCGACCTGGGCGGCCTGATCGTCGTCGACTTCATCGACATGGAGGAGAGCAAGAACCGCCGCGAGGTGGAAACCCGCCTGCGCGACGCGCTGCGCAATGACCGCGCCCGCGTGCAGTTCTCCTCCATCAGCAAGTTCGGCCTGCTGGAGCTGTCGCGCCAGCGCCTGCGCCCGGCGCTGTCCGAGGGCAACCACATCACCTGCCCGCGCTGCAACGGTACCGGCCACATCCGCGACACCGAGAGCTCGGCGCTGCAAATCCTGCGCATCATCCAGGAAGAGGCGCTGAAGGACAACACCGCCGCCGTGCACGTGCAGGTGCCGGTGGAGGTGACCAGCTTCCTGCTCAACGAGAAGCGCACCGAGATCACCAAGATCGAGCTCAAGCAGCGCGTGACCGTGCTGCTGGTACCCAACAAGCACCTGGAGACGCCGAACTACAAGCTGGAGCGCCTGCGCCACGACG
>JBMLPD010000414.1:0-4143 GCA_049242285.1 Rubrivivax sp.
GCGCGCACCTGCTCGGCGCGGGGCCACGGCCACAGCGTTCGTAACGGGTGATGGCGCGACAGGCATCCCATCAGCACATTGGCCAGCACGCTTTGCCGGCCGATGAGGTGATGCTGCTGGAACACCATGGCGCAGGAGCGGCGGTGGGTGCGCAGGTGACGCGGCGTCAGCACGCCGCCCGGCACATCGTCCAGCAGCACCTGCCCCGAACTGGGCCGCACCAGCCCGTTGAGGCAGCGCAGCAGCGTGGACTTCCCGGCGCCCGAGGCCCCCAGCAGCACGAGGAACTCGCCCCGGGCCACTGCCAGGGTGGTCGGCTGCAGCGCCTGCGTGCCGTCCCCAAAGCGCACCTGCAGCTCGCGCAAGTGGACCAGGGCAGCGGGCATGGGCGCAGGACAGGGGTGTGGCATCGGGTCGACAACGCAGTAGGCAACGACGCAGTGTGGGCTGCCAACGTGTCATGACGGTGACACTTTCGGGCGTTGCAATCGGCCTTTCGATAGACCGCATCAATGGATTGATCGTGACATCCACCCGTTTTCTGGCCGCGTTGAAGGCCTTCGACGCCACCGCGCGCTGCGGCAGCATGACGGCCGCCGCGCGTGTCCTGGGCCTGCAGCAGCCCACGCTGTCGGCGCACATCCAGCGCCTGGAACACGAACATGGCGTGGAGCTGTTCCACCGGCGCGGCCGCCGGCTGGAGCTCACGTCCTTCGGCCGTGCGCTGCTGGACATCAGCCGGCGCGCCTTCAGCGCGGAGGATGACGCCCAGGCCCTGCTGCTGGCGGCGCAGAACCGCTGCGCCGGCCACCTGGAAGTGCACGCCATCGGGCCGTACAACGTGGTGCCGATCCTGCAGCGCTTCGGACCACGGCACCCGCAGGTGAGTGTGGCCGTGCGCGTGGGCGACTCCGGCTCCATCGTGGCGCGCATCCTGGACCACCAGGGCGATCTGGGTGTGGTGCTGCACGCCAGCGACGACCCCGCGCTGGTGAGCGTACCCCACCGGCGACAGCGCCTGGTGGTGTTCGCCCATGTCGGACATCCGCTGGCGCAGCGCCCCCGCCTCATGATGGCCGACCTGCACTTGCAGCGCTTCGTCATCCGGGAGCCGGGCTCGACGACGCGGCGCGTGTTCGAGACCGCGATGCGAGGCCGCGGCCTGGAGCTTCGGGTGGCCGTGGAAATGGGCAGTCGCGAGGCCGTGCGCGAGGCCGTGGCACAAGGCCTGGGTCTGGGCGTGGTGGCCGACTCGGCCTATGTCCCCGATGCGCGCCTGGTGCGGCTGCCCCTGGCCGACTGCGACATGGCCACGCACGTGCACCTGGTGTGCCGGCGCGAGCGGCGGCAGTCGCCCCTGGTGGCTGCCTTCTTCGACGTGGCCGCAACGCTGCGCGACCCGCCTGCGCCGGGCCACGCCCCCCTCCGGGCGGCAGAGTGAGGCGGCGAAGGCACTCGTTGACAATGCGGCGCCGCGCTCGCGCGAGACCCGCCGCCCCTTCCCGCCCCTGAGGCCTGCCAGGATGACCCCCATGCCCCTGACCCGATTCACCTTCATCGTCAAGGCGCCCGGCTACGCCGCGCACCAGCACCGTGCGGTGCTGGCCTCCGATCAGTTCACCACCCAGGTGATCGGGGTGTCGGACCTAGCCGCGGCCATTGAGGCCGCGCAGCAACAGGCCGCGCAGGGCACCCAGCTCATCGAACTTTGTGGCGGGTTCACGCCGCAGGAGGCCGGCGAGCTGCGGCGCCATCTGCCGCCCACCGTGCCGGTGGGCGTGGTGGCCTACGACGCACAGCAGCAGGCCGAGCTCGAACGCCTGTTCGCCTGAGCCCGCGCGTGGCCTGGCTCGGCGGACGCACACCGTCGGGTGGGTTCTGCAGCGTCCCTGGGCGACGCCCGGCCCTGCCGACCTTCGGCGCTGTCAGCGTGGGTGCAGCGCACTGTCAACCGTGGGTTGGCCTGCGTGCCGGCACAGGCGGCAGGCACGCCGGGCCACACCTCGTGGTGGCCTGGCTGCGGGCTCGCTGCTGCCGTCTGCGCAAGGGCTCGGTCCGGTCGACCTTCTCAACCCATTTCGCGTTCGAGGATTTGGCCGAGGTACGGTTCCTCCGCCGGCCTGGCTCGGACCCTGGGGCAGCGTTCAGTCCACCTTGGCGCCTGATTCCTTGACGATGCGCGACCAGCGCACCAGATCGTCTTTCACCAGGGCGGCGAGCTGCTCGGACGTGCCCTTGTACGGCTCGCAACCCACCACGGCCAGCTTGTCCCGGGCCTCGACGCTGTCCAGGGCCTTGGCCACTTCGTCCTGCAGCAGGCGAATGATCTCCTTGGGCGTGCCGGCGGGGGCGAACATGCCGTACCAGGGCGTGGCGCCGAAGCCCTTGAGGGTCTCGCCGATGGTGGGCGCATCGGGCAGCGCGGGCAGGCGCCGCTCGTTGACCACGCCCAATACCTTGAGCTTGCCCGCGCGGATGAAGCCTATGGACGAGGGCATGCTCTGTACCGACAGCGGCACCTGCCCGCCTGCCACGTCGGTGGCCGCCGCCGCAGCGCCGCGGTAGGGCACGTGCACGAGCTTGATGTCGGCCGCCTTCTGCAGCATTTCGCCGATCAGGTGGTTGAGGGTGCCGTTGCCCGCGGAGGCGATGGCGTACTTGCCGGGCGCGGCCTTGGCCAGGGCCACCAGCTCGCTCACGTTGTTGGCGGGGAAGGTGGGGTGGGCCACGAGCACGTAGCCGGCGCGCGCCAGCGGGGCCACGGGCTCGAAGTCCTTGACGGGGTCGAACCCCGTGCTCTGGTACAGGAAGGGGTTGATGACCTGCGCGCTGTCGGCGGTGATCATCACCGTGTAGCCGTCGGGCCGCGCTTTGGCGGCCGCTGCGGTGCCCACGTTGCCTCCGGCACCCACGCGGTTCTCGATGACCACGCTCTGGCCCAGTTGCTCCGAGAGCTTCTGCGCCACCACGCGTGCGATGGTGTCGTTGGCGCCGCCAGCGGCCTGCGGCACGATCACGGTGATGGGCCTGGCGGGGTACTTCTGCGCCGCTGCCAGTCCCGCCATGGTCAGGCCGATCACCACCAGGGCGGTCTTCTGGATGATTCCCATGTGCATGGCTTGTCTCCTTGGGTTGTGGGTCGATGCGGGGGTGGGGCGCTGGGGTGGCCTCAGGCCGTGAAGCTGAAACGGCCCTCGCACGCCATGGCGCTGAGCGGCTGGCGGGCGTTGGGCGCCTCGCGGGCTTGCAGGGCCTCATTGAGCTGGGCCTTGTCGCCTTGGCGCCCCACGGCCACCACGCAGTGGATCGCATACGCGGGCGGCACGCCCAGCGTCTGTCGCAGGGCGTCCTTGTCCACGCCGGCCATGGCGTGGGTGGTCCATCCCATCAGGTGGGCCTGCAGGGCCAGGGCCATCCATGCGGCCCCGGTGTCGAAGGCGTGGTTCGGCAAGGGATGGGTCGCGCTGTGGTCCGTGGCCTGTGCGCTGGTGGCGGAGATCACGGCAATCAGCGCCGCCGCCCGAGGTGCCCAGAGCCGGTTGCCTGGGGCCAGGCTCTGGCACATGGCCTCGAAGTTCGCGCTGCCGGCCAGTGCATAGACAAAGCGCCAGGGCTGGGTGTTGGAGGTGGAGGGCGTCCAGCGGGCGGCCTCGAACAGGCTCATGAGCTCGGCCTGTGTGATGGCCTGGCCGCTGTAGGCCCGGGGGGACCAGCGCTGTATGAACTGGGGGTGGACGGCGTGTTCAGGGGTGCGGGAGCTCATCGTGCAGGATTGCGTGGGGGTGCGAGGTGAAAAGGGACACCCATTGTGCGGGCTTCGCCGCACGGGCGGCGTGAAACCGGGGCATACACTGGCGCGCTCTTCAGACAAACCGCCCGCAAGGACTGCCTTGGACCTTCACGTTCCCATCACCCTGGCCGACGAGCTGTCGGACGATGTCATCGCCTCCACCGGCCTGCTGGACCT
Source organism: Rubrivivax sp. (assembly GCA_049242285.1). Lineage (GTDB taxonomy): Bacteria > Pseudomonadota > Gammaproteobacteria > Burkholderiales > Burkholderiaceae_C > Rubrivivax. The sequence continues at coordinate 3,968 of JBMLPD010000414.1, forward strand.
GTCCAGCGGCGAGATACGCCGCATCGAGTACGAAGACTACGACGTGGCCGCGCGGGGCGTGCCGGTGCACCTGCCCGACTACGAGTTCACCTGCGGCACCTTGAGCAACCGGGGGCGCGATCTGGAGTTCCAGGTGCAGGTCAACCGGGCCACGGGGCAGTACTCGGTGAGCGCCG
>JBMLPD010000415.1:0-1772 GCA_049242285.1 Rubrivivax sp.
CCCCGATACTTCGCGCCATCGTCCAACCTTCCGCGAGCCCGCCATGGCCCTTTTTCCCCAGGATGCGCTCAACCCCGGCGTGCGCAGGCGCGAGGTGTTCGGCTGGGCGGCCTATGACTTCGCCAATTCGGGCTACACCACCGTGGTGCTCACGGCGGTGTTCAGCGCCTACTTCGTGGGCGGTGTGGCGGGCGGCGCGGACTGGGCCACCTTCGCCTGGACGCTGACGTTGGCCGCTTCCAGCCTGCTGGTGATGCTGACCATGCCGGCCCTGGGCGCCTATGCCGACCTGCGTGCGGCCAAGAAGCGGCTGCTGGTGCTTTCCACTGTGGGCTGCGTGCTGGCCACGGCGGCGCTGGCCAACGCCGGCCCGGGCGACATCTTGTGGGCGGTGGTGTTCGTCATCCTGTCCAACGCCTTCTTCTCGTACGGCGAGTCGCTGATCGCCGCCTTCCTGCCCGAACTTGCGCGCCCCAACAGCCTGGGGCGGGTGTCAGGCTGGGGCTGGAGCTTCGGCTACTTCGGCGGCATGCTGGCCTTGGGCGCCAGCCTGGGCTATGTGCTGTGGGCCCAGGCGCAGGGCCTGCCGGCGGCGCACTTCGTGCCCGTGACCATGCTGCTGACCGCCGGCATCTATGCCGGCGCCTCGCTGCTGACCTTTGCCCTGCTGCGCGAGCGTGCGCAGCCCCAGGCCGCGGGGCTGGCGGTGGCGGGCGCGGGTGGCGCCGGGCTGGCGGCCTCTCTGGCGCAACTGGCGCGCACCTGGCGGCAGGCGCGGCGCTATCGCGACTTCACCGCCCTGTTGGCCTGCGCCGTGGCCTACCAGGCCGGCATCTCGGTGGTGGTGGCCCTGGCGGCCATCTATGCCGAGCAGGCGCTGGGCTTCAAGCAGACCGACACCATGATGCTCATCTTCCTGGTGAACATCGCCGCGGCGGCCGGCGCTTTCGCCTGGGGTTACGTGCAGGACCGCATCGGCCACGTGCGTGCGATTGCCATCACGCTGGTGGGCTGGATCGTCATGACCCTGCTGGCCGCGCTGGCCACCACGGCGCCGCTGTTCTGGGGGGCGGCCGTGATCGCCGGGCTGTGCATGGGCAGCAGCCAGTCGGCCGGCCGGGCGCTGGCCGGCGCGCTGGCGCCCGAGCAGCAGCGCGCGGAGTTCTACGGGCTGTGGACCTTCGCCATCCGGCTGTCGGCCATCATCGGGCCGCTGACCTACGGCCTCATCACCCTGCTGAGCGCCGGCAACCACCGCCTGGCCATCATCAGCACCGGGCTGTTCTTCGTGCTGGGGCTGGTGCTGCTGCGCAAGGTCAACGTGGCACGGGGAATGGCCGCGGCAGGGGACCGGTGACCTGGTGAAGGCCTGCCATCCCCTTCGGCGCCATCTCCACCCGCTCGACACCGGCCTCTTCGGTGCGGATGAGCCGTGGTGCACACGGATGTCGAGGCGCAGCGCGTCCAGCAGGCGAGGCGGGGGCGGGGCGCTTTAATCTCCAGCCGAGGCCTGTTTGTGATCCACCGTCAACAGAACCTTGGAGGGATTGACAACCGAGGGCGCTGCGGGGAAAAGTGCAGTCTGACTCGGGGCGTGTGCGCCGGGTCTGCGGGGCGTGCGCATCCGCGAGAATTTAGGCGGCCTAATTCAAGCTCACATTGCCCAGGAGTAGGCCCACCGAAGAGGGAAGCAGCAGGGTGACGACGATGAACCGTGACCGCTTTAGGCCGACTGCAGTCGGTTCATCTGGCAGCCCTATACAAGGTTAGGC
>JBMLPD010000416.1:0-2311 GCA_049242285.1 Rubrivivax sp.
GACCCGCAGGTGATTGACCACCACCGCGCCGTGCGCCGCGGCCGTGCGCGCCAGCGCCACCGCCAGGCGGGCGTCGTCGAACTGTCCGTCCCAGTAGCGTATGCCGCCGAGCAGCCCCCGCTCCCGCGCCGTGGGCAGTGCCTGGCGCGTGGCACGGGCCGACAGCACCTGGGTGGGCCCCAGGCTGCGCTGGCCTGCCAGCCATTCATAGGCCTTCAAGCCCGCACCGTAGAAGGGCAGTTCCCATGCGCGGTAGCCCGGCACCACGAAGGCCAGGGGCTGGGCCAGGTGCGGAGCGTTGGCCAGGATCGCCGAACGTTCGCGCAGGGCCTCGCGCACCAGGCCCAGGTGGCCCTGCGCCAGGTAGCGCACACCGCCATGCACCAGCTTGGTGGCGCGCGAGCTGGTGCCCTGGGCGAAATCCGCGGCCTCCAGCAGCAGCACCTGCAGACCGCGCACGGCCGCGTCCAGCGCCACGCCCAGGCCGGTGGCGCCGCCGCCGACGACGAGGAGATCCCAGGTCCGGGGTTCGCGCAACCGGGCCAGGGCCTGTGCGCGCAGGTCAGACACGGGCGAAGTTCACCGGCAAGCCCGGCACGTCCACCCGGCACTGCAGCACCTGGCCCGCCCAGGGCTCGCGCGCAAGTTCCTCGGCGGGACGGTTCTGGCGGGAGGTGGTGAGGTACAGGGTGCGCAGGTCGTCGCCACCGAAGCAGGGCATGGTGGGGCAGCGCACGGGCAGCGGCAGTTCGCGGAGCACTTCGCCGGCCGGCGACAGGCGCAGCAGCCGTGCGCCTTCGAACATCGCCACCCAGTAACACCCTTCGGCGTCCACCGCAGCACCGTCGGGCCGGCCGCCGTAGGAGGCCAGCGGCTGATCGGCCGCGCGCAGCGGGAACTGCGCCCACACGCGCTGCCGCGACAGCGAGCCGTCCTGACCGTCGAAGTCGAAAGCGAACACGGTGTGAGCCTTGGTGTCGCTCCAGTACAGGGTGCGGCCGTCGGGGCTGAAGGCCAGGCCGTTGCTGACGGTCACGCCGCCGGCACGGCGCTCCAGCCGCCCATCGGCCAGACAGTACAAGGCCGCCTGGGCGGGGTGGCGGGGCTCGTAGATGGTGCCCACCCAGAAGCGCCCCTGCGGATCGGCCTTGCCGTCATTGAAGCGCTCGTGCGCGGGGTCGTAGGGCGGAGCAGCCAGGGCCACGCGCTGGCTGGTGGCGGGGTTGAAGCGCCAGAGCCCGTCACGCATGCCCAGCAGCAACTGGCCGCCAGCCAGCGGGGCCGCGCAGGCCACATCGGTGTCGAAGTGCCAGGCCTGGTGCGCGCCCGTGCCGGGGTGGTGGCGGTGCAGGCTGCGGCCCGGGATGTCGCACCACCACAAGGCTCGCTCGTCCGGGTGCCAGAACGGGGACTCGCCCAGCAGCGAAGCCTGCACGGGCAGCGGCTGGATGACCGGCGCCACAGCGGTCACACGGGCGCGATGTCCAGCCGCATCCAGGCCTCGAAGGTCTCGCCCGTGGCCAGGGCGCGCAGGCCGTGCTGCGCCGGCTCGGCCATGTGGATGGCGTTGCTGACGTGACTGACCGGCTCGACGCAGAAATAGTCTTTTTGAGGCGGGGTGTAGACGACAAGGTAGGGCAAAGAGGAACTGATGCCGACCTTGAGCTTCTCGTCACGCACCCGCGCGGTGCCGGGCCAGCCTTCGAAACAGTGGTCGAAGTCCAGGTGGGCCACGTCGGCATCGATGCCGGGCTGGCGCACGCGGCGCGTGGGCAACTGCGTGCCGGGGTCGGATTCCCAGCGCTCCCTCAGCTCGATGTGCAGGCGGCTGCGGCTGCGCTTGGGGAAATAGGGGTGCCAGCCCAGGCCCACGGGGGCCGGGTGCGGGGCGTCGTTGCGCACCGACAGGGTCAGGCGCAGACCGTCGGCGTCCAGCGCGAAGGTCTGCCGCGCCTCGAAGGCGAAGGGCCAGTGGGCGTCGCCGGCGTGGTCCAGGCGCAGCACGGCTTCGGTGGGGCTGCAGGCTTCCACGGCCCAGGCCCGCAACCAGCCCACGCCGTGCACCGAGTGCGGGCTGTCGTCGAAATTGGGCTGCGTGGTGTAGTCCCGGTGCAGCCAGCGAAAGCGCCGGTAGCCCAGGCGGTTGGAGTAAGGCACCAGCGGGTAGCTGCCCGACTGGCGGGGTGCGTCAAGCGCAGCAGGTTCCGTGCTGCGCAGCACCGGCAGTCCACCGCACCACAGGCCGGCGATGCTGCCGCCCAGGTCAGGCCGCAGGGCCAGGCGCAGGTCACCGGCACGAAGTTCAGGATGG
>JBMLPD010000417.1:0-3115 GCA_049242285.1 Rubrivivax sp.
TGGCTCAAGCCCGCGCGCGAGGCCGCCAAGGCGGTGTGCAAGCAGCGCTACCTGGAGTTCGGCTGCGAAGGCCAGGCAGGCAAGATCCAGGCCGAGAGCCTGCAGGTCGTGGCGGCCAGGTACGCCCGCGGCGATCTGGCGCAGGTGGTGAACTGAGAGCCTGTGACGCACCCCCGCACTCCCGCTTGGGCGCGCCGGAAGGCTTCACAGGCGCTGCGCCGTGGGTGCGCCAGCGGCGACAATCGGTCGCATGCCATCAAGCAATGACACTCCTGCCCGCGCCCCGCTCATCAGCGTGGTGATGGGCTCGTCCAGCGACTGGGACACCCTGCAGCACGCCGTCACGGTGCTGCGGGACTTCGGCATCCAGCACGAGGTCCAGGTGGTGTCGGCCCACCGCATGCCCGACGCGATGTTCCGCTTTGCCGAGACCGCCGCCGGGCGTGGCGTGCGCGCCATCATCGCCGGCGCTGGCGGTGCGGCCCACCTGCCAGGCATGCTGGCGGCCAAGACCACCGTGCCGGTGCTGGGCGTGCCCGTGGCCAGCAAGCACCTGCAGGGGCTGGATTCCCTTTATTCCATCGTGCAGATGCCCAAGGGCGTGCCGGTGGCCACCTTCGCCATCGGGCCCGCCGGGGCCGCCAACGCAGCACTGTTCGCGGTGGCCCTGCTCGCCCCGGAGGACCCCGCACTGCGCGCCAAGCTCGCGGCCTTCCGCGCTGACCAGACGGCCGCTGCCACGGCCATGACGGCAGCGCTGCCGCTGTGATGCTTCAACCCGCCAGCCTGCGGCCCGATGGACAGCCGGTGACGCTGGGCGTGCTGGGCGGTGGCCAGTTGGGCCGCATGTTCGTGCACGCGGCGCAGACGCTGGGTTTTCGCACGGCCGTGCTGGACCCGGACCCCGACAGCCCCGCGGGGCGGGTGTCGCACCTGCACCTGCATGCGGCGTTCACGGACGAGGCGGCGCTGGCAGCGCTGGCCCAGGCCTGCGACGCCGTGACCACCGAGTTCGAGAACGTGCCGGCGCAGGCGCTGCGCGTGCTGGCGCAGCACCGCCCCGTGGCGCCTTCGGCGCAAGCCGTGGCCGTGTGCCAGCACCGGGCGCTGGAGAAGGCGCACTTCACGGCCTGCGGCGTGCCTTGTGTGCCCCACGCCCGGCTGGAGACGGCGGCCGACCTGGCGGCTTTGCAGGGGGCACCCGGCGAAGACCTGTTCCCCGCCATTCTCAAGACCTCCACCCTGGGCTACGACGGCAAGGGGCAGCTGCGCGTGGCGCATCAGAACGCCCTGGCACAGGCCTGGGCCGACCTGCGCAAGGTGCCCTGCCTGCTGGAAAAGCGCGTGGCGCTGGCCGCCGAGCTGAGCGTGGTGGTGGCGCGGGACGCTGCCGGGCAGGTGGTGCACCTGCCGGTGCAGCAGAACCTGCACCGCAACGGCATCCTGGCCGTGACCGTGGTGCCTGCACCGAATGTGCCCGAGGCCATCGCCGTGCAGGCGGTGCAGCGGGCCGGTGCCGTGGCCCGGTCGCTGGGCTACGTGGGGGTGCTGTGCGTGGAGTTCTTCCTCCTGGAAGACGGCACGCTGCTGGCCAACGAGATGGCCCCGCGGCCGCACAACTCGGGCCACCACAGCATCGACGCCTGCGACGTGTCGCAGTTCGACCTTCAGGTCCGCGCCATGGCCGGCCTGCCGCTGGTGATGCCGCGCCAGCATTCGCCGGCGGTCATGCTCAACCTGCTGGGGGACCTGTGGTTTGCGCAGGGCGCTCATGCCCCCGAGACGCCGCCCTGGAGCGCCGTGCTGGCCCTGCCGGGTGCCCATCTGCACTTGTATGGCAAGACCGAGCCGCGGCGCGGACGCAAGATGGGGCACCTCACGGTGACGGCGGCCCGCGCGGCGGATGCCCGCGGCGTGGCGCTGCAGGCGGCGGCCCTGCTGGGTCTGGAACCCTTCTGAGCGACGAGGGGGTGGAGGTGCCGCTGCTGCGCGCAGACGACCCGCAGGCCCTCGAGCACGCTGCGCGCTTGCTGGCCGCCGGGGCGCTGCTGGCCTTTCCCACCGAAACGGTCTACGGCCTGGGCGCGCGTGCCGACGCTGACGCAGCGGTGGCGAAGATCTTCGCCGCCAAGGGCCGGCCGGCCGACCACCCGCTCATCGTGCACGTGACCGACGCCGCAGCGGCGCAGCCCTTCGCGGCGCACTGGCCGCCGGCCGCGCAGGTACTGGCGCAGCACTTCTGGCCCGGGCCGATGACGCTGATCGTGCCGCGCCGGCCTGGCGTGGCGGCGGCCGCGGCGGGCGGGCACCCGAGCATCGGTCTGCGCAGCCCGGACCACCCGCTGGCCCAGGCCCTGCTGGCCCGCGCCCAGGCCCTGGGCGTGCTGGGCGTGGCCGGGCCGAGCGCGAACCGCTTTGGCCGTGTCAGCCCCACCACCGCGGACCACGTGGCCGATGAGTTCGGCCCCGATCTGGCGGTGCTGGACGGCGGCGCCTGCCGGGAGGGGATCGAGTCCACCATCGTGGACTGCACCAGAGACCACCCCGCCCTGCTGCGCCCCGGCACCACGCCACGCGCCCGTATCGATGCCGTGTTGGGGCAGGCCCTGGGTCTGCGGCTGGTCGAGCGCGACGACGCCGCGCCTCGGGCCCCGGGCACGCTGGCTTCGCACTACGCCCCAGAGGCACTGGTTCGACTTCTGGGCACGCAAGAGCTGCGGCAGCGCCTGCGAGAAGCGCCGCCAGACGGCCTGAAGGATGGCGCGCAGGGCCCGCGATGCGGCGGCGTCGGCGTATATTCGCGCACCGGCATGTCGCTGTCGTTGCCGCTGGGCCGTCAGGTCCTCCACCGTACGATGCCTGCTGACCCGGCCCAGGCGGCACACGAGCTCTTTGCCGTGCTGCGCGCCCTGGATGGCCAGGGGGTGAGCCAGATCTGGGTGGAGGCGCCTCCCGAGGGCCCGGAGTGGGACGGGGTGCGTGACCGCCTGATGCGCGCTGCCACGCGTTGATTCGTGACAGTGGAATGCATGACTGAAACCGACTTCACCTCAGGCTCTTCAGGCCGACCCTGCAAACCGCTCCCCTGCGGACGGCACGCTGCAACCTGCAACCT
>JBMLPD010000418.1:0-1941 GCA_049242285.1 Rubrivivax sp.
TCACGCCCAACATGGCGGCCCCACCGCAAGACATCGAGGAAGGCCCGCAACTGTCTGGCCTTGGGCCCGATGAGCGGGCTGTGAGCAGGGATCTGAAGGGCATCGGCGAGTTCGTCTGCGTATTCCACGCCATTCCGGACACCGTTGCGCTCTGAAGGCGGACAGCATTCCATCCTGATCGCGGACACCTGCTGCGGTGTCCTGAGTGACCCAACGAGGCATAGGCTGCTCGGCTTTTTGCCGGGAGAAGCGATGCCCACACCAAGGGTCCTCATGAGCAAGATCAGACAAGCACTTCAACTGCTGGCCGGCGACGCTGGCCTGAGCAGGCGGCAGGTCGCTGCCGCACTTGGCGTCAGCAAGACCACCATCAGCGAGATCGCGATGTACGCCCGCGACGCCGGCGTGGACTGGCCGCTGGCCAGTACGCTGAGCGACGACGAATTGCAGGTCAGGCTGTATCCGCCGCCGCGACCACGCAGCACCGCCCGGGCTGAGCCCGACTGCGCCGCGGTGCACCAGGAACTCAAGCGCCCCGGCGTCACGCTGCAATTGCTGTGGGAGGAATACCGCGCCCATTGCGGTGATGGGGCCGGCCTGCAGGCTTGCCGCTGCATCCACCCCGACCACGCTTCATGGGGGCAACGCGCTCACCTTGCTGGACGCGATGCGGCCGCCTCAGCCGATCGCCGCCTTCCTCACGGGCGTGCGGCCCAGGGGCCCAAGCATGCGCGTCTCGCACGAGACGATCGGCCCGGCCATCTGCGCGTACCGGTGCGACGGCGCGTGCACCAGCGCTACGGTGCGCACACAAGGGGTCAGCAAGGGCTTCGGTGCCGGGCGGCGGGCTGTGCCTTGCCGCCCGTCAAGCAGCGGCCTTGAGTTTCAGCACCGCCTCGCATGTGGCGCGCTGACCATCGGCCGCGTCCACTGCGGCGCACACGCCGTCAAGCTGGCGCTTCAGGCGCTGGAGCACCGCCGCCTTGCTGCCGTCCTTGTTCCACTCGTTGAGTTTGCTGCCCACGCGTTGAAGCGAGCGTGCGCTTCGCTCGTGGAAGGCGCTCTTGTCTTTGGCCGCTTCGCTCAACAGCTGGGCAGCGGTGCGCTCGATGCGCTGGGCATCGTTGGGCGACAGGTCCACCAGGGCGCTGAGGTAGCCCGCGCCCCACTGCAGCCGGGTGGCCGGGCCCTCGCTGCGGTCAAAGGCCTGCTGGTACCACTGCAGGGCCTCTTAGGTGCGGCCCAGCCGGCGGGCATTGCCGGCAAGCTGGCTCATGAGGTAGTAGGGCGAATGGCTCTTGCTCAGGTTGGCCTTGAGCAAGGCGTCACTGTCGGCCCACAGGCCCGCCTGTCCCAGCAGCCAGCCGGCCGTGGTGATGAGCGCCTGGCGTTCGTAACCGTCGGTGATCTCGCGGTCCAGGCGGGCGGTGGTGTCACGCACCTCGCGCACCAGGGCCTCGGGCAGCTTGGGCTGTACCACGTCCTTGCCTTGGCCCAGACGGCCCAGGCGCACCCGCGCCACCAGCGCCGACAGCCGGTCAGCGCGCGACAGCGTGGCATCCGCCTGCAGTCTCACCAGCGCCGCCTCGTAGCGCGCCGCCAGCGCGGTGCGCTCGGGGGACTCTTCGGCGGTGAGCACCTGCACGATGTCCGCGGCCTGGTGGGCCAGAACGTCCATGTGGGTGCGCGTGAGTGCTGCATCGCCCAGTACGCGCTGGACCAGGTCTCGCTGGGCGGCCTCGGGCTTCAGTCCTTTGCCGTCATCGCTTGCGGCCAGCGCCTTGAGCCACAGCCGGGTGCTGGTCTCGCCGTCGCGGGCGCCGCTGGCGGCCTCGCTTCTGCGGGCCAGATCGGCCAGCAGGGCGGGCCGGTCCTTGGCCGGCACCAGCTGGTCTTCGTCCACCTCCCAGCCGTGGAAGGCCAGCATGCGCCACTCGTTGG
>JBMLPD010000419.1:0-22560 GCA_049242285.1 Rubrivivax sp.
TGGGCGCGCTGAACATCGAGGTCACGCGGTACTTCTCGACCAGGCTCCACCACACCGCCGCGTCAGGGCGCGTGGGCAGGCCCTCGTACATGAGGGTGGCCATGCCGGCGATCAGCGGGCCGTAGATGATGTAGCTGTGGCCCACCACCCAGCCGATGTCGCTGGTGGAGAAGTAGGTCTCTCCCGGCTGGCCCAGGAAGATGTGCTTCATGCTGGCGGCCAGTGCCACGGCATAACCGCCCGTGTCGCGCTGCACGCCCTTGGGCTTGCCGGTGGTGCCGCTGGTGTAAAGGGTGTAGCTCGGGTGGGTGGACTCCAGCCACTCGCAGGGCACGCGGGCGTTCAGGTGGGCCTGGCGCAAGGCGGCGTAGTCCACGTCACGGCCAGCCTGCATGGGCATGTCGCTCAAGCCGCGGTGGACCATCAGCACGTGCGCGGGCTTGTGAGTGGACAGGCGGATCGCCTCGTCCAGCAAGCCCTTGTAAGGCACCACCTTGCCGCTGCGGCTGCCGGCGTCGGCACTGACCACCACCGTGGGCTGGGCGTCATCGATGCGGCTGGCCAGGCTGACGCTGGCGAAACCACCGAAGACCACGGAGTGCAGCGCGCCGATCCGGGCGCAGGCGAGCATGGCGAAGGCCGCCTCGGGAATCATGGGCATGTAGACCAGCACCCGATCGCCCTTCTGCACCCCCAGCGACAGCAGGATGGCCGCCATGCGCTCCACCTCGGCCTGCAACTGGGCGAAGGTGTAGACGATCTCCTTGTCAACTTCAGTGGAGACCCAGATCAGCGCCTGCCGATCCGGATGCGTGGCCGCATGACGGTCCACCGCGTTGTGGCACAGGTTGGTGGTGCCGCCCGCGAACCAGCGGGCGAACGGCGGGTTGCGGTCATCGCAGACCTCGGTGAACGGGGTGTTCCAGTCGATCAAGGCCGCTTGCTCGGCCCAGAACCCGTCGCGATCCTGCAGCGAACGGCGGTGAAAGTCCTCGAATCCCATGCATGTCTCCTTGCGGGCCTGAGCGGTCGGAATGACCCGGGATTGTCGACGCCGGACTTGCGATGCCCTGACGTTCGACCGGACGCCATCAATCTGGAATGCGAACCACCAGGCGGCCGACCACTTCACCCGCCATCAGGCGATGCGCGCCGTCCACGGCTTCGGACAGACCGATCTCGGTCGTCAGGCTGTCCAGCGCGGGCAAGTCCAGGTCTGTCGCCAGCCGACCCCACGCCTGGCGCCTGAGGGCCTGCGGCGCCATCACGCTGTCCACGCCCAGCAGACTGACGCCGCGCAGGATGAACGGCATGACGGTGGCAGGCAGGTCATGGCCTTGCGCCAGGCCGCAGGCGGCCACCGCCCCGCCATAGCGCACCTGCGCGCAGGCATTGGCCAGGGTGTGGCTGCCCACGGCGTCGACCACACCGGCCCAGCGCTCCTTCTGCAGCGGCTTGCCCGGCGCGGCGAGTTCGCCACGGTCCATCACCGCCTGCGCGCCCAGGCGACTGAGGTAGTCCGCCTGTGCGGCCTTGCCGGTGACGGCCACGACGCGGTAGCCCAGCCGGGACAACAGCAGCACCGCCACCGAGCCCACCCCGCCCGTGGCGCCCGTGACCAGAACCTCGCCGTCCCCGGGCTTCAGGCCATGACGCTCCAAGGCCATGACACACAACATGGCCGTGTAGCCGGCCGTGCCGACGGACATGGCCCGACGGGGGCTCAGACCTGCGGGCAAGGGCACCAGCCATTCACCCTTGAGCCGGGCCCGCTGCGCCAGACAGCCCCAGTGCGTCTCCCCCACACCGAACCCGTTCAGGATGAAGGCATCGCCGGCCTTCCAGTCGGGATGTTCGCTTTGCAGCACCTCGCCCGCGCCGTCGATCCCGGGCACCATCGGCCACAAGCGCACCACAGGCGAGCGGTTCGTCAGCGCCAGGCCGTCCTTGTAGTTCAAGGTGGAGTAATGCGGCCGCACCAGGACGCCCCCCTCGGCGATGACGGGCAGGCGACCCTGGTCCAGTTCGGTGATGCTCGCGTGGAAGCCCGCCTCGTCCTTCTCAAGCCACAATGCCTTGAACATCCGAACCTCCTGCAATCTGACCCTGCCTGCCGCAAGGCCCTGCCGTTGACAGCGCCCGCGCCCCTGCCTATTCTGCCGCCCTCGATGCGAATGGCACCTCATACTTGCTCTGGCCTGAAGGCCCGGCCCGGCGCATGGCTGGCGGCGGCCGCGGTGGCGTGCGCGGTGTCTGCGGCTCAGGCGGCGCCGCTGGATCGGCCAGCGGCCGATCCAGTGCTGCAGTTGCTGCAAGACCGGGGGTTCGTGAGCAAAGAGTCGGCCCAGGAAGGCAGCACCCTGGTGCGCCAGGTCAGGGACGTGGCATCGGAACTCGTCCTTTCGGCCATGAACTTCCTGGGCGTGCCTTACAAGCGCGGCGGAAACTCGGCGGACGAAGGTTTCGATTGCAGCGGCTTCACGCGCCACATCTTCGAGATGAGCCTGGGACTGGTGCTGCCGCGCCGGGTGGACGATCAGGCCAGCGCATCCGGCCTGACGCGCATCGGCCGTGAAGAATTGCGTCCTGGCGACCTGGTCTTCTTCAACACGCTCCGACGCACCTTCTCCCACGTAGGCATCTACATCGGTGAAGGCAAGTTCATCCACGCACCCAGAGCGGGAGCGGAAGTCAGGATCGAGGACATGCGCCAGGCCTACTGGGACCGGCGCTTCACCGGGGCGCGGCGCGCCGAGGACGCCGCCGCTGGTGCCGGGCCCGCGACTGCCGGACGGACCGAGCGGCCTGGGACGTCTTCCCGGTAAGGACACTGGCGCGGGGGCGGCGTCACACCCCGCAAGCCTGCAGGCAGGACCCCGCGCGGCACAATGGCGCCATGGGCGACAACGTCATTCCTCTGGCCGACCTTCGCTATGCGGCGGCCATCCCGAAGGTGCCTGCGCAGCTCCCCGAGCCATCGGGCCTGCTCTCGGACCGGCTGGGCCGACCTTTGCACGACTTGCGCATCTCGGTCACCGACCGCTGCAACTTCCGCTGCAGCTACTGCATGCCCAAGGAGGTGTTCGACCGGGACTATCACTTCCTGCCGCAGCCTTCGCTGCTGACGTTCGAGGAGATCGAGCGACTGTCGCGCGCCTTCATACGCCACGGCGTGCGCAAGCTGCGCTTGACGGGCGGTGAACCCCTGCTGAGAAAGCACCTGGAGGTGCTGGTGGCCAAGCTGGCGGCGCTGCGCACGCCCGATGGCGAGCCGCTGGACCTGACGCTCACGACCAATGGCTCGCTGCTGGAGCGCAAGGCGCAGGCACTGGCGCTGGCCGGACTGAAGCGCGTGACGGTGAGCCTGGACGCGCTGGACGACACGGTGTTCCGGCGCATGAACGACGTGGACTTTCCGGTGGCCGATGTGCTGCGCGGCATCGACGCGGCACTGGCCGCAGGGTTGACGCCTTTGAAGGTGAACATGGTGGTCAAGCGGGGGACCAACGACCAGGAGATCGTGCCCATGGCCCGCTACTTTCGGGACACCCACGGCAAGCAGGTGATCCTGCGCTTCATCGAGTACATGGACGTGGGCGCCAGCAACGGCTGGCGCATGGACGAGGTGCTGCCGTCCGCCGATGTCATCGAGCGGATTTCCGCTGTGTTCCCTCTGGATCTGCTGCCCGCCAGCAGCCCGGGCGAAACCGCGCAGCGCTGGCAATACCGGGACGGCATGGGCGAAGTGGGCGTGATTTCCTCGGTGACGCAGGCCTTTTGCGGGACCTGCAACCGCGCACGTCTGTCCACCGAGGGCAAGTTGTTCATGTGCCTGTTTGCCAGCCACGGCCACGACCTTCGTGCCCTGTTGCGGGGAGCGGGCGAGCACGCACCGGCCAGAAGTGACAACGAGATCGCCGCGGCCCTGGGCGCCCTGTGGCAGGACCGGCAGGACCGTTACTCTGAACTGCGCAGCGCCAATGCAGCCGCGCCGTCAAGCGGGAAACGCCGCATCGAGATGCACTACATCGGCGGCTGAGGGCGGAATCTCTTCCGCCTGCACTGGGGCTGGAATCGTCAAACGCTTCCGTCAGCGCCCGGCTGCGGGGCGAGCCTGGTCGGCCTGTCGGCCCCTTCGTGCGCGCCCGGCACCGGGGCTGCTTGCTCGTCGGCTGCCCGGACCTCACCGGGCACCGTGCGGCGGGCAAACAGGGTGTAGACCGTGGGCACCACGAAGATCGTCAGCAACGTGCCCAGGGACATGCCACCCACAATGACCCAACCGATCTGCTGGCGGCTTTCGGCCCCCGCGCCCGTGGCCCAGGCCAGCGGCAGCGCACCCAGCACCATGGCGCCGGTGGTCATGAGAATCGGGCGCAGGCGCAGACTGGCGGCCTCGATGGTGGCTTCTTTCAGCGCCTTGCCCTCGTATCTGAGCTGGTTGGCGAACTCGACGATCAAGATGCCGTGCTTGGTGATCAGGCCCACCAGCGTCACCAGTCCGATCTGCGAGTAGACATTCAGCGTGCCGCCCGCCCACTGCAAGGCGCCCAGGGCCCCCACCATCGACAGCGGCACCGACAACAGAATGACAAACGGGTCCACGAAGCTCTCGAACTGGGCCGAGAGCACGAGGAAGATGAACAGCAACGCCAGCACGAACACCACCGCCAGCGCCCCACTGGCGGCCTTGAACTCGCGGCTGACGCCATTGAGTTCGGTGGTGTAACCCGGCTTGAGCACCTTGCCTGCCGTGGCCTCCATGAACGCCAGGGCCTCACCCAGGGAGTAGTCGGGCGACAGATTGGCCGTGATCGTCACCGACCGCCTCTGGTTGAAGTGGTTGAGCTCACGCGGGCTGACAGATTCCTTGAGCTTGACCAGCGAAGACAGCGGCACCATGACATCACCCCGCCCGCGCACGAACAGGCGTTCGATGTCGTCGGGCGTCGAGCGCCCGCTGGGCGCCGTCTGCACCAGCACGTCGTACTGCTCGGCGTCGCGCTTGTAGCGCGTGACCGCACGTCCCCCGAGCATGGTTTCAACCATGCGCGCCACCTGGTCGACGCTCACGCCGGCATCTGCCGCCCGGTCCCGGTCCACCTCCAGGAATATCTCCGGCTTGTTCAGCCGCAGGTCGATGTCTGGCGCCACCAGGCCCGGGTTCTGTGCCATCTCGGCCAGGAAGGCCTGGGCCACGCGCGACAGGTTCTCGTAGCTGTCGTTGGTCACCACGACAAAGTTCACGGGCCGCTCACGGAAGCCCTGACCCAGGCTCGGGGGCGTGATGGGAAAGGCCACCACCCCTGGCAAGCCGCCCACCTTGGCCTGGAGCTCGCGGGCAATCTGCTGGGTGGTCTTGTCCCGCTGGTCCCAATCGATGGCCCGCAGGATGGCCGAACCCTGTGCCACGGTCGGGTTGCCCGCCACGATGAAGGTGCGGTCGAACTCCTTGTACTCGCTGGTGATGCGTTCGATGGCCCGCAGGTAGCGTCCCGTGTATTCCAGGGTCGAGCCGTCTGGCGCGGTGACGCTGGTGATGACGACACCCCTGTCCTCCATGGGCGAAAGCTCGCTCTTGGCATTCGTGAACAGCCACCAGCTGCCCGCCCCGGAAGCCAGCATCACCAGCACCACGATCCAGCGCTGGCCCAGCACCCAGCGCAGCGTGCGGGCGTAGCCATTCGTCATGCCCACCAGGACCCGCTCCATGCCGCGGTCGAACCAGGAGGGGTTGGGCTGATGCCTGAGCAACTTGCTGCACATCATGGGCGTCAGCGTCAGGGCGACGAAGCCCGAAACCAGCACGGCACCGGCCAGGGTCAGGGCGAACTCCACGAACAGCCGGCCGGTCCGCCCCGGGGTGAACGCCAGAGGGGCGAACACCGCGGCCAGCGTCAGCGTCATCGCCACCACGGCAAAGGCGATCTCGCGCGCCCCCTTCAGGGCCGCCTTGAAGGGCGTCAGGCCTTCCTCGATGTGACGGAAGATGTTCTCCAGCACCACGATGGAGTCGTCCACCACCAGGCCGATGGCCAGCACCAGCGACAGCAGGGTCAGGGTGTTGACGCTGAACCCCGCCAGCGCCATGAGCGAGAACACGCCGATCAGGCTCACGGGAATGGTGATCAGCGGGATGATCGAGGCCCGCAGCGTGCGCAGGAAGAGAAAGACGACCAAGGCCACCAGCGCGACCGCTTCGGCGGTGGTCTTGTAGACCGACTTGATCGAGCGGTCGATGAACACCGAGTTGTCGTTGGCGATGAGGAAGGTGACACCCGGTGGCAGGTCCTGCTGGATGAGGGGCATGGCCTCGCGCACGCCGGCGGAGATCGTCAGCGGGTTGGCAGTGGCGTTGCGGATCACGCCTGCGGATACCGCTGACAGGCCATTCAGGCGCACGATGGAGCGCTCGTCGGCCGGGCCCTGCTCGATCCTGGCCACGTCGCGCAGGCGCACGGTGTGCCCGGCGGCCGTTTTCAACGCGATCTCGCCGAACTGGCGCTCGGTGTTGAGATCCGTCCGCGCCGTGACATTGAATTCCCGCTGCTGGCTCTCGATACGCCCGGCAGGCACCTCCAGGTTCTGCCGGCGCAAGGCATCCTCGACGTCCTGCACCGTCAGGCGGTAGGCGGCCAGGCGGTCCTGGTCCAGCCAGATGCGCATGGCGAACTTGCGCTCGCCGTTGATCTGCACATCGGCCACCCCCGGGATGGTCTGCAACCTGGGCTTGACGATGCGGTTGATGAGATCGGTGACCTCCAGCGGGGAGCGGTTCTCGCTGGTGAAGGCCAGCCAGATGACCGGAAAGGCGTCAGCCTCCACCTTGGCGATGATGGGCTCGTCGATGCTGGCGGGCAAGCGTCCGCGCACCCGCGAGACGCGGTCGCGCACATCGGCCGCGGCGGAGTCCGGGTCCTTGCTGAGCTTGAAACGCGCCGTGATCTGGCTGCGCTCGGCGCGTGAGATGGAGGTCAGGATGTCGATGCCGTCGATGCCGGCGATCGAATCCTCCAGAGGCTTGGTGACCTGGGACTCGATCACCTCCGACGAGGCGCCCAACAGCCGGGTGTTCACGGTGACGACAGGCTCGTCAATGCGCGGGTACTCGCGTACCGAAAGCTTGGAAAAGGACACCACGCCCAGCAGGACGAGCATCATCGACATCACCGTGGCAAAGACGGGGCGCCGGATGGAGATCTCAGACAGGGTCATGGGCGCAGCCTCTCGTCCGATCAGGTCTTGCTGGGCGGGCCGGCGGGCCGGGAGGCGGGGCCGCCTGAGGGAGCGCTGGCCGCGGCACCCGGTCGTGCACCGCCGGGGCCCCCGGGGCCTCGCGGGCGGTTCAGGTCGACCACCCGCACGGCCGGGTTCTCCCCGCGCATGAGGCGCGACTGACCGGCCACGACAACCGACTCGCCCGCGGCCAGGCCATCGAGGATCTCCACCTTGCCCGGCACCCGCATGCCGATCTTGACGTCGGCGCGCTGCGCCACCTTGCCGCCGTTGGGGCCGTCGACCACCTTGAAGACCACCTGGCGGTTGCCCAACGGCACCAGGGCCTCCTCGGGCACGATCAGGGCCTTGTCACGGACATCGAACACCGCCCGCACCCGGGCGAACATGCCCCCACGCAAACGCCCGTCGCCATTGGCCATGCGGGCCCGAACCAAAACGGAACGCCCATTCGCATCCAGTTGGGCATCGATGGCCTCGATCTGGGCCTTGAACTTGCGATCGGCAACCGCATCCAGCACGACCTCGACGCTCTGTCCCGTCCTCAAGCGGCCGAGGTAGCGCTCGGGCAGCCGGAAGTCCACCCACAAGGACGACACATCCTCGATCATCACGAGATCGGCGCCATCCTTGACGTAATCACCGACGCTGACGGAGCGGATGCCCGTGATGCCATCGAAGGGCGCCAGGATCTTCATGCGGCTGAGCTGGGCCTGGGCCAGGGCCACCTGGGCCTGCGCCACCTCCAGCGCAGCGGCGTTTTGATCCACGGCGCTCTGGCTGACGAAGTTCTGGGCTGCCAGCTCGCGGCTGCGCTGCAGGTTGGTACGCGCAATGGCGGCAGACGCCTCGGCCTGCTTCAACTGCGCCTGTTGCAGGGTGTCGTCCAACTGGACCATCAACTGGCCCTTCTGGATACGCTGGCCGTCACCAAAGGACAGGACCTGGATGCGCCCGCTGACCTCTGGCTTGAGCACCACGCCCTGGCGCGCCTTCAGGGAGCCGACGGCCTGGGAGTCGTCCTCCAGTCGCACCATCTCCACCCTGGCCACCTCCACCGCCGCGGGGCCACCGGGGCCGCGCGGGCCACCGGACCCGGGTCCTGAGGGCCCACCCTTGTTGCTGGCAACGCCGGTGCCGGGCCGGGCAGCAGGATCGGTCGCGCCGGGGGATGCAGCACCGGCGGGGTCGGTCTTGTTCTGATACCACCACGCACCGCCGCTGATCAAGGCCAGCCCGATGAGAGCGGCCGCGAGGTGAATCTTCTTGCCCGCCATGTACTGCATTGCCCCTCATGAACTTCCGGGAATGTAACGCCCGGGCCGTCCCGGACCTGGCCTCTGATGAATCGCCGATCAATTCATTTGGCCCGCAATTCGTTCACACCCCGGTTGGCCAGTGCGTCCGCGCGCTCATTGCCTTCATCGCCGGCGTGACCGCGCACCCACCGCCAGTCGATCTGATGCGCCTGCGCCAAGGCATCCAGACGCTGCCACAGGTCCACGTTCTTGACCGCCTGGTTGGAAGCGGTGCGCCATCCCCGCCGCTTCCAGTTGTGGATCCAGGAGGTGATGCCGTTGCGCACGTACTCGCTGTCCAGGTGCAGCGTCACCCGGCTTGGCGCTTTCAGGGCGGCCAGCGATTCGATGACCGCTGTCAACTCCATGCGGTTGTTGGTGGTCTGGTCCTCACCACCCCAGATCTCCCTCTCATGCCCACCACTGCGCAACCAGGCGCCCCAACCGCCCGGACCGGGGTTGCCTTTGCATGCGCCATCGGTGTAGATCACGACGTCCTTCAATCTTCAACTCCTTGGCGAGTCTCGCCGGCTCGGCTCGTGGTGACTGCTGACCAGGGCTGGCCGGGGCGCGCTGGCATACCGGGCCTGCCGCTTGGCCAGCCCGACGAGCCTCATGCCCCGCACGCGCTTGACCGCCGTGAGGCCATAGGCCGCGCCGAGCACCGGCCACCAGCGCTGCCCAAGCGGCTCCAGAAAGGACCAGCGCTGCTGCCATGTGGCGTTGTCCACCTTCGGACCAAAACAACCGAAGCGCGCCGCCTCGACCTCGAAGCTCAGCAGGCGCAGCCAGTCGCGCAGCCGGTGAAATCCGATCATCTCCGCGCGTGGCGGCCAATCGACACGGTGGCTGTCGGCGTCGGCCCTGTGATCGCGACGGGGCTGGGCGCCCAGCGCCCAGACACTGGCGGGATTGAAAGACGTGATCATCAGGCGCCCTTCCGGCACGAGCACACGCTCCACTTCCCGCAGCGTCAAGTGCGGGTCGCGCGCCATCTCCAGGGCGTGCGGAAGAACCACCAGATCCAGGCTCTGGCTGGCAAATGGCAAGGCATCGAACTCGCACTGAAGGCTGATGACACGGGCCGGGAGCGCCGGCGCACGCTCGGACACTTGCCCCACGGCCTGCCCAGGGCACGCCAGCCAGCGGTGCGGCATCCGGTTCGTCTGCAAGGCGTCCAGGGCCGGCAGGCCCAGCTGCAAGGCGTGGAAGCCAAAGACATCAGCCACCCCCGCGCTCAACCATCGCTGCTCCCAGGCCAGCAGATACCTGCCGGCCGGCGTGCCCCACCAGGGTGTCGAGCCGATAAACTGTGGCGCTGTGGTCATGACACTCCACCCCATACCCGCCTTTGCGGACAATTACATCTGGATGGTTCACGACGGGCGGGACGCGCTGGTCGTGGACCCAGGGGATGAGGCCCCCGTGATCGAAGCGCTGGACCGAAAGGGCCTGACGCTGCGCTCGATTTTAGTGACGCATCACCATGCAGACCACGTGGGCGGCCTCAACGGGTTGCGCAGCCGCTTGCAGGGTCAGGTGCTCGGGCCCGCCACGGAAGACATCCCCGGGCCGTTTCAGCCCCTGACAGGCGCAGACGAGGTACAGGCGCTGGGCCTGCGTTTCCAGGTCATCGACGTTCCGGGCCATACCGCGGGGCACATCGCCTTCTACAGCGACGACCTGGGGGACACGCCAGTGCTCTTCTGCGGCGACACGCTCTTTTCCGGCGGCTGCGGGCGGCTTTTCGAGGGCACGGCCGCGCAGATGCACGCGTCCCTCGGCAAGCTTGCGGCTCTGCCCGCGGCCACCCGTGTGTGCTGCGCACACGAGTACACCCTGAGCAACCTGAGATTTGCAGCCGCCGTGGAGCCCGGCAACGCCGCCCTTCAGAGCTACACCGAGGCCTGCCAGCGTCGTCGTGCGCAAGGCCTGCCCACCTTGCCATCGACGCTGGACACCGAACGCCGGATCAACCCCTTTCTGCGCTGCCAGGAGGCCGAGGTGAGCCAGACCGCCATGCGCCGGGGATGCTCGTCGCGTGATCCCGTGGACGTCTTCGCCACTTTGCGCACCTGGAAGAACGCATTCACATGACTGTCGTGGAATGGGCGCGCAAGACTGCAGGCCCGGGCCTGGGGCTGCTGCTGACTGCCGTCCTGTCGGCCTGCTCTTCCGTGCCTTCGCTGCCCTCAGGATCTTCAGTTCCGGAAGCTGCTGAACCGCGCGCGGCAACTGCGCCCGAGAGGCCCGCCGACAACTCGCCGACGGCGTTGGCTGCGCTGTCCCCGGTTCGTCCCGTTGAGGCCCTGCAGGCGTCGTCCACCACCAGCCCGCCGCCACTGGCGAGCGCCACCGCTGCGGTTGATCGCGTCGACGCGGTGCAAGACCCTGCGCCGTCCCTGCTGCGGCCCGCGGCCACCGCATCCCTGAGAACACTGGCCGGAGCCGAGGAGGACAACCCCGGCGACCGGTCCGATCTCTGGGAACGCGTGCGTCGCGGATTTGCCATGCCCGACCTGGACTCGGACCTGGTGCGGCGGTGGGAGCAGTGGTATGCCACGCGTCCTGATTACGTGCAACGCATGACCGATCGGGGAGGCCGCTACCTCTTTCATGTCGTGGAAGAGGTTCACAAGCGGGGCCTTCCCATGGAACTGGCGCTGCTGCCCTTCATCGAAAGCGCCTTCAATCCCCAGGCGCTGTCGGTGGCCAGCGCCTCGGGCATGTGGCAGTTCATGCCCGCCACCGGGCGGCAGTTCGAACTGAAGCAGAACCTGTTCCGGGACGACAGACGTGACGTCCTGGCCTCCACCCGCGCCGCCCTCGACTACCTGCAGATGCTGCACAGGATGTTCGGCGACTGGCACCTGGCGCTGGCGGCTTACAACTGGGGCCAGGGCAACGTGCAACGTGCACTCGAGCGCAATCGCCGGGCCCGCGGGGATACCGTCTACACGGCCTTGAGGATGCCCGACGAAACGCGCAACTACGTCCCCAAGTTGCAGGCAGTCAAGAACATCATCGCCGACCCCGTTGCCTTCGGCCTGACGCTGCCCGCCCTGGAGAACCACCCCTTCTTCCTGACGGTGAGCATCGAACGCGACATGGACGTCGATCTGGTCGCGCGCCTGGCCGGCGTGACCGTGGAGGAGTTTCGGGAATTGAACCCGCAATTGAACAAGCCTGTGCTGCTGGCTGCGGGAACCCCGCAGGTATTGCTTCCCTACGACAACGCCAACCGCTTTGTTCATGAACTGGCACAGCATCAGGGCCCTCTGGCGTCGTTGACGGCCTGGGTGGCACCGCGCACCCTGCGCCTGGCCGAGGTGGCCAAGCTCACATCGGTCCCGGAGGGTCGGCTGCGGGAGTTGAATCACATCCCCGACCGGATGCTGATCAAGGCCGGTTCAGCCCTGATCGTTCCGCGCCGGCCTGATCACGCCCTGGACGTGACCGAGGAGGTGGCCGACCGGGCTGCCATGCAACTCACGCCCGACGGCCCGAAGATGGTGCGCAGGACCTTCAAAGCGCACCCCAAGGGCGAGTCGTTGGCCAGCTTCGCGCGGCGCCACGGCGTGGATGCAGCAGATCTGGCCCGCTGGAACAAGATGCCCGTGCAGACGGCCTTGCGGCCAGGTCAGGCCATGACCATGATGTCACCGGCCCCTGCCCCTGCTGCCAGGAAGCACGCCAGCAAACCGCCTGCAAAGAATACAGCCAGGACAGCGCCAGGTGCCAGGCCCGCCCCCGACAAGGCCGAGGTTCTCGCTGCCAAGCCACCGCAACGGCGCTGAGTCCTCAGGCCCCGGACCGGCGGCGGTTCGAGCCGCTCAGGCCCACAGGGGGGACAGAAACAGGGCGACGCATACGCCGAAAGCCGCGGTCCACACACCCGTTCGCGCAGCCGCCAGATTCTTCACGTACAGCACGATGTAGACCACGCGGAGCACGACGAAGGCTGCCGCCAGCGCATCGATCACGACCTGCTGCACCTGCAACTGCTGCGCCGTCAACACCGCCGCGATGAACAACGGCAGGGCCTCGAAGCTGTTGGCCTGCGCGGCATTGGCACGTGCCCGGCGCCCCCCCTGGCGTGCAAGCCAGGCGCGCGGGTCTGCGTTGTCATAGCCCCCCTCATGCACAGACTGCTTGAAGGCACCCGACTTCGCAACACCTGCAGCCAGGATCGGCAGAACGCACGCCAGCAGAACACACCAGTAGCTCAGCGCCATGAAGATCCTTCCTGTCCGCCGTCAGCGTCGATCGGCGAGCGCGCGCGCGATGGTGCCGGGGTCGACGAACTCGATATCACTGCCCACGGGCACGCCCCGCGCCAATCGTGTCACCTTCAGGCCCATGTGCCTGAGGGCTTCGGACAAGGCATGCGCCGTGACCTCCCCTTCGGCGGTGAAGCCCGTCGCCAGGATCACCTCGGCCACCTGGCTGTCCGCCGCCCGCTCCAGCAACGCTTGTGCGCCGATGGAACCCAAGCCTACACCGTCCAGCGGGCTCAAGCGACCCAGGAGCACGAAATACAGGCCGCGGTATGCCCCTGAGCGCTCCATCGAAACCTGGTCTGCCGGGGACTCCACCACGCACAGCACCGTCGGGTCTCGCGCAGGGTCGGCGCACAGTCCGCAGATGCGATCCTCGGTCAGCGTATGACAACGTTCGCAGTGGCCCACACGTTCCACTGCGGCATCGAGCGCGCGGGCCAGGAGCACCGCCCCCTGCCTGTCGTGCTGCAACAGGTGGTGGGCCATGCGCTGGGCCGAACGTGCTCCCACGCCGGGCAGGCGCCGCAGCGCATCGGTCAGAGCCTGCAGGCTCTTGCCGGACACCTCTGCGCGGCCCGTCAGAACGGGAACTTCATGCCGGGGGGCAGGGGCATACCGGCCGTCACCTTCGACATCCTCTCTGAAGAGGTCTGTTCCACCCGGCGCACCGCATCGTTGAACGCTGCGGCCACCAGGTCCTCGAGCATTTCACGGTCGTCCCCCAGAAGACTGGGGTCGATGACCACGCGGCGCACATCGTGCTTGCAGGTCATCGTCACCTTGACAAGGCCCGCGCCCGACTGGCCCTCCACTTCCAGCGAGCCCAGCTCGTCCTGCACACGCTTGAGGTTGTCCTGCATGGCCTGGGCCTGCTTCATCAAGCCCGCCAACTGACCCTTCATCATGGGAGTGATTCCTTGTTGATTGAATGAGATGCAGACGCGGCGGCTCAGGCCGGCCTGATCGAGCCGGGCACCACCCGCGCCGTGGAAAACTGCTGGAGCAAGGACTGCACGAGAGGATCGTCGCGGATCACGGCCTCGGCCTGCGTCTGGCGACGGGCCTTGTCGGCAGCGTCCCGGCGTGCGGGCGTATCACCACCGTCGCCGGCCTGGACCTCGATTCGAATCTCGGTCTGCATTGAGGCCGACAAGGCTTCGGCCAGCTTGTCCCTGAGCGCATTCCCCCTCAGGGAATCGTGCGAAGTGCGCAGGGTCCACACCGCGGGTGGGCCTTCGTCCAAGGCCACGAGGCTGCCCTGCCAGGCCAGCTCCCTGATCAGGCCCGCCACGCGGCCTTCTTCGGCCAGACGCCGCACCACCAGGTTCCACCGATCGGCCAGCGCCTGAAGGTCCGCTGCCGCCCCCAGGGCTGACCCGTCGCCTGCTGCGGGTTCGGTCGATGCCGGCGCCCATGGCACGGCAGAGCCGCAGACCGGCGCAACTGTTCGGGCCGGCACGCTCAGGGAAGGGGGCGCCGGGGCTCGCAGCGGTGCCGTCCGTGCCGGCATCGCGGTCCGGGGCCGGTCAAGAAACGCCAGGATCCGCAGCAGGATCATGACCAGCGCCGCATGCTCATCGGACATCAGCGCCAGCTCGCTCTTGCCGTGGACGGCAACGCTGTAAGCGAGTTGAAGTTCCTCGGGTGCGAACTTCTGGGCCAGTTCCGCAACCTCGGCCGTAGCTTGTGACCCGTCAGCCAGCGTGCCGGGCGCCACCTGCTCCACGGCGGCGCGCTGCAGCAGGCCTGCCATGGTGTCCAGGGCAGCGGCCGAAGAAGCGCCGGCCTGCTGCATGTGCCGGGCCACCTGCATCACGGCGGGCCCGTCGCCATGCGCCAACGCCAGCAGCAGGTCCACGCAGGACTGCCCATGGCTGGCGCCAAGCATTGCGGCCACCGTCTCCTGCGTCAACTGCCCGCCGCCGTAGGCAATGGCTTGATCGGTCAAGGACAGGGCATCGCGCATCGAACCCCGCGCCGCCTCGGACAACAAGCGCAGCGCGCCGCCCTGCGCCGGGATGTTCTCGCTGGCCAACACTTGGGCGAGGTGTTCCTGCACCACGTCAGGTGCCATCGGCCGCAAATTGAACTGAAGACACCGACTGAGCACGGTGGGAAGCATGCGCTCGGGGTCGGTCGTGGCAAGCACGAACTTCAGGTACTCCGGCGGCTCCTCCAGCGTCTTCAGCAGTGCGTTGAAGGCATCCTTGGTGAGCTGGTGCGCCTCATCGATCATGAAGACCTTGTAGCGGCCCAGCGCCGGCTTGTAGGCCGCACGCTCGATCAGGTCGCGAATCTCGTCCTTGCCGCCGTGGCTGGCAGCGTCCATCTCGATGTAGTCCACATAGCGGTCTGTATCGATGTCAGTACAGGCTGCGCACTGGCCGCAAGGGCTGGAGGTGACATCGCCTGAACCGTCAGGCCCCGTGCAGTTCAGGCTCTTGGCAAGGATGCGGGAGATGGTGGTCTTGCCGATGCCCCGGGTGCCGGTGAAGAGGTACGCGTGGTGAAGCCGGCGCTGGTCCAGGGCATTCGTGAGCGCACGGACCACGTGATCCTGGCCCGCCATCTGCGAGAAATTTCGCGGGCGGTACTTCCGCGCCAGCACTACATAGCCCATCACCCGATTCTAGGGCGAGGCCGCACCCAGGGCGAACACTGGGGGCGCGTTGGCCGCCCATAATCCCGGGATGAAATCGCTGAATCCACAGGCCCTGACTTACGAGAACTCAGGCGTCCTGTACGACCTGATCGACCCCGTCAAGGTGAGCGCTCAGCAGGCTGCGGCCCGCACGGCTGGCCACCTGGCGGGGCATGGTTTTTCCGAGGTGTCGGCCTCCCGCGGAGAGTCGGCCTATGTCGTGGATGTCGGGCCCTTCTATCTGGCGAGCATCGTGGAGTGCCTGGGCACCAAGTCACTGGTGGCCGATGAGATGCTGCGACTGACGGGTCGAAGTCATTTCGATGCCATCGCCCAGGACACCATCGCCATGGCGGTGAACGACCTGATCACCGTGGGCGCGACGCCGCTGGTGGTGCAGGCTTACTGGGCTGCAGGGGGCAGCGACTGGTTCGCCAACCGTGAGCGGGCCGATGCACTGATTCAGGGGTGGAAGCGCGCTTGCGACGCCTGTGGTGTGGCATGGGGCGGCGGAGAAACTCCTGCCCTCAGCGGCATCGTGGAGGAAGGCCGCATCGATCTGGCCTCCAGTTGCACCGGCATCATCCAGCCCAAGTCCCGCCTGTCCACCGGTCAAGGCCTGGCTGCGGGCGACGCCATCGTGCTGTTGCCTGCCAGCGGCATCCATGCCAATGGGCTGTCACTGGCCCGCAAGCTGGCGCAGCGCCTGCCAGACGGCTACCTCACCGAGATCGCACCCGGCCTGAGCTATGGCGCGGCTCTGCTCGAACCCACTGCGCTGTACTCGCCTGTGACCGAGGCGCTGCACCGCGCCGGCATCCATCCGCGCTACTGCGCCAACATCACAGGCCACGGCTGGCGCAAGCTCATGCGTCACCCAGGCAGATTCACCTACCGGATGCACACCCTGCCGGCGGTGCCGCGCGTGCTCAGCTTCATCGTCGAGCAAGCGGCGCTGGGGCCCGAGGAGGCCTACGGAACCTTGAACATGGGGGCGGGTTTCGCCTTGTTCGTGGCTGATTCTCAAGTGCAGTGCCTGCTGGACGTCTGCCAGCGTGCTGGCATGCCGGCCTTGAGGGCCGGTCGGGTGGAGGACGGGCCCAAGCAGGTGCTCATTGAACCGCTGGATGTGGTCTTCGGCGCAGAATCGCTGCAGCTGCGCTGAGGATGGTCCGGGCAAGCAAATCGAGAATCCAGGGCGGCAATGCCCGCCAGGCGCGGCCCCTTGAGTTGAGCGACCGCACGGGGGCCGCGACACCAGCGAAGCGTGGCCAAGCGTGCGCAAGGCACGCTCCCCTACAATGCAACGGACGGGCCTCCCCGCATGGAAGCGCGGCCAACCGGGTCAGGTGGGGAACCAAGCAGCCCTAACCGTTGCAACCAGTGCCGGGGTCAGGCTCGTCACCCTTGAACCCCGGCCTTGCCGAATTCGCATCGGCCTGAGGCCCGGCCCGGAACGCACCGGGCATCCCCATCCCATGAAAGCCCCCCTTGACTGGAGTTGTCCATGAGCGCAGCAACCGTGAAGCACGTCAGTGACGCCACCTTTGAAGTCGATGTGCTGAAGTCCGACAGGCCCGTCCTGGTGGACTACTGGGCCGAGTGGTGCGGCCCTTGCAAGATGATCGCCCCCATCCTGGACGACGTCTCGCGCGAGTACGCAGACCGCTTGCAGGTGGCCAAGATGAACGTGGATGAGAATCAGCAGGTGCCGGCACAGTTCGGCATTCGGGGCATTCCCACGCTGATGCTGTTCAAGGCAGGCGAACTGGTGGCAACCAAGGTAGGCGCCCTGCCCAAGGCACAGTTGACCGCCTTCATCGACAGCCACCTATAATCGTCGACAGGTTGTGGCAATCACGCCAAGTGACGCCTCAACCCTTCCAGATGCACAGGCACTGCACACCGGCTTGTGCGTCACCCGGCCTCGCAGGTGCTCAAGCCTCAGGCCCGTCTCCAGTCCCACTGGTCCTGTCTCCCGCCCTCTCACGCCATGCCTGATCGTATCGGTGCCGCGTGACTGGATTCACCCAGAGGGCGTGGGTACCTCTTGCAGAGGTCTCTTGCATGCATTTATCTGAACTGAAGGCGCAGCACGTTTCCGAACTCATCAAGATGGGTGAGGCACTGGAAATCGACAATGTCAGCCGTCTGCGCAAGCAGGAACTGATGTTCGCCATCATGAAGAAGCGCGCGAAGGCCGGTGAGCAGGTCTTCGGTGATGGTGTGCTTGAAGTGCTGCCCGACGGGTTCGGGTTCCTGCGCTCGCCCGACACCAGTTACATGGCCAGCACGGACGACATCTACCTGTCGCCCAGCCAGGTGCGCCGATTCAATCTGCACACGGGCGACATGATCGAGGGCGAAGTGCGCGTGCCCAAGGACGGGGAGCGCTACTTTGCGCTGGTGAAGGTCGACCGCGTGA
The DNA here is from genome assembly GCA_049242285.1 of Rubrivivax sp. Taxonomy (GTDB): domain Bacteria; phylum Pseudomonadota; class Gammaproteobacteria; order Burkholderiales; family Burkholderiaceae_C; genus Rubrivivax. The sequence goes on from JBMLPD010000419.1 coordinate 17,881, forward strand.
ACGGCCTGACGCCCGAGGAGAACAAGCACAAGATCATGTTCGAGAACCTGACCCCGCTGTTCCCGAAGGAGCAGTTCAGGCTCGAACGCGACATCAAGGGCGATGAGAACGTCACCGGCCGCATCATCGACCTGGTGGCCCCCATCGGCAAGGGCCAGCGCGCCCTCCTGGTGGCGCAGCCCAAGACCGGCAAGACCATGATGATGCAGCACATCGCGCATGCGCTGGCGGCCAACCACCCCGATGCCCATCTCATGGTGCTGCTGGTGGACGAGCGGCCCGAGGAAGTGACGGAGATGCAGCGCACCGTCCGTGGCGAGGTCATCAGTTCCACCTTCGATGAGCCCGCGGCCCGCCACGTGCAGGTGGCGGAAATGGTGATCGAGCGCGCCAAGCGCCTGGTGGAGTTGAAGAAGGATGTCGTCATCCTGCTCGACTCCATCACCCGTCTGGCACGCGCCTACAACAACGTCCTGCCGTCTTCCGGCAAGGTGCTGACCGGTGGCGTGGACGCCAACGCACTGCAGCGGCCCAAGCGCTTCTTCGGGGCCGCACGCAATGTGGAAGAAGGCGGGTCGCTCACCATCATCGGCACAGCCCTGATCGACACCGGCAGCCGCATGGACGAGGTGATCTACGAAGAGTTCAAGGGCACTGGCAACTGCGAGATCCACCTGGACCGCCGCATGGCCGAGAAGCGTGTCTACCCGTCCATCCTCATCAACAAGTCCGGCACGCGGCGCGAGGAACTGCTGCTCAAGCCGGAGATCCTGCAGAAGACCTGGATCCTGCGCAAGCTGCTCTATCCGATGGACGAGATCGAGTCCATGGAGTTCATGCTCGACAAGATGAAGGCCAGCAAGAACAACCTGGACTTCTTCGACATGATGAGACGCGGGGGCTGAAGCCGGGCAGCCCCGACGCTACAATGTCGGGTTTTTTCAATCTTTCGGAAAGTGCGTCCGGGCCCGGGCCCCAGGGCGTGGCTGCCGGCCAAACCAAGAGGTTCTCATGAAAGAAGGCATCCACCCCGCCTACCGGGACGTCTGTTTCGTCGACTTGTCCAACGGCTTCAAGTTCGTCACCCGTTCCTGCCTGCAATCCAAGGAAATGATCAAGATGGATGACGGCCGTGAGCTGCCACTCATGAAGCTGGAAACGTCCAGCGAGTCGCACCCCTTTTACACGGGCACTCAGAAGAGCGTGGACAGCCTGGGCGGACGCGTGGAGAAGTTCCGCAACAAGTTTGCGCGTGTGGGCCTGAAGAAGTGAGCCGGGTCTTGCGCTGAAACCAGGGCAGCCCAGGCTGCCCTTTTTGTTGTGCGGTTGCGCCAGAATGGTCCGGCAATGCAGGTGGTGAACGCCCCGTGGGTGACTCGCAAGGAAGTGGCTCGCCTGCCGCGGGTGGCCCTGCTTGTCTTCTGCGCCCTCTGGCTGCTGCCGGGCCTGGTGGGTCGCGATCCATGGCGTCAGGTCGAAGTCACCTCATACGGCGTCATGCTCGCCATGGCGCAAGGCCGTACCTCCTGGTGGGAGCCGGCCATTGGCGGCATGTCCGTTGACGTGGCCCTGCTGCCCCACTGGTGGGGAGCCCTGTCCATTCATGTCCTCGGGGACTGGACCGGGCCCGTCACGGCCGTGCGCCTGGCCTACGGCGGCCTCCTGTTGCTGACCATGGCTTGCATCTGGTATGCCACCTTTCACCTGGCCAGGACCGAGGCCGCGCAGCCGGCGCCCATGCCCTTCGGCGGCGAGGCGCCAGCCGTGGACTACGCCAGGGCACTGGCGGACGGCGCCCTGCTGGCCTATCTGGCCACGCTCGGACTGCTGCAACTGGGTCACGAGACCACCTCGGAATTGCTGCAGATGGCCGCCGGCAGCGTCTTCATCTGGTGTGTGGCCGCGTCTCCCTGGCGTCAGGTCACACCGCGTCTGGCCTTGATGCTGTGTCTGCCGGTGATGGCCGGCAGCGGCGCACCGGGTCTGGCCGTCGCCACGGGCGTGGCGGGTTGCATCATCTGCGCCAGATCAGGCTATCCGGGCGCCCGCAAACTGGTGCCGTGGCTGGTCGCGTCCCTGGTGGCCGCCGCGTCCACCGCCACTGCACTGGGCGCCTGGCGCTGGCGGTTCGGGCTGGAACTCTCCTGGGCGCAGGCATGGCTGATCTTGCGCGAATGGGTCTGGTTCCTGTGGCCCGTTTGGCCCCTGGCACTGTGGACAGCGTGGCGGTGGCGGGCCCAGGGGTCCAGGCGGCATGTCGCCCTGCCCCTGACCATGGCAGGCTGCGCCGTGGCCGGCAGCGTGCTGGGGGGCGGGGATGACCGGGTGCTGATGCTGGCTGTGCCGGGAATGGCCATCCTGGCCGCCTTCGCCCTGCCCACCTTCAAGCGTCAGGGCGCCGCGGCCATCGACTGGTTTTCGATCTTCTTCTTCAGCGCCACCGCCTTGTTCATCTGGTTCATGTATCTCGCGATGCACACGGGGTGGCCGGCAAAACCGGCGGCGAACGTGGCCAAGCTGGCTCGCGGCTATGTCCCGGAATTCAGCCTGATCGCGTTGAGCCTGGCGCTGGTCGGCACCTTGGCCTGGCTGGCACTGGTGCGCTGGCGCACCCGGCGACAGGTCCATCCGCTGTGGAAGAGCATGGTGCTGCCTGCTGGCGGCATCGTGCTGTGCTGGATGCTGCTGATGACCTTGTGGCTGCCGCTGCTGGACTATGCACGAAGCTATCGGCCCGTCGTCGTCGGCCTGCTGCCCGCATTGCGGACCGTCAGTCCTCAGGAGTGCATTGCAGTGCAGGGCGCCAGCCCTTCGCTGGTGGCTTCGCTGGAGGTGTTCTCGGGCCTGCGCTACGACGCACGCCCGGACGCAGGCACGCGGTCCGAATGCGCAGCTCTCATCCAGGTGGCGCGGGGTGCGCGACAACAGTTGCCGGAAGCCCCGCCGGGCTGGCGTCTGGTCACCACGGTGACCCGTCCGACCGACCGCGAAGAAAAGATCGGCGTCTACCACCGGGCGGCAGAACACCCCTGAAGCCGACTGCCGGCAGGCATCAGGCCGCTGTCAATGCGGCCGCCAGTTGCTCGGCGCAGGATCTGGCCAAATCCTGCTCAGAGGCCTCCACCATCACCCGCACAACGGGCTCGGTACCTGAGGCCCGTAGAAGGATGCGCCCACGCCCCGCCAGACGTTGTTCCACCTCGGCACGCGCATTTCTGAGGCCCGGGCTGGCCGACCAGTCGGCTCCCGGCTTCAGGCGCACGTTGATCAGCACCTGCGGGAAGAGCTGGACGTCCTGCAGGAGCGCACGCAGTCCCCTGCCCTGTCGAATGACCGCCTGGAGCACCTGCAAGGCGCTGACCAGGCCGTCGCCCGTGCTGTGGCAGTCCAGTGCCAGCAGGTGCCCCGAGCCCTCGCCTCCCAGCAACCAGCCGCGTCGCCCCAGCTCCTCCAAGACGTAGCGATCCCCGACCTTGGCGCGCACCAGTTCAATGCCTTGACGTGACAGGGCCTGCTCCACACCCATGTTGGTCATCAAGGTACCCACCACCCCGGGCGGCGTCTTGCCGTGGCGCACCCGGTCCAGCGCCATGACGTACAGCAGCTGGTCACCGTCGTACACGGTGCCCTCCTTGTCAACCAACAGCAGCCGGTCGGCATCACCATCCAGCGCGACACCGTAGTCGGCATCTTGCGCGCGCACAGCCTCGACCAGTGCACCCGGTGCCGTTGCGCCAAAGCCGGCATTGATGTTGAAGCCATCGGGCGCGCAGCCGATGCGGTGGACCTGGGCGCCGAGTTCGTGGAACACGGCAGGCGCCACCTGGTAAGCCGCCCCATGGGCGGCGTCCACCACCACCCGCAAACCCTTGAGCGACAACTCCGGGGCGAAGGTGGACTTGCAGAACTCCACGTATCGGCCGCTGGCATCGTCCAGGCGCCGCGCCTTGCCCAGGCTGGCCGCGTCAGCCCACTGGGGTTCAGCCGTCAGGGCCTGTTCCACCGCCAGTTCCCAGTCATCAGGCAGCTTTTCCCCTTGCGCGGAGAAAAACTTGATGCCGTTGTCATCAAAGGGGTTGTGAGAAGCGCTGATCACCACACCCAGGTCCAGGCGCAGGGCACGGGTGAGGTAGGCAATACCGGGCGTGGGCAGCGGACCGCTGAGCACCACATGAACCCCCGCAGAGGAGAAGCCGGCCTCGAGGGCAGACTCGATCATGTAGCCCGAGACGCGCGTGTCCTTGCCGATGAGCACGGTGGGCGCCGCGGCTTTCTGGCGAAGCACGCGGCCCACGGCGTGGCCCAGACGCAGCATGAAGTCCGCCGTGATCGGCGCCTGGCCTACCTGACCCCGGATCCCGTCGGTTCCGAAGTAGCGTCTTGTCATGCTGGAAACTCCCCGTGCCGTGGCCCGACCGGGCCTGTCTTTGAAACGAAGCTCACGCTGCAATGAAAAGCGGGACCTCATGGGCCCCGCTACGCCTCATCGCGAATGCAGCCGGCGGCAGCAGACGCCTCACGCCCTCAGGCTGCAGCCGGCGCACTGTCGGCGCTGACCGCTGACTCACCGCCACCGCCTCCGCCAGCCTTCGGGGGCTGGGTGGTCCAGTCCTTGGGCGGACGCGGCGGCTTGCCGGCCATGATGTCATCGATCTGTTCGCTGTCGATGGTTTCCCACTC
>JBMLPD010000420.1:0-1088 GCA_049242285.1 Rubrivivax sp.
GCGACGGCATAGCCGACAGCCGCGCCGAGTACGGCGATTCCAAGAACTGGGCCACCCAGGTGGGTGAGCGCCGCAACGAGCTGACGCTGCGCGCCCTGTTCAACGAGGAACTGGGCGTGGTGCTGCAGGTGCCCACCGCCGTGCGCAACGAGGTGATGGCGCTGCTGCGCACCCACGGCCTGAGCCGCCACGCGCACTTCATCGGCAAGCCCAACGACCGCGGCGTGGTGGAGGTGTGGCGTGACACCAAGCTGCAGTTCGGCGCGCCCCTGCAGCAACTGCACCAGGTGTGGGACGAGGTGAGCTGGCGCATCGCCGCGCTGCGCGACCACCCGGCCTGCGCCGATGCCGAGCATGCGGCGGTGGGTCAAGCGGATGACCCGGGACTGCACGTGCATCTGAGCTTTGACCCGGCGCAGGCGGAAGCCGCACACGCAGCAGCCTTCGGCCCTGCAGCCCCTGCCGTGCTGACCGCCCGCCCCAAGGTGGCCGTGCTGCGCGAACAGGGCGTGAACTCGCATGTGGAGATGGCCTGGGTGTTCGGCCAGGCCGGCTTCGAGGCCTGGGACGTGCACATGAGCGACCTGCAGGCCGGCCGGGCGGATCTGGCCCACTTCCGCGGCCTGGTGGCCTGCGGCGGCTTCAGCTATGGCGACACCCTGGGTGCGGGCGAGGGCTGGGCCCGGTCCATCCGCTTCAACCCGGCGCTGGAGGCGGCGTTTGCCGCCTTCTTCGGCCGCACCGACACCTTCGCCCTGGGCGTGTGCAACGGCTGCCAGATGCTGGCCGCGCTCAGCCCCATGATCCCGGGTGCGCAGGCCTGGCCCAGGTTCGTGCGCAACCGCAGCGAGCAGTTCGAGGCCCGGCTGTCCATGGTGGAGGTACTGGAAGGCCCCAGCCTGTTCTTTGCCGGCATGGCGGGCAGCCGGCTGCCCATTGCCGTATCCCACGGCGAGGGCTGTGCCGACTTCTCCACCCGGGGCGACGCCGCCGCCGTGCACCGCGCGGCCCGCTTTGTGGACCCCCACGGCCGGCCCACCGAGGCCTACCCCTTCAACCCCAACGGCAGCCCCGAGGGCCTGACGGCC
>JBMLPD010000421.1:0-1155 GCA_049242285.1 Rubrivivax sp.
GGCGCGCTGCCGCGGTAGGGCACGGGCGTGAGGTCGAGCCGGTAGCGTTCGCCCAGCACCCGCACCAGGAACTCCGGTGTCGAGGCCGGAGCCGGCACGCCCACCGTGCCCTTGCCGCCGCCGCTGCTGCGCACCCAGGCCGCGTACTCGTCCATGGTGCGGGCCGGCGTGCCCGGCGACACGGCGAAGGCGTTGACGAAGCTGGCGAAGCCGCCCATGGGCACGAAGTCCCTGGCCGGATCGAAACCCGGCGCCTTGGACACCAGCGGCAGGATGGAAATGGTGTGGTCATGCGAGATGAACACCGTGTTGCCGTCCGGCGCGGCCGTCTTCAGCGCCTGGGCCGCCAACTGCCCACCGGCGCCGGCGCGGTTGTCCACCACGACCGTGACGCCCAGCTCGGCCTTCAGCGCCTCGCCCAGCAACCGGGCGATGGCGTCGGTGCCGCCGCCGGGCGGGAAGCCCACGAGAACGCGCAGCGTGCGGCCCTGGGCGCGCACCGCTGCGGGCAACCCCAGCGCGGCAGCAGACGCACTGGCGACGACGAATTGACGACGGGACAAGGTGCTCATGAAGACTCCGTGGGCGGTTGGGTAGCGGCGCGTCACATCACATGACCGCTTGCGACGGACCTTGCAGTCAGGACCACAGCACGACGGCGCCGGAAACCGGGGACCGCCTGCCCTGGGACTCTAGCACTCGATCCTCTTCAAGCCAGCACCGGCGTGTCGCCAGCGCGCTCAGGGCGGGGTGGAGTTCCCCACCGGCGCTGTCTGCAGCCCCCTGCAAAAGCCTGCAAGCACTCAGGGCCTGACCCTGTCGGGCCGCTAGGATGCGACGCTCGTTCCCCCCACACGCCGCCTTCCCGCCTTCCCGGCCCGTCCGTACTCCGCGCAATTTCCATGGCCATGACACGCTCCCACGCTTCTTCGCAGGCCCCTTCGGCACGACGGGGGCGCTTTGGCCGATGCCTGCCTGCAGCCTCTGCTGCCCGGGGCCTGGTCTGTGGACCCGGCGACGGCTGCGGATTCACAGCGTGACCCCATGGATGCACTGCCAGGACTGAGCTGGATCGGCTCCAGCGCCTGGGCGTACCCGGCGCTGGAAGTCGTGCACCTGCTGGGCGTGGCGCTGCTGGTGGGCAACCTGGTGGCC
>JBMLPD010000422.1:0-1288 GCA_049242285.1 Rubrivivax sp.
CCGGGGTTCTTCACCGCAGCCGTGCCGATGATGATGTAGCTGATGCCGTCGTCCAGATAGCGCTCGATGGTGTCCAGGTCACGGATGCCCCCGCCGAGCTGCACCGGGATCTCGCCATCCACCTCGCGCAGGATGGCCTTGACCGCGCCTTCGTTCACCGGTTTGCCGGCAAAAGCGCCGTTGAGGTCCACCAGGTGCAGCCGCCGCGCCCCGGCGTCCAGCCAGCGCCGGGCCATGGCGGCCGGGTTCTCGCCAAAGGTGGTGGAGGCGCTCATGTCGCCTTGTTGAAGGCGAACGCAGTGGCCGTCCTTCAGGTCGATGGCGGGGATCAGCAGCATGGCTGTGCAAAGGCTTGAGGAAAGGAAGTCGAAGCAGAAGGGATCGGGCGCAGGCGCCGGGAGGCCGAACCGGTGAAGGTACGAAAGTGAGAAAGGACAATTCAGTCTGTCAGGGCATCCAGCGCAGGAAGTTGCGGTACAGGGCCAAGCCGTGCTCGGCGCTCTTCTCAGGGTGGAACTGTGTGGCAAAAATGTTATCCCGCGCCACCGCACAGGTAAAGAGGCTGCCGTAGTCGGACTGCGCCGCAGTGTGGCTCGGCTCGGAAGGGGCGGCGTGGAAGCTGTGCACGAAGTAGAACCAGGCGCCATCGGGCACGCCGGCCCACATCGGGTGGGCTGCGCCTTCGTCCAGCCCCGCCTGGAGCACCCGGTTCCAGCCCATCTGCGGCACCTTGTAACGGCTGCCATCGGGCTGAAGACGCCCTTCCAGCCGAAAGCGGACCACCCGCCCCGGGATCAGCCCCAGCCCGGGCGTGTCCTGCTCTTCGCTGTGGTCCAGCAGCATCTGCATGCCCACGCACACCCCCATCAAGGGCTTGTTGGCGGCCGCGTGCAGCACGGCCTCCTTCAAGCCGGACGCCTGCAGTTCGCGCATGCAGTCGCGCATGGCGCCCTGGCCGGGCAGCACCACGCGCTGCGCCGCCAGAACCTCTTCCGGGCTGGCGGTGACGATGACGCGCACGTCCTGGTGACGCGCCACATGCGCCACCGCCTGCGACACCGAGCGCAGGTTGCCCATGCCGTAGTCGACGACGGCCACCGTCTGGGTCACAACGATCCCTTGGTCGAGGGGATGACGCCGGCCGAGCGCGGGTCTGGCGTCAGCGCCATGCGCAACGCCCGGGCGAAGGCCTTGAAGACCGTCTCGCACTGGTGGTGCGCGTTCTCGCCCTTGAGGTTGTCGATGTGCAGCGTGACCAGGGCGTGGTTGGCGAAGCCCTGGAAGAACT
>JBMLPD010000423.1:0-1511 GCA_049242285.1 Rubrivivax sp.
GTCGGCCTGCACGCGCACGCGGCTGCGCAGGCGGTTGAGCACCAGGGTCTGCTGGGTCTCGGCCAGGCCCAGCTCCCAGGGCGTGCCGCAGTGCTTGATCGACGACCAGGGCGAGGCGCCCGTGCCACCGTCATGACCGGAGATCACCACATGGTCGCTCTTGCACTTGGCCACGCCCGCAGCGATGGTGCCCACGCCCACCTCGGACACCAGCTTGACGCTGATGGAGGCATGCGGCGCCACGTTCTTGAGGTCGTGAATCAGCTGCGCGAGGTCTTCGATGGAGTAGATGTCGTGGTGCGGCGGCGGCGAGATCAGGCCCACACCGGGCACCGAGTAGCGCAGTTTGCCGATGTACTGCGACACCTTGCCACCGGGCAGCTGGCCGCCCTCGCCCGGCTTGGCGCCCTGGGCCATCTTGATCTGGATCTGGTCGGCGCTGACCAGGTATTCGGTGGTGACACCAAAGCGCCCCGAGGCCACCTGCTTGATCTTGCTGCGCAGGCTGTCGCCTTCCTGCATCACGTAATCGGCCTCGATGACCTGGGCGCCGATGACGTCGCTGACCTTGGTGCCGGCCGTGACCTTGATGCCTTTCAACTCGTTGCGGTAGCGCGCCGGGTCTTCGCCGCCCTCGCCGGTGTTGCTCTTGCCGCCGATGCGGTTCATGGCAATGGCCAGCGTGGAGTGGGCCTCGGTGGAGATCGAGCCCAGCGACATGGCCCCGGTGGCAAAGCGCTTGACGATCTCGGCGGCGGGCTCCACGTCCTCCAGCGGGATGGCCTTGGCCGGGTCGACCTTGAACTCGAACAGGCCGCGCAGCGTCATGTGCCGGCGGCTCTGGTCGTTGATGATCTGGGCGTATTCCTTGTAGGTGTCGAACTTGCCGGCGCGCGTGCTGTGCTGCAGCTTGGCGATGGCATCCGGCGTCCACATGTGCTCTTCGCCCCGCACACGCCAGGCGTACTCGCCGCCAGCGTCCAGCATGCGCGCCAGGATGGGGTCGTCACCGAAGGCGGCCTGGTGCATGCGCAGCGCCTCTTCGGCCACCTCGAAAACGCCGATGCCGCCCACCTGGCTGGCCGTGCCACGGAAGTACTGCTCCACAAAGCCCTTCTCCAGGCCGATGGCCTCGAAGAGCTGGGCGCCGCAGTAGGACATGTAGGTGCTCACGCCCATCTTGGACATGATCTTGGACAGGCCCTTGCCGATGGCCTTGACGTAGTTGTGGATCGCCTTGTCGGCCGACAATTCGCCCGGCAGGCCGGCGTGCAGGCCGGCCAGCGTCTCCATCGCCAGATAGGGATGCACGGCTTCGGCGCCATAGCCCGCCAGCACCGCGAAGTGGTGCACCTCTCGCGCCGAGCCCGTCTCCACCACCAGGCCGGCCGTGGTGCGCAAGCCCTCGCGCACCAGGTGGTGGTGGATGGCCGACAGCGCCAGCAGCGCGGGGATCGCCACCTGCGTGCGGCTCATGTGCCGGTCGGTGATGATGAGGATGTTGTGGCCGC
>JBMLPD010000424.1:0-6001 GCA_049242285.1 Rubrivivax sp.
CCTAGGCTGGTTCCCTTGACCCATGGGAACCCGCCATGCCCCTCCAGCCCCCCACCGTTTTTCAACACCGCCCAGGGGCAAGGGGCAGGCCAGGGGCCTGCCGCCCGGGGTGGCTGGCGCTGACCTTGGCCGGCCTGCTGTCGGCCTGCGGCGGTGGCGGCGGTGGCGAGGCCAGCGCGCCAGCGCCGCTGGAGGTGCCCGTGGGCCTGCGCGTGGAGGCGGCATCGGCCGGCGCTGACCTGCGCGCCGATGCGCTGGCATCACAGGGCGCGGCCCTGGCCCAGGCCCTCATGTTCACCATCGGCAATCCCTTGACCTCGGCGGCGTTCAGCGTGCAGGCAGCGCCCGTGGCGATGCTGGCCACGGCGGGGGGAGATCTGCTGCGTCGAGCCCTGCGCGCAGACACCCCGCGCGTCCAGCCCGGCAGCGCAGCACAAGCGGTGGCGTCCTTGACCGAGGCCTGCCTGCTCAGCGGATCCTTGAGCCTGCAGGTGGATGACACCGACGACGACGGCTCACTGGGCCCGGGAGACGTCATCCGGCTGCAGGCCCTGTCGTGCGTCACCACGCCGGGCGCACCCGCGCTGGAAGGCACCTTCGCGCTGACCATCGAGCGCATCGAGCAGGATGCCGGGGGCCTTGTCACGGCCGTGCAGGCTCGGGGCACGATGGCGGGACTTGCCGTGGGCTCGGCCGGCACCCTGGACGGGGGATTCCGGATGTGGATGCGCCACGACGCGGCCGCAGGTGAGCACCTGCGCATGCGCTACGAGGACATGTTGTTGCGCCGACCCGGTCAGGACACGCTGCTCCTGGACTTCGACGTGCTCACGCTCGTGTCCTCTGTCGAAGCGCTGCACACGCTCAGCGGCGGCCTGGTGCTGGGTGGACTGACCTACCGGCTCGAGCCGGAGGGCGTGGCGCCGCTGGTGCTGACAACGGCCGGAGGTCCGCCCGGCTCGTTCTACGAGCCTGGACGCGACGTCTGGCCGCACAGCGGCGCCGTGCGCCTGCTGGACGCCGCTGGGGACGCGCTGGTGCTGCGGGCCCGCCCCGATGCCCTGGTGGACCTGGAGTTCTGGCCGGCCGGGTCGGCAGAGCCCTCGGCCTGGCTGCGGGGCCAGCCCTGGAGTCGGTTCCTGCCGGCGCCGGGCTGAAGACCCGGCAGGTGCCAGGGTCGCCGGTGCGATGATCGGCGACATGAACCGGCACCTGCTGCTGCTTGCCTTCTGTCAGGGCATGTTCCTGACGAACACCGTGACCTTCATCGCCGTCAACGGCCTGGCCGGTCTGGCGCTGGCTCCGGTGGGCTGGATGGCCACGCTGCCCGTCACCAGCTACGTGATCGGCGGCGCGCTCAGCGCCCCGCTGGTGGCGCACCTGCAGGCGCGCTGGGGCCGCAAGCGCAGCTTCCAGCTGGGGTTGCTGATGGCGGCGGTGTCTGCGGCGGTCTGCGCCTACGGGGTCAGCCAGGAGAGTTTCGGCTTGCTGATGGCGGGCACGCTGGTGGCGGGCTTCTACCAGGCCAACGCTGCGCTGTACCGTTTTGCAGGCACCGAGGTCGTGGCGCCCTCGTACAAGGAGAAGGCCCTCTCCTGGGTGCTGGCCGGCGGCATCGTGGGCGCCGTCATCGGGCCCAATCTTGCGGACGCCTCGGTGAACCTGCTGCCCGTGCGTTACGCCGGCGCCTACCTGGTGCTGATCGGTGTGGCGGCGGTGGCCTTGGTGGCGCTGTCCTTCATCCAGTTCCCGCCGCACAAGGCACCGGCACCCGGCGCCTCGTCGGGGCGGCCACTGGCCGAGATTGCGCGCCAGCCCACCTTCATCGTCGCCGTGGCCGCCGGCGCGCTGGGCTATGGCGTGATGAACCTGCTGATGGCCGCCACGCCGCTGGCCATGCAGCAGTGCAAGCACCCGTTCGAAAGCGCCACGCTGGTGCTGGAGTGGCACGTGCTGGGCATGTTCGCGCCCAGCTTCTTCACCGGCCACCTCATCAAGCGCTTCGGCTCGCTGCCGGTCATGGGCGTGGGCGTGGTGCTGAACCTGGTGTGCGTGGCGGTGGCCCTGAGTGGTGTGGATCTGATGCAGTTCCTGGTGGCGCTGTTCGTGCTGGGCGTGGGCTGGAACTTCCTCTACACCGGCGGCAGCACGCTGCTGACCACCACCTACCGCCCGGAAGAGAAGAACAAGGCCCAGGGCGCGATGGACACCTGCGTGTTCGCCACCATGGCCGTGAGCTCGTTCTCCTCCGGCGCACTGGTCACCACCCAGGGCTGGACCATCCTGAACCTCGGTTCGCTGGTGCCGATCGCGCTGGTGGGTGGGGCGCTGCTGTGGCTGGCACGGCTGCCGCAGGCCAGACCCTGAGCGCGGCCCGCAAGGCAGGCGTCGGCGACCTCGAACCGCCCCTGCGCGTTGGCAGGGCGGGTCATGGCGAACACCGTCGGCCGGCCAGGCCATCGGTGGCCAGGAACGCGATGTCCTGCCGAGGTTCAGGCTTCAAGTGGACGTCGTCGCAGTGCGGGGCCCTGGCGGCGTCATGAGTGTGCACTTCGGCGGCGGTGCGACATGCCGACACCTGAGTGGACGCGGAACCACCTTCAGCCAAGCCTACCCGGGCCGTCCACTGCCGCGGAGCAAGCCGTCCTGAAGACCTGCGCTGCAGCCGTACGCGGCCAGATCACGGGCACGCAACGGCATCGACGAACGCGTGCGCATCAATGGCAGCTGTGGGCAGCACGGGAAGCGAATCCCGGAACTGCGCGTAGTGAACGCCGCGGAACTCCATTCCAAGGTAGGAAGCGGTCAGCACGAAGGGTTCCGCAAAGGCCCCCGGGGCAGCCTGGTCGGTGCCTGAGCACATCACGGCAAGTCGCTTTCCCCTGAGCCGTCGCCCTGCATCCTTGTGCCTGGTCAGCAGGTCTGCAAGGCGATCAATGAACACCTTCGCATGGGCACTCATCGTGTACCAGTACAAAGGGGTCGCAATGACCCAGGTGTCGTGACCTGCAAGTCGCTCGATGAGCGGCATGAAATCGTCCGCGTCGTTGCCTTCGTCGTAAACGTAGTGACCGATTCTGAGCGTTCTCAAATCTTCAAAGGCGAAGCTGCGAGAGCCCAAGGCGAGATCGACGAGCGTTCTGGTGTTGCCGTCAGACCGGGAGGACGCAAGCAGGACAGCGATTGACATGGTGGCATCAGCTAGACCGGTGGCTGCAGTATCGGTTGAACGACGCAGGTGCATCGCCCCGGGTCATGCTGTCGGAGTTGAGCACCGACGCTGTGCTCGGAACCGGCACGAAGTGCGTCGATTGGAACAAGCGCGCTCGACGGGCGGCTGCTGGTCGGTGAACTGGCTGACCGCGCTTGGATCACCAGCTTCTGTGCACCCCGCGCCGATAAACCACCCAATACACACCCACCACCAGCACACTGCCGCCCACCAGGTTGCCGACGATCACCGGCAGCAGGTTGCCCAGGCTCGCGGCCAAGCCTGGCGCGGGCAGGCCGGCCGCCTCGGCCGCGAGGTTGAAGTTCATCTTGTCGCCGCCGTAGTTGCCATACAGCTGCAAGACCCTGGCGCCCGCGCTCACGGCACGCATCGCGGCCTCGGCGTCCGCCACCGTCTGCCCGGCGAAGACGTTGCCCACGGCGCACGCATCCAGCGGGCCCGGCCCGACACAGCCGACGAACATCGGCAAGTGCCCGGAGCCGCCGCCCGTGACGATGCCCACCTTGCCGGGCCGGGGCGGGGCTGCGCGCAGGACGACGCGTGGGTGCCCGGGCAGCTGGCGGTACTGCCCCGGGTGGGCCGCGCACAGGCCCTCCAGCATCTCGTTGACTTAATCACCCGGTTGGTTCAGGAGCTTCTTCATCGTTCACGGCCTCGGTACATCGGCGCTCAGCCAGCGCTTTTCAGGCCGCCAGCACGGGCTTGAGCACCTCAGCGATGCGCGCCTTCAGGCCTTCGTCGGGCGGGACCATCGGGGCGCGCGGGTGGTACAGCGGCAGGCCCTGCAAGTGCTGGATGTACTTGACGCAACCCGGCAGGATCTCGTGGGGAAGCGTGTTCCACAGCCGGTTGAGGTGGAAGTGCAGTTGGCGGGCCTCGTCGTGCCGGCCGGCCTTGACCATGTTCTGCAGCCGCACCACGGGCCCGGGCACGGCACTGGTCAGGGCCGAGATGGCGCCGTGCATGCCCAGGGCGAAGCCGGGGTACAGCAGGGCATCGATGCCGCTGAGCACGATGTTGGGCTCCTTGACGTTGAGCAGCAGATCCGACAGCGACTTCAGATCGCCGCTGCTTTGCTTCATGCCGATCACCCCCGGCACCTCGTCCATGATCCGCAGCATGGAGTCCACGCTCAGGTAGTTCCACGGAATCACGTTGTAGATGAGGATGGGAATGCCGGTTTCTTCCCAGATGGTGCGGAAGTGCTGGATGGTGGCCTGCTCGTCGGGCTTGAAGAGGTAATGGACGGGGGTGACCTGCAATGCCACCACCTTCATGCCTTCGAGCATGCGCGTGCGCCGGATGGCCTGCACCGTGCTGTTGACGATGAGGCCGGCCAGGAAGGGCACGCGCCCGGCAGTGGCCTCGTAGGCGTCCTGCATCGACTCGACGAACTCGGCGTCCGACAGGGTGTGGCCTTCGCCCGTGCTGCCCCCCACCACGACACCGTTGGCGCCAGCGTTGACGATGAGGTCGATCTGCTCGCGCATGGCGTTTCGCACCAGGCGGCCCTGCTCGTCGAAGGGCATGGCGATCGGGGGCAGCACCCCATGCAGGAGGTGGCGCAGGTCGGGAGTCTTGGAGCTCATCTTGGGGTTCCTGTGGAGGGTCTTGTAAAACGGTGCGCCGATGCGGACCACGGAACCGGGGGGCGTGAAGCGCTGAGGTCAGGGTGTTCAGCACTTGACACGATGGGCCCCGGTTCATAAAGTCTCTCAGCGTTCCGCATTTCGGTCAAGTGTTCCGGAGTCCGGACGCCTTGGTTGAAGCCACCACCTCAATCCCCACAGGAGTCCGCATGAAGCCTTCAGGAATCACCCGCCGAGCCGGCCTGGTCGCCATGAGCGCCTGGCCGCTGGCCGCCGCCTCGCCCTTGGCCTTTGCGCAATCGGGGGACGCCTATCCCAACCGGGCAGTGGAGCTGGTGGTGCCGTTTGGCGCTGGCGGCGGCACCGACGTGCTCGCCCGCGTGTTCGCCGAGGCCGCCAAGAAGCACTTCAGCCAGCCCTTCACTGTCTTCAACCGGCCCGGGGCCAGCGGCGCGATCGGCCTGGGCGAGGTGGCGCAGAGCAAGCCCGACGGCTACAAGATCGCGATGATGACCCTCGAGATGGTGATCCTGCCGCACCTGGGCATCGGCAAGTACCAGCCCGAGGACTTCGTGCCCATCGTCCGGCTCAATCAGGACCCCGTGGTGCTGGCCGTGAGCGCACAGTCACCGTGGAACACCGTCGAGGAGTTCGTGGAGGCCGCCAAGCGCAGCAAGGATGGCCTGCGCTTTGGCAATGCGGGCGTGGGCGGGGTCTCGCACCTGGCCGCGCTGGGCCTGCAGCAGAAGCTGGGCGTCACGTTCAACCACATCCCGTACCAGGGCAACGCCCCGGCCGTCGTGGCCCTGCTGGGCGGCCACATTGATGCGGTGGTGCCTTCCCCGTCGGAAGTCTCTTCGCAGGTGGCCGCGGGAAGGTTGAGGATGCTGGCGGTGATGGGCGACCAGCGGCTGAAAGGCTTCGAGAACGTGCCCACGCTCAAGGAACGGCGCATCGACCTGTCCATCGGCACTTGGCGCGGGCTGGGTGCGCCGCGGGGCCTGCCGCCCGATGTGCTGGCGAAGCTGTCCGACGCCGCCATGAAGGCCGCCCAGGATCCCGCTGTTAAGGAAGCGATGGACAAGCTCAACCTGGGCTACTCCATCGCCGACGGCGCCCGGTTCAAGACGGAAATCGACCGTGACAGCGCCTACTTCAAGGCCCTCATCACCCAGCTCAA
>JBMLPD010000425.1:0-1692 GCA_049242285.1 Rubrivivax sp.
GGGAGGGAGAATAGCGGGACCAAACACTTGTGTCAAGTGTGTGCAACGATCAGCACTCGTAATGCGACCATATCCTCAACACTTTGACGATGTTCTGCTCAGGGATTACCTCGTAGACGAGGCGATGCTGGATATTCAGCCGCCGGGAGTAGGCGCCAGCCGGATCGCCTACGAGCTTTTCGTAGGGCGGCGGATTCTGGAAAGGGTTCTCCGTAAGGACGGCCAGCAACTCTTGGTCCTTGGTCTCCAGCCCCGCCGCGGTGGCGGCGGCCGGTGATGACGATGAGCTGGTGCGATTCGGCCGTCTGATCCATCAGGCGGTAGAGATTGGAGCGGGCTTCACTGGCGGACAGGGTGCGCATGTCGTGGACCTCCTGACGCTGGGGCGTACGAAATACGGTAAGCGCGATGGCCTGTGCCTGCCGCCGTTCATTCCTACATCCGCCCCGCCATCCGGAGCGATGCGCGGACCATCTCGTTGACGCGCGTCTGCCAGCCGTCGCCGGTGGCCTTCAGCGCGTCCAGCACGTCCGCATCGAACCGGATGGTGGTGGGCTTCTTCAGCGGCGCCTTCTGCTGCCCGCGGACGCCGGCGCGCCGGTTCGTTCTGATCAGGCTCTCGTAGAGCCCGGCGGGCAGTGCTTCTTTGGCCGATTTGAACTTGGCCAGATCAGCGGCCGTCAATTCGCGGACTTCGCCTTGTGCGTCAGTCAGCGGAGGACGCTTGTTCATGATGCTTGGTCTCTCGCTCGTATGCCCTGGGTACAGGAACGACAAATGCAGGCCTTCCCCTTCAGCTCGGACGGCACCGCATCGAGCAGCGCGGTGGAGAACCGGGCGTCCTGGCAGCAGCATTCCACATCGAAGCGGCCGGCTGCGGAGACGGCACAGTCGTTGGGCTTGCCACAGATGGGGCACAGCGGTGCGTGTAGCGGCGCCTGGAGCGTCGGGTTGCGCAAGGGGTCAAGCGCCATGGCCGGTCTGCACCATGACGGGCGACGCATGCCTGACGGCAGGCTCTGCCACGCCATCCAAGGTGGCCCTGGCCTTCGCAAAGCAGTCCACGCCTGCGGGCAGTGCGGTGCCGCTCTGGGCCGATCGGGTCCAGATGTGGCTTGAAACCTCGACCGTGTTCGGGTCGTCGTAGCAACCGCGCGCGATGCCCCTGGCCTCGGGCCAGCGCTCGAAGGTGAGCGAAACCGTCGTGCCGCAGGTCGGGCAGAAGTGGACGAAGACCTTTTGGCGGCTGCTGTCCGACACATGCTCGTAGCGCTGCAAGGTGCCGCCGTTGAATTGCACGGCGTCCATCGCGAACATCGACTCGGCAAAGTAGGCCGAACCCGTGACCTTCTGGCAAAACGTGCAGTGGCAGGCGATGGTGCGCATCGGCGCCTGGGCGGCGCGAAAGCGCACGCGCCCGCAGAGGCAGCCGCCTTCGAGTTCCTGGGTCATGACTTGTGTTCCTCAGCGGGTTCAGGTCGCGCCATTTTGGCACTGCTCCTGACGGGCCTGAGCCACGGCCACCGCTGCCGGTAACTTGCCACCTTGCGCTCAAACAGGTCCCCTTGCGGCACCAGCGGATTGGCCGTGAGTGTGCCCTGGTAGAGGCCCGTCAGGCCGTTGGGAGCGCGCATCTCGTCGGGCAACTTCAGGCGCTGCCACCGCGAGAGGATCGCCCGGTTGGCCGGATTG
>JBMLPD010000426.1:0-1928 GCA_049242285.1 Rubrivivax sp.
CCATGCCGCTGGAGGAGCACGTGCTGTGGACGGCCAAGGTGGCGCACAACTACCTCAAGGCCGGCTTCACCTCGTGCCTGGGCGCGGCCTGCGCCAAGCCGCGCCTGGACGTGGTGATCCGCAACGCCATCGAGGCCGGCCAGATCCCCGGGCCGCGCTACCTGGCGGCCAGCCAGGAGATCACGGTGCCCGGTGGCCTGGGTGACGAGATGCTGCCGCACCTGCCGTTTCCGGAGTTCAGTTTCGGCGTGGTGGTCAATGGCGCGGAAGATCTGCGCAAGGTCACGCGCATGTTTCTGAAGTACGGGGTTGACACGGTCAAGCTCAACCTGTCGGGCGACAACTTCGTGCCGGGTGCGGATGCCAAGACCACCTGGATGACCGACGCCGAGGTGGCCGCGTGCGCTGAGGAGGTGCGCATGCGCGGCAAGCGCATCGTCGTGCATGCACGGTCGTGTGCCAGCGTGAAGCAGGCGCTGCGCCACGGCATCCGCCTGATCTACCACGCCAGCTTCACCGACACCGAGGCGCTGGACATGCTGGAGGCGGTGCGCGACGAGGTCTTCGTCGCCCCGGGCATCGGCATCCTCTACGCCATCCTCAACGAGGCCGAGCCCTGGGGAATCGACCGCGCCAAGGCCATGGAGATGGGTTACGAGGAGGAGTGGAACGCCGCCTGCGAATCCCTCAAGGCCATGCACCGCCGCGGCGTGCGCGTGCTGCCGGGCGGCGACTACGGTTTCGCCTTCAACCCGCACCTGAAGAATGCACGCGACCTCGAACTGTTCGTGAAGTACCTGGGCTTCACGCCCATGGAGGCCATCCGCTCCTGCACGCTCTACGGCGGGCAGGTGATGATGCGGCCGCACGAGCTGGGTCTCGTCAAGGAAGGCTACCTGGCCGACCTGCTGCTGCTGGACGGCGACCCCCTGGCCAACCTGTCCATCCTGCGCGACCCCAAGCGCATCCTGGCGGTGATGAAGGATGGCGTGTTCGCCAAGGAGCCACCCGTCTCGCCGGCCCGCGCCTGGGAGCATGCCGCGTGAAGTGGGACGCCCGCTTCTGGGCCTGGCTGCTGATCGGCGGCCCCATCGCCGTGTTCTCGATGTGGGCCGTGGTGGACAACACCCGCCTGTACTTCGTCACGCTGCTCAATGGCCTGACGCTGGCCTCGCTGTACTTCATCGTCGCCAGCGGTTTCACGCTGGTCTTCGGCCTCATGCGCAACGTCAACCTCGCGCACGGCTCGCTGTACCTGCTGGGCGGCTACGTGGGCTTCTTCGTGGCAGAGAAGACGGGTTGGTGGGTGCTGGCCCTGGCCGCCGGCTTCCTGGCCGCAGCCATCGCCGGCCTGCTGATGCAGGTGCTGATCCTGCGCCACATGCAGGGCCAGGACCTGCGCCAGACCATGGTCACCATCGGACTTTCCATCGTGATTGCTGACTTGCTGCTGTGGGCCTTCACGGCGCAGGTGCACCAGATGGAGGCCCCGGAATGGCTGCAGGGCCCCATCCGCAACATCCCGCTGATCAAGGCCTATTCGGCCTACCGGCTCAGCCTGCTGGTGGCCGGGGTGGCCATTGGCGTGTTCCTGTGGTGGCTGCTCACCCGTACCACCGTGGGTGCCATGATCCGCGCCGGGGTGGACGACCGGCAGATGCTGGCGGCTTCGGGTGTGAACGTGAACCTGGTGTTTGCGATGACCTTCATGCTCGGTGCGGGCCTGGCCGGTCTGGGCGGCGTGATCGGCGCGGTGGAGTTGTCCATGGTGCCAGGAGAGGACACGCGGCTGCTGCTGGCATCGCTGATCGTGGTGATCGTGGGCGGCATGGGCAGCGTGGTGGGGGCGGCCTTGGGTGCCGTCATCCTGGGGCTGGCCGAGACCTATGGCCTGGCCTACGCGCCCACCTACAGCGTGGTGTTCACCT
>JBMLPD010000427.1:0-1285 GCA_049242285.1 Rubrivivax sp.
CGGTGGAGCGCGGCAAGGCCCGCATCGCCGCGGGCGACTGCATGCAGATCGTGCTTGAGCCCGTGGAGCGCGGCATCTATGGTGGCGCGGTGGGCTACCTCAGCTTCGCCGGCGACATGGACGTGGCCATCGCCATCCGCACGGGCGTGGTGAAGAACCAGACGCTGTATGCGCAGGCCGGTGCCGGCGTGGTGGCCGACTCCGTGCCCGAGCTCGAGTGGAAGGAGACCGAGGCCAAGGCGCGCGCCGTGCTGCGCGCGGCGGAGCGGGTGGAGGAGGGGTTCTGGGTGCGTTCCCTCGCTGAGAGGGCTGTGGCCATCAGGCCCGCGGCCTTGCGCTCTGGGCCGGTGGATCAAGGGCGTGTGGCCGAAGGGGAATTGGCGGGCTGACACAGCTTTGTCATGAACGCCGTCTTTACTGATGATTGTTTCAACTTTCGGCTACTGCCGTTGGCCACCGCCATGTCTCACCACGACCACGATCCCGTCTGCAACGACTCTGCCAACCCCCACTTCCAGGACGTTCTGCAGCAAGCCCTGGCCAGCCCGGGCCGGCGTTCCCTGCTGCGCGGCGGCCTGGGCCTGGCCGGCTTGGCCGTGCTGCCTGGCTGCGCCACGGTCATGAGCGGCGCGGGTGCCGGCCCCGCCAAGGCGCTGGGCTTTCCCAGCGTGGCCAAGAGCCTGGTTGACGACGTGGTGCTGCCCCCGGGCTACCGCTACGCCGTGCTGCACGCCACGGGCGATGCGCTGAGGCCTTCGGTCTCGGCCTACAGCAACGCCGGCACGGAAGCCGACGACTGGTCGATGCGCGTGGGAGACCACCACGACGGCATGGACCTGTACTTCATCGACGACAAGGGCCGCTACACCGAGCGCGACACCGGCCGCGCCGTGCTGGCCGTCAACCACGAGAGCTCGGCTGACGCCTTCTTCATGCACGCCAACGGCCAGACCTCCAACGGCGTCGCTGGCAAGAAGTTCACCCAGTTCGGTGACTGGGACCTGGGTACCCGCCCCGCCGCCGAGGTGCTCAAGGAGATCAACCACCACGGCGTGTCGATGGTGGAGATCGTCAAGACGCCGCAGGGCTGGCGCATCAAGCCCGACTCACCCTTGAACCGGCGGGTCACGGCCCAGACCCCGGTTCGCATCGCCGGCCCGCGCGCGCACATCGACGCCATCCGCGCCCAGATGGTGACGCGCTGGGACACCGCCGGCGGCATGGCCCGCGGCACCCTGAACAACTGCGGCCACGGCAAGACGCCCTGGGGCACCTACCTGGGCTG
>JBMLPD010000428.1:0-2982 GCA_049242285.1 Rubrivivax sp.
GCCTTGCAGGCCGAGTTGGACGCCGTGGCCGCGGACGAGGGCGCCCGCGTGGTGGTCATCGGTGCTTCGGGCAAGGCCTTCTGCGCCGGGCACGACCTGAAGGAGATGCGTGCCGAGCCCTCGCAGGCCTATTACGAGGGCCTGTTCGCGCAGTGCGGCCGCATGATGATGACCATCCAGCGGCTGCCCGTGCCGGTGATCGCCCGCGTGCAAGGCATCGCCACGGCGGCGGGCTGCCAGCTGGTGGCGATGTGTGATCTGGCAGTGGCGGCGCGCGAGGCGCGCTTTGCGGTCAGCGGCGTCAACCTGGGCCTGTTCTGCGCCACGCCCAGCGTGGCCTTGAGCCGCAACCTGTCGCGCAAGGCCGCTTTCGAGATGCTGGTGACGGGCGCCTTCATCTCGGCCGAACAGGCACAGGCCAAAGGCCTGATCAACCGCGTGGTGGACGCCGACCAGCTGGACGCCGAAGTGGAGGCCCTGGCGGCCAGCATCGTGGCCAAGCCGCGGGTGGCCCTGGCCATGGGCAAGGGCCTGTTCTATCGGCAGCTGGAGACCGGCATCGAGGAAGCCTACGCCGACGCGGGCGAGACCATGGCCTGCAACATGATGGACGGCTCGGCGCTGGAAGGCGTGCAGGCCTTCATCGACAAGCGTTCGCCGGATTGGCGCGGCGCTCTTTGAGCCTGCCTTCATCCGCCTTGCAGGGCAGCGCCACGGCCTTTGACGTGATCGTGCTGGGCGCCGGCATGGCCGGCGCCTCCATCGCGGCGGAACTGGCGCCGCACCGTCGCGTGCTGCTGCTGGAACGGGAAGACCAGCCCGGGCGGCACACCACCGGCCGCTCGGCAGCCATGTTCTTCGAGAGCTATGGCAATGCCACGGTACGGGGTTTGACGCGGGCCAGCCGCGCCTTCCTGGAGCAGCCGCCCGAGGGCTTTGCCGAGGTGCCGCTGATGAGCCCGCGTGCGGCCCTGTTCGTGGCCGGGCAGGAGGCGCTGCCGCGTCTGCAGGCCATGATCGACGCACCTGACGCCGCCCCCACGCTGCGCCGCTTGAGCCCCGCGCAGACCCTGGCGCTGGTGCCCATCCTGCGGCCCGAGGCCGTGGCCGGCGGGGCGCTGGACGACAGCGGCTGCGACATGGAGGTGGCCGCCATCCTGCAGGGCTATCTGCGTCTGGCCCGCAGGGGTGGTGCCCAAGTGGTGCTGGGTGGCACCGACGTGCTGCTGCAGCGCGCAGGCGGCCTCTGGACGGTGGACAGCCGCGCCGGCCGCTTCCAGGCCCCCGTGGTCGTCAACGCCACCGGCGCCTGGGCCGACGAGCTGGCCCGCCAGGCGGGCGCGCAGCCGGTGGGCCTTCAACCGATGCGCCGCACCGCCATGACCATTCCCGCCCCGCAGGGGCACGACACGCGCCACTGGCCCATGGTGATTGATGTCGACGAGACGGTCTACTTCAAGCCCGACGCCGGGCAGATGCTGCTGTCACCTGCCAACGAAGACCCGATGCCGCCGTGCGACGTGGCGCCTGAAGAGCTGGACATCGCCCTGGCGGTGCATCGCTTCGAGGAACTGACCACGGTCCCGGTCAAGCGCATCGCCCACCGCTGGGCGGGGCTGCGCAGCTTTGTGGCCGACCGCTCACCCGTGGCGGGCTGGGACCCCCGGGCCGAGGGATTCTTCTGGCTGGCCGGGCAGGGCGGCTACGGCATCCAGATGGCGCCCGCCCTGGCGCGCGCCGCGGCCGCCATGCTGCTCGGCCAGGCCTTGCCCGCCGACATCGCCGCCCAGGGCGTGACGCCGCAGGCCCTCTCACCCGACCGACTCCGCCCATCACGACTCCGCCCATGAAGATCCACATCGCCGGCATCGCCACCGAGACCAACACCTTCGCCTCCACCCCCACCGGGCGGGCTGCCTGGGAGGTGGACCACGGCAACGGCCGCACGGCCGAAGCGCAGCGCTGGCACGGGGCCGGGCGCCGCCTGGCGGCTCGCGAGGGGCATGAAGTGCACTTCGGGCTGCTGGCCAGCGCCCAGCCCGGCGGCATCACCACGCGCGCGGCCTACGAGACCCTGCGTGACGAACTGCTCACGCACCTGAAGGCGGCGCTGCCGGTGGATGCCGTGCTGCTGGTGCTGCACGGCGCCATGGTGGCCGAGGGCTATCCCGACGCCGAAGGCGACCTCATCCAGCAGGTGCGTGCCCTGGTGGGTTCTCGCGTGCCCATCGGCGTGGAACTGGACTTGCACTGCCACTTCACCGCGCAAATGCAGCGCGAGGCCGACGTGCTGATCGCCTACAAGGAGTACCCGCACACCGACATCGTCGAGCGCTTCGAGGAGCTGTGGGCGCTGACCCTGGCCACGGCCCAAGGCCGGGTGAAGCCGGTCACCGCCGTGCACGACTGCCGCATGGTGGGCTTCTGGCACACCACGCGCGAGCCCATGCGCAGCTTCGTGGCCCGCATGAAGGCGCTGGAGCAGCAGCCCGGTGTGCTCAGCGTGAGCTTCGGGCACGGTTTCCCCTGGGGCGACGTGCCGGAGGCCGGCGCCAAGGTGTGGGTGGTGACCGATGGCGACGAAGCCCTGGCAGCGCAGATCGCCCGGGATCTGGGGCGGGACATCTGGACGCTGCGGCACCAGACGCCCGCGCGCCAGTCCAGCATTGCGCAGGCCATGGACCGATTGGCCGCGCACGACGGTGACCGGCCGCTGGTGCTGGCCGACATCGCCGACAACGCGGGCGGCGGCGCCGGCAGCGACGCCACCTTCATCCTCCGGGCGCTGGTGGAGCGCGGCATCGGACAGGTGGCCCTGGCGCCTTTCTGGGACCTGGGGGCCCTGCAGGTGTGCAGCGAGGCCGGCGTGGGCGCACGGCTGAGCCTGCGCGTAGGGGGCAAGCTGGGCCCGCTCTCGGGCGACCCGGTGGACCTGCAGGTCACCGTCCGCGCACTGGTGGAAGAGCACTGGCAGACCGGACT
>JBMLPD010000429.1:0-5321 GCA_049242285.1 Rubrivivax sp.
ACGCCCACGCTTATCGGCTGTATGTTGTTAAAGAACTTGCCTTCCGGCGCTCGCTGTTTTTAGCGAAGACCGCGATTCTGTCACGTTTTTTTATTCCGTGTCAAGCACTTGGTCTTTGCCTGATCTGCTTCGCGGCTTGGTGCTTTTGACTTTCGTCAGCACCGCCGTCAAGCAGCGAGCCCGCCAGTGTAGGGCAGGTTTCAGTGAAAGCGCAAGCCCGGCGCACAAAAACTTTTTCTGGGCAGCGCTGACCACTGCAAGTCATCCCGGGCACGCGCTGGCGCCCCGGGCACGCGCTGGCGCCCCGGGCAGGTGCTGGCGCCCCGGGCAGGTGCGTGCCCGGGTTCAAGCGGCTTGAGCCTGCGCCTGCGGGTCGTCTGCCGAAAGGATGTCGGGCAGTCTGCTCGTCCAGCGGCCGGTGTCAACTCTCAGGATCTTCTGCTTGATGGTGGAGATCTGAGCCGGATGCATGGAGAAGCTGCGCAACCCCATGGCCAGCAACACTTCGGTGAAGGCCGGGTCACCCGCCATTTCTCCACAGACGCTGACGTAGCGTCCGGCCGCGTGGGCTCTTTCGATCGTCCTGCCGATGAGTTGCAGGACCGACGGGTGCCATGCGTCGTACAGGTGCGCCACCGCCTCATCGGCGCGGTCAATGGCCAGCGTGTATTGAATGAGGTCGTTGGTGCCGAGCGACACGAAGTCGAAGTGCCGAAGGATCATGTCGATGCCGATGGCTGCAGCAGGCACCTCGATCATGGCGCCCAGTTCGGCGGCTCCGTAGGCCAAGCCCATGCGGTCGAGCTGCGCACGTGCGCGCTGCAGGGCGACAAGGCATGCCTTGATTTCCGAAAGGTGCGCCACCATGGGAATGAGGATGCGCACTTTGCCAAAGGCGCTGGCCCGCAAGATGGCGCGCAACTGCTGCTCGAACATCGCGGGCTCGGACAGGCTCCACCTGATGGCCCTCAGGCCCAGGGCGGGGTTCAGTGTGTGCTCGTGCCGAAGCTCCTGCGCGCTCATCTGGTCCAGGGGCTTGTCGGCCCCCACATCGACGGTTCGGATGGTGACAGGCAAGCCCTGCATGGCGACGACAGCAGTCTGGTAGGCCAGGAACTGCTCCTCCTCGCCCGGCAACTGGCCGTCGCGGTTCATGAACAGAAACTCGGTGCGGAACAACCCGACGCCCACCGCTCCGGCCGCCAGGGCCGCACGCGCATCGCCGGGCAACTCGATATTGGCCAGCAGTTCGACAGGGTGCCCGTCCAGCGTGACGGCTGGCGTGTGCCGCAGGCGGTCCAGCCGGGCACGCTCGAGTTCGCTCTGACGCTGGCGAAAGCGGTATTCCTCCAGCACGATGGCCGAAGGGTTGACCACCGCAACGCCGGCATCGCCGTCGATGACGACCCAGTCGTCCTGCCGAATGATGCGACTGGCCTCGCGAGCGCCCACCACCGCCGGGATGTCGAGGCTTCGAGCCACGATGGCGGTGTGGGAGGTCTTGCCGCCCACGTCGGTGATGAAACCGGTGAAGACACTGCTCTTGAACTGCAGCATGTCAGCGGGCGCGATGTCGCTGGCCACCAGCACCAGCGGGTCTTCGCCTGCGAAGTCGCGCGGCATGGCAACGCCGTCGCGTCCGGGCTCGGAACTGGCTGTCAGGGCCTTGAGCAGACGCTCGACCACCTGTTCAAGGTCTGCCTTGCGCTCGCGAAGATAGGCGTCCTCCATCTCGTCGAACTGGCGCGCCAGCACCTCGAGCTGCGCGGACAACGCCCACTCGGCGTTGTAGTGTCGCTCCTGGATCCAGACCTTGGTCGCCTCGGCCAGGGCGTCGTCGTGCAGCAGCATGAGGTGGACGTCGAGCAGCGCGGAGAGCTCGGCTGGCGCATCCTCTGGCAACGCACGCTGCAAGACAGTCAATTCGCCGGCCACCGCGTCGCGGGCGGACTTCAGGCGCTGCACCTCGGCACCCAGGTCTTGCGGCGCAACGAAGTAGTGCGCGACATCGACGCGACTGGAGGCCACCAGCACGGCGCGCCCGATGGCCACGCCCCGGGAGACCGGCACGCCAAAGACCTGGATGCTCATGCGCGGGAATGTAGCTCAGCCATCATCCGCAAAAAGGGCGGCGGGCCGGCGCTGTCGGCGCGCCAACGGGGCCGGCCTTCGCGCCGCCGCAGCCGCCGGCTCACTGCCCTTCGCCGAACTTCGAATCGATCAGGTCGCGCAGTGCCGCCATCGCCTGCACCTCGTCGGGGCCATCGGTCTCGATCTCGACTTCGGCACCCAGCCCTGCAGCCAGCATCATGACGCCCATGATGCTCTTGGCGTTGATGCGCCGGCCCGCCCGCGCCAGATGGACGTCGCAGGCGAAGGTACCCGCAAGCTTGGTGAGCTTGGCCGAGGCGCGGGCGTGCAGCCCGAGCTTATTGCTGATGGTGATGCTGGACTTGGTCATTCGGGCCTGCCTGCACGGACTGATTCTGTGGTCTGACGGTGCTGACCTGCATGACACCCTGCACCGCGCCGTCGACAGCCCGACTCACCAGGCGGTCCAGTGGTTCGTTGGCGTAGCACAGCACGCGCCAGAGCATGGGGACGTTGACGCCAGACACGACGCGCACACGCGCGCCATCGGCCATCCGCAAGGCCGCGTTGCAGGGTGTGGCCCCGAAAACGTCGCACAACAGCAGGGCCTGCCCATCGCCAACCTCATCCCGCAGGCGAGCCTCGATCTCCTCGGGGCTGTCCGACGGAAGAACATCCAAGCTGCGCAAGGTCGCGGCACAGTCGGGGAAGGCATGCGCCGCGACCCTGGCAAGGGAGGAGGCCAGCGGCGCATGGGCAAGCACGACGAGGTGGATCATGGCAGTCAGGACGGGTTCAGGCCTGAGCCGCTGGCTGCAACGGCCGACCACGCACCAGGGGATGAAGGTACCAGAAGTACGACAGTGCGCAGCAGGCCCCCAGCAGCGCAAAGGACATCCTGAAGGCACTGGCCTCCTGCAGCCCGGCCCGGAGAAAGGCGTCAACAGCCAGCCCGATGCCCCACTGGATGCAAAACACACCGACGAAAATCACCAGGTTGAAGGCCGACAGCGCGCGCCCCGCCAGCGCGGCAGGAAAGGCCTGACCGACCGCCGGCTGGCTCAGGCAGACGAAGGTGCAGCTCACGCACCACAAGGACCAGAGCGTCGCCGTGGCAGGTTCCGGGTCCAGCAGGATCCAGCCCAGCACCAGCAGATGGCACGGCAACCCCCAGGTCATGATCTGCTGCGCCTGCCAGCCCCTGCGCGCCAGGCGCGGCATGCACACGCCCCAGAGCATGAACGCCACCAGCATGCACAGGTTGATGATGAACAGGCCCCCTGCGGCCTGCTCGGGCGTGAAACCGGCCAGCCGGGTCATCCAGGGTCCGGCCCACAAGGTCTGCACGGCGATCATCCCGCCGTAGGTGAAGAAGCCTATGGGCACGCTGCGCAGGAACACCGGCTGCAGGAACACATCGCGGTAGCCGGGGCCAGGCACCATGCGGTGCGGGTCCTCTGGCGGCGAAGCCGGGTCTGGGGGCACCCACCACAACATCAGCGCCATGGCCAGGAGAAGGCCGGCTCCCAGCACCCAGAACAGCCCTCGCCAACCCCACACCGGCAGCAGCCACTGCACCGGCAGCGTGGAGGCCACCATGCCCAGCGATCCTGACATCAACATCCAGGAGTTGGACCGGAACTGAGCAGCCTGGGAAAACCGCAGCCGGAAGCAGGTCAGCGGGGCCATCAGGCCCGCGGCCAGTCCCATGCCGGTCAACACACGGGCCAGGATCAGGCCCGGCAGGCTCTGAGCCAGGGCAAAGGCTGCACAGCCCAGCACGGCGAGCGTCGTCAGGAGCAGCAGCACACGCTTCGGGCCCAACCGGTCCAGCGCCTGCCCCAGAGGAAGCTGCAGGGCCGAGAAGCCCAGGAAGTAAGCCCCCGCCAACAGCCCCAGATCCGCAGCCTTGAGACCCAGCTCAACGCTGAAAGACGGCGCCAGCGTGGCGGTCACCGCGCGGAGCAAGGCGGAAAAGAAATACGCGAAGGCAAACGCCAGGAAGATCCTGACGGCAAGGGCTGGCGAAACCGGGGTCGCGGTCATCGAGGGTTCAGCGGATCACGGCCCGAACCTCAGGGCACCGAAGTAGGTCTCTGCCGCCTCCGAGACGGGCGTGACACCCAGCACCGTGGCCTGGAAGACCACCGTGCCCCGGGAAAAGACCGCCACCTGTCCAGAGACCGGCTTGCCATCGGGATACCGCCCGTCAAGGATCCACCGACCACTGCCCGGTTGCGGCGTCTGCCCCTTCACGGTGTGCGGGCGCCCTTGCGCCTTGGCATCGTCCAGATTGACACGGGCACCCTCTTGCAGTGCCTGCAAGGCCGCAGGCACGCGGGCGGGGTCGCCGACATCAGCCCAGGCCAGCCCCCAGGTGGCCTCGGCGGCCTGGCAGGCATGCAGGGTCAGCTTGACCGGCTGGCCCGCCAGCAAGAGCTGGCGGGCGTGGGCTGCCGGCTTGCAGGGGAACAGGGCCACGGACTCGGCCGCGCCCACCCGAACTTCGCGCCAGTCCAGGGCGGGCGCACAGGCCACCAGCACGCCCGCCGACGTGGTGCAGCACAGCGAGCGCCAGAATCCGCGCAAGGTTCGGCCCTCTCAGGCCAGCACGTCGGCCACACCGGCGGCATGGGCCTGCTGGTCGGCGTGGTAGCTGGAGCGCACCATGGCGCCCACTGCGGCATGGGTGAAACCCAGCGCTGCGGCCTCACGCTCGAACATGCGGAAGGTGTCGGGGTGGACGTAGCGGCGCACAGGCAGGTGATGTCCGCTGGGCGCCAGGTACTGGCCGATCGTGAGCATGTCGATGTCATGCGCGCGCATGTCCTGCATCACCTGCAGGATCTCGTCGTCGGTCTCGCCCAGCCCCACCATGAGGCCGCTCTTGGTGGGCACGCCCGGTACCGCCTGCTTGAACTTCTTCAGCAGGTTCAGGCTGAACAGGTAGTCCGAGCCCGGCCGCGCTTCCTTGTAAAGGCGCGGGATGGTCTCGAGGTTGTGATTCATCACATCGGGCGGGGCTTCGCGCAGAATGCCCAGGGCCCGGTCGTCCCGGCCGCGGAAGTCGGGCACCAGGATCTCGATGCGGGTCTCGGGCGAGCGTTCGCGCGTCTTGCGGATGCACTCGACGAAGTGGGCCGCGCCCCCGTCACGCAGGTCGTCCCGGTCAACGCTGGTGATGACCACGTACTTCAGGCGCAAGGCCGCAATGGTGCGCGCGAGGTTGA
>JBMLPD010000430.1:0-3770 GCA_049242285.1 Rubrivivax sp.
CCACGGCGGCGATCTGCAGCAGGGCCGCGTCATCGACGGCCAGCACGCTGCCAAAGAGCATGTGCATCAGGTCCACCTGGCTGCCGCGCATAGACACCAGCAGCACCCCCAGGGCCAGGGCAATGAGGTAGAACGCGGCGAAGCTGGCGTCCTCGCCCTGAGGGGTTGAGCGCGTGACGAAACCTGCTGCCAGGGCCACCGCCAGGGCAGCCAGAAAGCCCCCGGCGCTCATGGCCGGCAGCGACATGCCCGCCAGCAGAAAGCCCGCTGCGGCACCCGGCAGCACCGCATGCGCCATGGCATCGCCCACCAGGCTCATGCGGCGCAGCACCAGCACGCAGCCGATGGGGGCGCAGCCCACCGCCAGGGCCAGCGTGGCCACCAGCGCGCGGCGCATGAAGGCGAACTCGGTGAAGGGTTCTGCCCAGCCGGTCATGCCGCCACCTTGCAGATCGGGGCCTGGTCGTCCCAGGCCTGGGCCATCTGGCGGGCCTTGAACAGGTTCTCCGCGCGCAGAACGTCGGCCGTCGGACCCCAGGCCACTGCCTCACGCGCCAGCAGCAGCGCTTCCTCGAAGTGCTCGCGCACCTGCTCCAGGTCGTGCAGCACGGCGATCACGGTGCGCCGCTCGCGCTGCCAGCGGTGCAGCAAGGCCAGCAGGTCCGCCGTGGTGCGCGAGTCGATGGCGTTGAAGGGCTCATCCAGCAGGATCAACTCCGCATCCTGCAGCAAAACGCGCGCGAAAAGCACCCGCTGGGCCTGGCCTGCCGAGAGTTCGCCCATCCAGCGCTTCTCGAAGCCGGTGAGCCCCACCGCAGCCAGGGCGTCGCTGACCGCGCTTCGGTCTTCCCGGCGCAGCCCGCCGAAACTGCCGATGCGCGACCACAGGCCCATGGCCACCACCTCGTGCACCCGCATCGGAAAGCCTCGGTCCATGGTGGACACCTGCGGCAGGTAGGCGCGACGCAGCGAGGCAGGCTGCTCGATCCGACCTTCGAACGCCCGCAGCGAGCCCCCCAGCGCCGCCAGCAGCGTGCTCTTGCCGGCGCCGTTGGGGCCGACGACGGCCGTCATCCTGCCGCTGGCGAAAGCGCCGCTCAGGTGGTGCACGGCAGGATGGCCGCGATAGGACACGGTCAGGTTGCGCAGCCGTATCGCGCTCGACCCTTCGGGACACCCGGCGGGCATGGACGCCGCATTCATGACAGCGCCCACGCCACGGCCAGCCACAGAAGCGCCACCAGCACACAAGCCCAGAGCAGGCGAACCACCACACCGGCGGTCAGCATGCTGGACTCCTGAAGTTCAGGAGACGCGGTCGCGGGCGCGTGCTTGTACGGATGCCGGCCGGGCAGGCCTGAGCGGTTCGGATTGCACACAGTCGCCGCAGCGGCCGTACAAGGTCAGATCGTGGTCTTCCACCATGAAGCCCTGGGGGGCCAGACGGCTCAGGTCGCCGGGGCAGGCATGCACGTCGAACACCCGCTGGCATTGCCGGCACTGGAAGTGATGGTGGTGGTGATGACCCACCACCTCGAAGCGCGGGTTCTCGCCGGGCAGGTTCACAGGCTTGAGTTCGCCCTCTTGCACCAGCGCCTTGAGGTTGCGATAGACCGTGGCGATGCCCAGGCCTGGCACCTCCCGCTGCGCCGCCTCCAAAACCTCCTGAGGCAGCAGCGGGCGCGCGGCCTGTGCGATCACTTCGCGGATGGCGCTGCGCTGGCGTGTGTTGCGTTCCATGCATGGAGGTTAACGGAAAAGAGGGCGATACATGGCTTCATGATAACGCGTTACCATTACAAGAAATGCGGAGCATGGGTGCCTGACCCGCGCAAGAGGCACATCACACCCTGCGTGCTCAGCATGAAGTCCGCACATCGCCAGCGCAGTGGCAGGCCATGGTCTGCAACCGCGCCACAGCGACCTGTCGGCTGCCGGCGCTTTGGCCGCTGGTTCAAGGCACAGGCCAGCGCCGTGCGGACCACCACCCTGGTGATCAAGGCCGGCGCCGACCTCTACCGCGTCCGTGGCTGGCAGCTCGGGTGGCCGAACAGCCGGAACATCCGCGAGGCTCCGTGCGAGGAACTTGAAGAGGGCGCGCAACAGGGCGTTGGCCACGGCCATGAGCATGAACGCGGCCATGGTGCTGCGTTCAGCTGCCGCCGCATGGGGCCATGCCGGCCGCCCTGTGGAAGTGGGCAACGGGCCGTTCGGTTGCGCTCGGCCGATCGCGTGGTGTGACGCGCGCGCCCCTCGAACCGGGGTGGCTGCCCATGCAGCGGGAGCGGGACGTCAACCCGCGTGCGTGCGACGCGTTCTTCGCCGCCCACCACGTGGAGCCGAACAGTCCCCAGCCTGGCGGGACGGGCCCGCCCTGGGCAGGAGATGAGCATGCCGAAGCCAACCCTGCCTTCACCCCG
Source organism: Rubrivivax sp. (assembly GCA_049242285.1). Taxonomy (GTDB): domain Bacteria; phylum Pseudomonadota; class Gammaproteobacteria; order Burkholderiales; family Burkholderiaceae_C; genus Rubrivivax. The sequence goes on from JBMLPD010000430.1 coordinate 2,421, forward strand.
ACCCTCGCGGGTGCCTGCATGTGGGGCGTGCGCTGGGAACCGAGTCCTGAAGGAGCGGCATGGCCACCGCATCGCGGTGATCGAGACCGGGCTCGGCGAGGCCGACACCGCACCCGCGGCGCAGACCTGGCTGCTTCTTCTTCGTCGATGCCATCCTCGAGATCGGGCCGGACTCCCTGACCGACGTGCGCCACCAGAACGACGACGGTGTCACTTCCTTCGTCCTCAGGAAGGGCAAGCCGCTGGGCCTGGACCGCTTGGAAGACTTCCAGGGTGCCAGCGTCCAGGTCTACGGCACCAGGCCCATGCGCTTGGAAGAAGAGGCCCCGTGCGGGCCTGCGCAGAAACCGGCGCCCGGCATGCTGTTCGTCGCCCTGCGCAGGACGGTGGCAATGACCAGCCGTCCGGCAGCCGCAGCTTCAGGGGCCTGCGACAAGCAGTCGGCGCAGCGCGTTGTCCAGGGCCATCCCGGCGCGCATCCGCACCTCACCCACGCTCCCACGGCGGTCCCGCTGGCCCGTGCGCTTGCGCGTGGCTGCGGCCCTGACCAATACCCCCTTCGGCGGCGGAAGGGGGTGGGGCGACGCAGGGCAACGCGGGCGGATCAAGCCGCCATCGAGCCCGCCAAGGCGAACACGGAATTGGGTGCATTGGTGCGCAGGGGCTTGACCACCGGGGCCGCTGAGATGCCCAGGCGAACCGGCGGAGATTCGATCTTCACGCCCTTGTCGATCTGGTCCTGAACGAGGCTGGTCAGCGTGATGGCGGACATGTGTTGCAGCATCTTCAAGTGCAACTGCCTCCAGAGATCCAGCGACAGCCCGGCGCGTTCCCGGCCTTGGGTGGTTTCCTCGATCGGGTCGTCGACAGCCGCCACGATCTGCGCCACCGTGATCGTGTCGGCCCTGCGCGCCAGCTTGTAGCCGCCTCCGGGCCCGCGAGCGCTCTCCACCAGACCTTCACGCCGCAGGCGGCTGAACAACTGCTCCAGGTAGGACAGTGAAACCTGCTGCCTTTGGCTGATGGACCCCAGCGGAACCGGCCCGAGGGGCGTGTGCAGCGCCAGATCGATCAAGGCCGCCACCGCAAGTCGGCCCTTGGTGCTCATCCGCATGATGTTCTCCTGTAGGGAAAGGTTGTTGGACAGGTTCACTGTAGGGTCTTGAGATACTCTCGTAAATTCGAAAGTTGTACATCTTCATTTCGAAAAATACGCATCATGAATGTGAACTACAAGCACCTGCATTACTTCTGGGTGGTTGCCAAGGCCGGCGGCATCGTCCGGGCCGGGGCGCAGCTGCACACCACGCCGCAGACCTTGTCCAGCCAGATCAAGCTGCTGGAAGACCG
>JBMLPD010000431.1:0-1153 GCA_049242285.1 Rubrivivax sp.
GCCAGATCCAGGCCCTCGTAGCACTGCAGGCGGATCAGCGGCCGGCCCAGGGCCGCTGCCAGGGTGCGCGCGATCTCCGTCTTGCCGGTGCCGGGCTCGCCCTCCAGGAACAGCGGACGCTGCAGACGCAGCGCCAGGTGCACCACCGTGGCCAGCTGGCTGTCGGCCACGTAGTCCTGGCTCAGCAGCAGTTGCCGCGTCTGCTCCACAGGGGACAGGGCCACGGCCTGTGCAGGCGCGGGCTGCAGCGCAGCAGCGGGCGAAGAAAAAGCAGTCGTCATCGCGAAAGTATCGACGACGGTGCCGTCAGCCGTGGGCACGGCCCACGGCGGCGGCCTCAAGCCACGGCACGGGCGGCCAGCACGGGAATCAGCGCAGCGCGGTACTCTGCCGAGCCGTGCAGGTCGCTGTTGAGCCCGGCTGCAGGGACGCTGGCGCCTTCCAGCACCGCTGCCGACCACTGGCCGGTCAGGCGGGCCTCCAGCTCCCTGGCGCGGAACACACAGGCTCCGGCACCCGTGACGGCCACGCGAACCCCCTGGGGGCCCTTGCTGACGAACACCCCGACGATGGAAAAGCGCGAGGCGGGCTGCTTGAACTTCTGCCAGCCGGCCTTTTCCGGTACAGGGAAGCTCACGGCCGTGATCACTTCGTCTTCCGCCAGGGCGGTCTGGTACAGGCCGGTGAAGAAGTTGTCCGCAGCGATGTCGCGCCGGTCCGTGTGCACCGTGGCCCCCAGGCCCACCAGGGCTGCGGGATAGCAGGCCGCCGGGTCGGCATTGGCCACACTACCGCCCAGGGTGCCGCGGTTGCGCACCTGACGGTCGCCAATGCGGCCCGCCAGATCGGCCAGGGCGGGGATCGCGGTCTGCACCTCAGCACTGGCCGCCACCTGGGCGTGCGTGGTCATGGCGCCCACGCGCACGACACCGCCCGACACCGTGATGCCGGCCATGCCGGGCAGGCCGGACAGGTCCGCCAGGGCCTCAGGCTGGGACATGCCCAGACGCATGGAGGGCAGCAGGCTCTGGCCACCGGCCATCAACTTGGCGCCAGCAGCAGCAGCGGCGCGTGCATCGGCCACCGAGGCCGGGGTCTGGTAACGAAAGGCTTGCATGGATCGATCTCCTGGCGAAGCGGTTCAGGCGGCCTG
>JBMLPD010000432.1:0-2071 GCA_049242285.1 Rubrivivax sp.
GTGCAGGTTGTGGATGCTGGCCAGCATGGGGCCCAGCATCTCGCCGCAGCGGTCCAGGTGGTGCAGGTAGGCGCGGCTGAAGCCGCCGCTGACCGTGCCATCGGGCCGGGTGTGGCCCTGGCAGGTGTAGCAGGTGCAGGTGGGGTCCAGCGGACGCTGGTCGCTCTTGTGGCGGGCGTTGCGGACCTTCAGGTCGCCGAAGCGGGTGAAGAGGTGGCCGTTGCGCGCGTTGCGCGTGGGCATGACGCAGTCGAACATGTCCACGCCGCAGGCCACGCCGTCCACCAGGTCTTCGGGCGTGCCCACGCCCATCAGGTAGCGCGGCTTGTGGTCGGGCAGGCGGTGCGGGGTGTGCGCCATGATGCGCAGCATCTCGTCCTTGGGCTCGCCCACGCTCACGCCGCCGATGGCGTAACCGGGGAAGTTCATCTCGGACAGGGCCGCCACGGACTCCTCGCGCAGGGGCTCGAACATGCCACCCTGCACGATGCCGAACAGCGCATTGGGGTTCTCCAGCCGCGCAAACTCGGCCTGGCTGCGCCGGGCCCAGCGCAGGCTGAGTTCCATGGAGGCGCGGGCCTCCTTCTCGGTGGTGAGCTGACCCTTGGTGTCGTAGGGCGTGCACTCGTCGAACTGCATGACGATGTCGGAATTCAGCACCGTCTGGATCTGCATGCTCACCTCGGGGGTGAGGAAGAGCTTGTCGCCGTTGACGGGGGAGGCGAACTTCACGCCCTCCTCGCTGATCTTGCGCATCTCGCCCAGGCTCCACACCTGGAAGCCACCGCTGTCGGTGAGGATGGGCTTGTCCCAGCGCTCGAAGCCGTGCAGCCCGCCGAAGGACTTCATGATGTCCAGCCCCGGCCGCATCCACAGGTGGAAGGTGTTGCCCAGGATGATCTGCGCGCCCATCTCCTCCAGGCTGCGCGGCATCACGCCCTTGACCGTGCCGTAGGTGCCCACGGGCATGAAGATGGGCGTCTGCACCACCCCGTGGTTGAGCGTCAGGCGACCGCGACGGGCCAGGCCCTCGGTGCGAAGGAGATCAAAGTGCAGCATGGAAAAACATTGTAGGAGGCTCGCTTGCTTGCCCTCCGACATGCGCTTGATGCTTTACTTTCTTGATTGCTTTACTTATATTGAATCTTTACGTTGAACATATTCCCTACAACCTCCATTTCACCGGAGTTCCACCATGCCCACTTCTGCACCGCGCGTTGAGGAGCCCCGCCCGGCCTGGGGCTTGCCCGCCGCAGACCCCAGATCGGGCGATGCCGCCCCCCTCACACCCCCCCAGCCGTCCTCGGAGCCGGCCCAAGGCGTCACCCGTGTCCAGGCCGTGGTCTCCAGCAAAGGGCAGGTCACCCTGCCGGCGGCCATGCGGGCACAACTGGGCCTGACGCCGGGGTCGCACATCCACTTCGAGCTGCGGGGCCGCGAGATCGTGATCCAGCCGGAGCTGCCCATCAGCGCGTACTACGGCATCCTGAAGGGCTATGACCTCGGCGACATCGAGCCTGAGAAGGAGCCCGACCGTGAGTTCGACTGACACCGCCGCCGACGGCCTGCACGTGGTGGACTCTTCCGGCTGGATCGAGTTCTTCACCGCTGGCGCCAATGGCCCGGTGTTTCGGTCTGTGATCCAGGCCCGCCAGGGGCTTGTGGTGCCCACCATCGCGCTGTACGAAGTCTGCAAGATCCTCAGCCGAACGCTCGACACATCGGTGGTCGACACCTGCCTGAACGTCATGCGCATGGGCCGCGTGGTGGACTTCACCGATGCGCGCGCCATCGCAGCGGCCCGCATCAGCCGCGCCCACGGTCTGGCGCTGGCTGACGCGGCCATGTACGGCATCGCCCAGGAACTGGGTGCCACCTTCTGGACGCAGGACGTGGACTACGACGGGCTGCCGGGGGTGCGGTACTTCGCCAAGGGCTGAGGTGCAAGCAAGGGCCGGCGAAGCAGCCGGGCCGGCTGATCGGTGACAGCAGGCTTGCCAGGCCCTCAGCCCCCGGGCGCCCGCTCCAGCAGCATCGCGTCCCCATAGCTGAAGAAGCGGTAACGCTGCGC
>JBMLPD010000433.1:0-6198 GCA_049242285.1 Rubrivivax sp.
TCGATCTGCTCGGCGTACTTGGTCTGCACCAGCTTGCGCTTGAGCTTCATCGTCGGCGTGAGTTCCTCGTCCTCGGCAGTGAGCTGGCGGTCGAGCAGGAAGAACTTCTTGACCTGCTCCACGCGGGCGAACTGCTTGTTCACCCGGTCGACCTCGGCCTGGATCAGCTCGACGATCTCGGGCGCCCGCGTCAGGCTGGCGTAGTTGGAGAAGGGAATGTCGCGCTCCTGCGCGAAGCGCTCCACGTTCTCCTGGTCGATCATCACGATGGCCGTCAGGAAAGCGCGTTTATCGCCGATCAGCACCGCATCCGTGACATAGGGGCTGAACTTCAGCTGGTTCTCCCACTCGCTGGGTGTGACGTTCTTTCCGCCGGCCGTGATGATGATGTCCTTCATCCGGTCGGTGATGTAGAAGTAGCCTTCGTCGTCCACGCGGCCGACGTCGCCGGTGTGCAACCAGCCTTGCGCATCGATGGCCTCGGCCGCCTTCTCGGGCTGATTCAGGTAGCCCATGATGACATTCGGGCCGCGCAGCAGGATCTCGTTCGTGCCTTCGGCAATGCGCATCTCCAGGCCCGGGCCGGGCACGCCGATGCTGCCGGCCTTGGGCGCCTGGCGCGGATTGACGGTGCCGCCGGCCGTGGTCTCGGTCATGCCCCAGCCTTCGCGCAGTGGCACACCCAGGCTGCGGTACCAGCGGATGAGGTCTGCCGAAATGGGGGCCGCACCGGTCAGCGCCAGTTGTACGCGGCTCATGCCGGTCATCCGCCGCACGTTGTCCAAAACCAGGAAGTTGGCCAGAGCGCGCTGCAAACCCAGCCAGGCCCCCGGCGGGGCACCCTTGGCTTCGGCCTCGGCCACACGCCCACCCACGCCCACCGCCCAGGCGTAGGCCAGCTTCTGCAGGCGGCCGGCCTCGCTCAGGATGATCATGACCTGGGAATAGATCTTCTCCCACACCCGCGGCACGGCGAAGAACACATGCGGCTGCACCTCGCGCAGGTTCTCGAAGACGGTTTCGGGGTTCTCGACAAAGTTCGTGACCGAGCGCCGCATGAGGGGGATGTACCCGCCGATCATGCGCTCGGCGATGTGGCACAGCGGCAGGAATGCGATGCGCTCACCCCCTTCGGGGATGCCCTCGAAGAGGCTGGAGGCCAGCCCGGACAGCACAGCGCAGAGGTTGGCGTGCGTGATCATCGCGCCCTTGGGCCGGCCCGTGGTGCCCGAGGTGTAGACCAGGATGGCCACGTCGGCAGGGCCACGCGAGGACCTGCGCTGCTGCAACAGGCCGGGGTGGGCCTGCAGGTGTTCACGGCCCAACGCTCGCAAGGCCTCCAGTCCGATGACCTGCGGATCGTCCAGATCGCCCAGGCCCTCCATGTCGAACACCACCACCTTGCGGATGCCGGGCAGGTCGTCCCGCACCTCCAAAAACTTGTCCAGCTGTTCGTCGTCCTCGACAAACAGGTAGCTTGAAGCGGAGTCCTGGCAGAGATATTGAACCTGCGCTGCGGCATCCGTGGGGTAGATGCCGTTGCAGATGCCGCCGGCAGTCAGCACTGCCAGATCGGTCCACACCCATTCGCGCGAGGTGTTGGCCAGCACCGAGGCCGTCTGGCCGGGCTCGAAACCCAGGCGGGCCAGGCCGGCGGCCACCTCGCTGACGATGGTGGCCACCTCGTTCCAGCTGTACGAGCGCCACAGACCCAGGTCTTTCTGGCGCATCATGGGCGCATCACCCAGCTCGGACACGCGCTGCCAGAAGAGCTCGTGCACCGTGTCGAAGGGCAGCGCCTGCGGCTCCCAGCCGAACTGGGCGCCTGACACGATGCGATGCGGATCCAGGGCCACGGCACTCATCTCCAGGTCTTCTTCTTCTTCCAGCGCCGCTCTCCGCGCACACCGGCTTCCTTCATGCCCAGGTAGAACTCCTTGATGTCCTCCTTCTCGCGAAGGCGGTCACAGGTGTCCTCCATGACGATGCGGCCGTTCTCCAGCACGTAGCCGTAGTCGGCCGCGTTCAGCGCCATGTTCGCGTTCTGCTCCACCAGCAAGATGGTGGTGCCGCGCTCGCGGTTGATGCGCACCACGATCTCGAAGATCTCCTTCGTGAGCTTGGGGCTCAGACCCAGGCTGGGCTCGTCCAGCAGGATGAGTTCGGGCTGCGCCATGAGGGCGCGCGAGATCGCCAGCATCTGCTGCTGGCCGCCGGACAGCAACCCGGCATCCTGCGCCGCCCGCTCCTTCAGGATGGGGAAATATCCGAAAACCATCTCCATGTCCCGCGCCACGCCATCCCGGTCGCTGCGGGTGTAGGCGCCCATCAACAGGTTGTCCCGCACCGACAGGAGCGGAAAGACCTCGCGCCCTTCGGGCACATGGCTCAGCCCCATGCGCACGATCAGCGCCGGGTCTGTACCGGCGATCGGCTGCCCCTTGAAGTCGATGGTGCCGCGGCGCGGATCGATGATGCCGGAGATCGTCTTGAGAATGGTGCTCTTGCCCGCGCCGTTGGAGCCCAGCACGGTGGCGATCTGTCCGTGCCTGACCTGCAGGCTGACGCCCCGGATGGCCTTGATGGGGCCGTAGGCGCTCTCCACGTTGGCCAAGGCCAGCAGCGCGGCTGCACTCATGCCGGCCTCCTCAGGGAAGAGACATCTTCCACCGAGCCGATATAGGCTTCGACAACACCAGGGTGGGTCTGCACCTCGCGTGGCGTACCGGCCGCCAGCACCTGACCCTGGTTGAGCGCCACCACCCGGTCAGACACGCGCGATACCAGCGTCATGTCGTGCTCGACCATGAGCACCGTGATGCCGAGTTGGTCGCGGATGTCCTCGATCCAGAAGGCCATGTCCTCGGTTTCCTCGACGTTCAGCCCCGAAGACGGTTCGTCCAGCAGCAGCAGCCGCGGCTGCGTGGACAGCGCCCGCGCCAGTTCCACCACCTTGCGCACACCGTAGGGCAGGCCGGCGATCATGGTGTCGCGGTAGGCCTGCAGATCCAGGAAGTCGATCACCTCCTCCACCTGGCGGCGCGACGCCAGTTCCGCCTCGCGCACCGAGCGGTTGAACAACAGATCGCTCCACACCCCGGTCTTGCGGTGCCGGTGGCGGCCGATCAGCAGGTTGTGCAGCACCGTGGCGTGCTCGAACAGTTCGATGTTCTGGAAGGTGCGCGCGATGCCCAGTGCCGCGATCTCGTGCGGCGCCACGCCGGTGATGTCGCGCCCCATGAACTCGATGGTGCCGGCCGTGGGCTCGTAGATGCGGCTGATGAGGTTGAAGACCGTGGTCTTGCCAGCGCCATTCGGGCCGATGAGCGTGAAGACCTCGCCTTCCTGAACATCGAAGCTCACGTCGTTGACCGCCAGCACGCCACCGAAGCGCACGCTCAGGCTGCGGGCGGAAAGCAAAGCCGTGGTCATTTCAGACGGTCCGATTTCTGGAACGACTTCTGCCGCTTGAACATGCCCTTGCGGTAGAAGGGGAACAGGCTGAAGTAGGTGCGGATCTTCAGCCAACGGCCGTACATGCCCATGGGTTCGAACAGCACGAACAGCACCAGCACGGCGCCATAGACCGCCGACTTCAACCCCGGCGCCTCGGCCACGATGGCGGGCAGGAAACCCTTGGACGCCGAGATGAGCTGGGGCATGGTGATGAGGAACACGGCGCCGAAGAACACGCCGTGGATGGAACCCAGCCCGCCGATCACGACCATCAGCAACAGGTCGATGGACTGGATGATGTTGAACTGGTCAGGCGACAGGAAGCGCAGGTTGTGGGCGTACAAGGCGCCGCCAATGCCGGCCAGTGCCGCCGAGATGGCAAAGGACAGGGTCTTGTAGTAGGCCAGGTGGATGCCCATGCTCTGAGCCGAGATTTCGGAATCCCGGATGGCCACGAACGCGCGTCCGGTCGGAGAACGCAGCAGGTTCAGCACGCCCAGCGTGGCCACCACGGTGATCACCAGACACAGGTAGTAGAACTCGTTGCCCGAAGCCACCACCCAGCCGAAGATGTCGGGCGACTTGACGCTCAGACCTGAATTGCCGCCCGTCACGCTCTCCCAGCGCGCGAAGACTTCCTCCAGAATGAAGCCGAAAGCCAGGGTGGCCATGCCCAGGTAGATGCCCTTGACCCGCAGCGCCGGCAAGCCGACCACCACGCCTGCCAGTGCGGAAAGCCCTGCCGACACCGCCAGCGCGAGGGGAAAAGGCACCCCGTGGTTGGTCAGCACCGCCTGGGTGTACGCACCCACACCCAGGAAAGCCGCGTGGCCCAGAGAGAACAGGCCGGTGAATCCGGCCAGCAGCATCAAGCCCAGGCCCACCACCCCATAGATGAGAACGTAGGTGAGCTGGGCCAGCCAGTATTCCTCCAGCAGCACAGGGGCGGCCACCAGCACCAGCATGAGCGCGCTGTACCAGAAGACGTGGCCGCTGTGCCGGGCCAGGCGCAGGTCCTGAGCGTAGTCGGTCTTGAAGATGAATCGCATGGGGGCTGTCCTGCCTCAGACCTTCTTGCGCAGTTTCTCGCCAAACAAGCCGTTGGGGCGCAGCATGAGCATGACCAGTACCACGACGTAGGCCGCCACGTCCTTGAACCCCGCCGGCAGGTAAAAGCCCGAGAGCGACTCCACCACGCCGATGATCAACCCACCCACGATGGCGCCCGGCAGGCTGCCGAAGCCGCCCACCACCGCCGCGGGGAAGGCCTTCAGCCCGATGAAGCCCATGTTGGCATGCACGAAGGTGATGGGCGCCAGCAGGATGCCGGCCACCGCTGCCACCGCCGCTGCGAGCGCCCAGACCAGCCCGTTGAGTTGCCGCACCGGGATGCCCATGTAGTAGGCAGCGAGCTGGTTTTGCGACGAGGCCTGCATCGCGATCCCCAGCTTGCTGTAGCGGAACAAGGCGAACAGAGCGCCACACAACAGGGCCGTGACCACGATGACCACGACCTGTTCGACGTTGATGACCAGCGCCCCCAGGTTCCAGATCTGGTCTTTGTAGGGCACGGGCAGCACATGGGTCTCGGTGCCGATGCCCGGCACCATGGTGATCAGGCCGCGCAGTATGTAGCCGATGCCGATGGTCAGCATGACGATGGAAAACGCCGGCTGCCCCAGGATGGGACGTATCACGGCGCGCTCGGCCAGCAGGCCGAAGCCCGCCATGGCGGCGATGGAGGCGATCACAGCCAGCCAGAACGGGAACCCCAGGAATGTCATGCAGGCCAGCCCCGCAAAGGCGCCCAGCATCATCAGGTCGCCCTGGGCGAAGCTGACGGTCTCCGTCGCCTTGTAGATCAGCACGAAGCCCAGCGCGATGAGGCCGTAGATGCAGCCTTGTGCGATGCCGGCGATGAGCAGTTGCAGCAGTTGCAAGCGCGGATCCTTGGTGCAGCCTGACGGGTTGGGGAAAGCAGCGCCGCAGCGCCGGACAGGCGCGGAGCTGAGCGCGGCGGATTCCACCATGCACCCGCCGCGGCGTCATGGGGGCTGACCCTGATGTCCCCAGGTCTCCAAAGGTTGCGCAGGGGGGTCTTGAAGCCCGGGGACCGGCCCCTATAATCCAAGTTGCTAGCACTCGCCTGGTACGAGTGCTAACAGCACCATCGAAACATCTCAAAGCGTCCTCTCAAAGGAGATTCCATGAAATTGCGTCCGTTGCACGATCGCGTGATCGTCAAGCGTCTCGAGAACGAAACCAAGACCGCTTCGGGCATCGTCATTCCTGACAACGCCGCGGAAAAGCCCGACCAGGGTGAAGTCCTGGCCGTGGGCCCGGGCAAGCGCAACGACAAGGGCGAACTCATCGCCGTGGGCGTGGCCGTGGGCGACCGCGTGCTGTTCGGCAAGTACAGCGGTCAGACCGTCAAGGTCGATGGCGACGAACTGCTCGTGATGCGTGAGGAAGACCTCTTCGCCGTCGTCCAGAAGTGATTTTCTACACAGCTATCCGGAGATACTGAAAAATGGCAGCAAAAGACGTCGTCTTTGGTTCCGATGCCCGTCACCGCATGGTGGAAGGCGTGAACATCCTGGCCAATGCGGTCAAGGTCACCCTCGGCCCCAAGGGCCGCAACGTGGTTCTCGAGCGCTCCTTCGGCGCCCCCACCGTCACCAAGGACGGTGTGTCGGTGGCCAAGGAGATCGAGCTCAAGGACAAGCTCCAGAACATGGGCGC
>JBMLPD010000434.1:0-4386 GCA_049242285.1 Rubrivivax sp.
AGCTTGACGCTGGAGTTCTTGTCCTTGACCTGCTTGATGAACTCGCCGATCTTCTCCACGCCGCCGTTGCGCTGGATGTCCTCCAGCATCTGCAGTGCCGCCTCGTTGGCGCCACCGTGCGCCGGACCCCACAGGCAGGCCACGCCCGCGGCAATCGCGGCAAACGGGTTGGTGCCCGAGCTGCCGCACAGGCGCACCGTGGAGGTGGAGGCGTTCTGCTCGTGGTCGGCGTGCAGGATGAAGATGCGGTCCATCGCCCGCACCAGCACCTCGTTGGGCTCGTAGTCCTCGCAGGGCGTGGCGAACATCATGCGCATGAAGTTGCCGGTGTAGCTCAGCGAGTTCTTCGGGTAGATGAAGGGCTGGCCTACGCCGTACTTGTAGGACATGGCCACCAGCGTGGGCATCTTGGCTATCAGCCGGTGCGCGGCAATCTCCCGGTGCTGCGCGTTGTGCACGTCAGTGCTGTCGTGATAGAAGGCCGACATCGCCCCGACCAGCCCGGTCATCACCGCCATCGGATGCGCGTCCCGGCGAAAGCCTCGCAGGAAGAACTGCATCTGCTCGTTGACCATGGTGTGGTACGTGATGTTCTTGACGAACTTGTCACGCTGCTGCTGGTTGGGCAGGTCTCCGTAGATCAGCAGGTGGCAGACCTCGAGGAAGTCGCAGTTCTGCGCCAGTTGCTCGATGGGGTAGCCGCGGTACAGCAGTTCGCCCTTGTCACCGTCGATGTAGGTGATGGTGGAGTTGCATGACGCCGTGGACAGGAAGCCCGGGTCGTAGGTGAACTTGCCCGTCTGGCCGTAGAGCTTGCGGATGTCGATCACATCCGGGCCGACCGAGCCCTTGTACAGCGGCAGTTCCATGCTCGGGCTGCCGTCAGAGAACGACAGGGTGGCTTTCACGTCGGAGGGGGTCATCACTCTTGGCCTTTCAAGCTATCGGTTCGGGCGGCTGCGCATCAGTTCGAGAACCTCGTGCGCTTCGGGGGCGTCGTGCAGTTCGGCCAGATCGCGCGGCTCCTTGCGGCGCAGCAGCAGATCCAGCAGGTCGTTGTCCGACAGGTCCATCAGGGCGTTCAGCCCCGCGGCCTGCCTTGTCGTGATCGTCTCCTCGAAGCGGTGGAAGAAGCGCTCGACGAACAGGTCGTTCTCCAGCAGCCCGCGGCGGCAGCGCCAGCGCAGCTTGCTGAGTTCCCGTTCACCGATTCTCTGGTCCATGTCTTTCCAGGGTCTTGCGCTGATTCGGCTGCGCCAGGCCGCTGCAAGAGCCCCTCGGGGGCAGCGACCACAGGGAGCGCGGGGGCCTTCTACACCGCGCGACGCACCATCAGTTCCTTGATCTTGCCGATGGCCTTGGTGGGGTTCAGCCCCTTGGGGCACACATCCACGCAGTTCATGATGGTGTGGCAGCGGAACAGCCGGTAAGGGTCTTCCAGGTTGTCCAGGCGCTCGCCCGTGGCCTGGTCGCGGCTGTCGGCGATGAAGCGGTAGGCCTGCAGCAGGCCGGCCGGCCCGACGAACTTGTCCGGGTTCCACCAGAAGCTCGGACAGCTGGTGGAGCAGCTCGCACACAGGATGCATTCGTACAGCCCGTTGAGCTCGTCACGCTCCTCGGGCGACTGCAGGCGCTCCTTCTCGGGCGGCAGGGTCTCGTTGACGAGGTAGGGCTTGATGGAGTGGTACTGCTTGAAGAACTGCGTCATGTCCACGATCAGGTCGCGGATCACGGGCAGGCCGGGCAGCGGCTTGAGCACCACGGTGCCGGGCAGCGAGCGCATGTTGGTCAGGCAGGCCAGGCCGTTCTTGCCGTTGATGTTCATGGCGTCCGAACCGCACACGCCCTCGCGGCAGGAACGGCGGAACGACAGCGTCGGATCGATCGCCTTGAGCTTCATCAGCGCGTCCAGCAGCATGCGCTCGGAGCCGTCGAGTTCCACCTCGAGGGTCTGCATGCGCGGCTTGGCGTCGGTGTCGGGGTCGAAGCGGTAGATCTGGAAGGTTCTCTTGGTCATGTGGGAATCCTTCGGTGTGGATCACTCAGAGGTGGGAAAACCGTGCCAGGCACCGTCGCGAGCGGGCTGAGACTTGGTCGAGAAGCGCAGCCGTACACCCGTACGGCAAGCATCACAGGCCGGGTATCGGGTCGCGCAGCAGGTGGATGGCATGGTTTTCAGAAGGAGCGCACCTTCGGCGGGATGCTCTCGGCCGTCAGGGGCTTCAGGTTCACGGGCTTGTAGTCCAGGCGGTTGCCTTCGGAATACCACAGCGTGTGCTTCATCCACACGGCGTCGTTGCGGCCGTTGGGGAACTCGGGCGTGTCGGCGTAGTCGTTCACCGTGTGCGCGCCGCGGCTTTCGCGCCGTGCCGCTGCCGAGACGATGGTGGCCTGCGCAGACTCGATCAGATTCTCCACCTCCAGCGCCTCGATGCGCGCGGTGTTGAACACCTGGCTCTTGTCCTTCAGGCCGATGTGCTTGACGCGCTCGGCAATCGCCGCCATCTTGCTCACGCCCTCGTCCATGCTGGCCTGGGTGCGGAACACGCCCGCGTGCTCCTGCATGGCGCGGCGGATGTCGTTGGCCACGTCCTGGGCGTATTCGCCGTCGGTGGTGCCATTCAGGCGCGCCAGGCGCGACAACGCGCGGTCGGCGGCGTCAGCCGGCAGATCCTTGTGGGCCTTGGGTGCCTTCTTAACCGCGTCCACGATGTGCAGGCCCGCCGCCCGGCCGAACACCAGCAGGTCCAGCAGCGAGTTGGTGCCCAGGCGGTTGGCGCCGTGCACGCTCACGCAGGCGCACTCGCCCACCGCATAGAAGCCGCCCACGATGTCATTGGGGTTGCCGTTCTTCGGCGCCACCACCTGGCCGTGGATGTTGGTGGGGATGCCGCCCATCTGGTAGTGGATGGTCGGCACCACAGGAATGGGTTCCTTGGTGATGTCGACGTTGGCGAAGTTGTGGCCGATCTCGAACACGCTGGGCAGGCGCTTCATGATGGTCTCGGCGCCCAGGTGCGTCATGTCCAGCACGACGCAGTCCTTGTTCGGCCCGCAGCCACGTCCTTCCTTGATCTCCTGGTCCATGCAGCGGGAGACGAAGTCGCGCGGCGCCAGGTCCTTCAGGGTGGGCGCGTAGCGCTCCATGAAGCGCTCGCCGTTGCCGTTGCGCAGGATGGCGCCCTCGCCGCGGCAGCCTTCTGTCAGCAGCACGCCCGCGCCGGCCACGCCGGTGGGGTGGAACTGCCAGAACTCCATGTCTTCCAGCGGCACGCCCGCCCGTGCGGCCATGCCCAGGCCGTCACCGGTGTTGATGAAGGCGTTGGTGCTGGCGGCGTAGATGCGACCGGCCCCGCCCGTGGCAAACAAGGTGACCTTGCCTTCGAGGACATGGACTTCGCCCGTCTCCATCTCCAGGGCGGTGACGCCCAGGACGTCACCCTCCGCATCGCGGATCAGGTCCAGCGCCATCCATTCGACGAAGAAGTTGGTGCGCGCCTTGACGTTCTGCTGGTACAGGGTGTGCAGCATGGCGTGACCGGTGCGGTCGGCCGCGGCGCAGGCGCGCTGCACGGGCTTCTCGCCATAGTTGGCGGTGTGGCCGCCAAAGGGGCGCTGGTAGATGGTGCCGTCGGGGTTGCGGTCGAAGGGCATGCCCGCGTGCTCGAGCTCGTACACCACCTTGGGGGCTTCGCGACACATGAACTCGATGGCGTCCTGATCGCCCAGCCAGTCCGAGCCCTTGACGGTGTCGAAGAAGTGGTAATGCCAGTTGTCCTCGCTCATGTTGCCCAGCGAGGCACCGATGCCGCCCTGTGCCGCCACGGTGTGGGAGCGGGTGGGAAACACCTTGGACAGCACGGCCACGTTCAGACCGGCCTGGGACAGGCGCAGCGAGGCCTGCATGCCGGAGCCGCCGGCACCGACGATGACGACGTCGAACCTGCGGCGGGGAAGGTTGGAAAGGGACATGGGACTCAGAGCCTCCAAAGCACCTGGACGGCCCAGCCGGCGCAGCCGACGAGCCAGACGATCGTGAACACCTGCAGCGCCAAGCGCACACCCACCGGCTTGACGTAGTCCATCCAGATGTCGCGCACGCCCACCCAGGCATGCCAGGCCAGCGAGACGATGACCACGAAGGTCAGCACCTTCATCCACTGCGCGGCGAAGATGCCGGCCCAGCGGTCGTAGCCCAGGGGTCCGGGCAGCAGCAGTTGCACCAGCAGCACCACGGTGAACAGCGCCATCAGCACGGCCGTGACGCGCTGGCTGAGCCAGTCGCGCAGACCGTAATGGGCGCCGACGACGATGCGCTTGGCACCGAAATGGGGTTGTGCACTCATGATGGGCAGGCTCCTCAGTACAGGCCGAACAGCTTGGCGC
>JBMLPD010000435.1:0-22025 GCA_049242285.1 Rubrivivax sp.
GGACGAACATGACCACCAAGACCCCTTTGACCGCGGTGTACCCCGGCACCTTCGACCCGATGACGCTGGGCCATGCCGACCTGATGCGCCGGGCCTCCAAGCTGTTCGATCGCCTGGTGCTGGCTGTGGCCGCAGGGCACCACAAGCGCACCATGTTCACGATTGCCGAGCGCCTGGAAATGGCGCAGGAGATCGCCGCGCCTTACCCCAATGTCGAGGTCATGGCCTTCCGGGGCCTGCTGCGCAATTTCGTGGTCGATCTGGGCGGCAAGGTCGTGATCCGCGGGCTGCGCGCCGTCAGCGACTTCGAGTACGAGTTCCAGATGGCCGGCATGAACCGGCAGCTGATGCCCGACGTCGAGACGGTCTTCATGACCCCCAGCGACCAGTTCCAGTTCGTCAGCGGGACCTTCGTGCGCGAGATTGCCACCTTGGGCGGTGATGTCTCCAAGTTCGTGGCACCCTTGGTGCTTCGGCGGTTGAAAGACCGCGTGGTCAGCACCGACACCTGAGCGTCTTTCTTCCCATGGCCCTGTGGATCACCGACGAATGCATCAACTGCGATGTGTGCGAGCCCGAGTGCCCGAACGAGGCCATCTCCATGGGCCGGGAGATCTATGAGATCGACCCGCAGCGCTGCACCGAGTGCGTGGGTCACTTTGACGAGCCGCAGTGCGTGCAGCTGTGCCCGGTGGCCTGCATCCCTGTCAACCCGGGCCACGTGGAGAGCCGGGCACAGTTGCAGGCGAAGTACGAGCGCCTGACCGGCCGGCCTGCGGCGGCGGCCGCCTCGGTGTTGCCGACTGATCCTTCGCCGCCGGCCTGAGGTCTGGGCGGGCCAGCGGGTCGGGCGGCCGACCGATGATCGTCGCTGCATCGGACCGCTGCGCCTGCTGCTCGCGCAGGCGGCGTTCCTGCCTCAGGCTGGCCGCGATGCGCTCCTGCGACTTCGCCACCGCCTGTGCCTGGCGCCGCTGCTCGTCCGTGCGCGTGTCGTCTGCGTCCACGCTGCGCTGAGAGGCCACCGCAGCCTGGGAGGCGCTGAGCACCTTGTGACAAGGCTGGTTGGCGTAGGTGACCTGTCCTGCCACGTCGCACCGCCACACCGATGAGGGCGCGGCCTCGCCCGGCAGGTGCAGGCAGGCAGCCAGCAGAGCCGGGAAGAGTCTCGGAAGGCGGGGTGGGTTGGGCGAGGCTGTCATGTGGCGTCTCCTGCGGTCGGGGGGGTGGCAGGCCGGGGCGGCTTGGGGCGTTCGGGCTTGGCGTGCAGCTTCATCACGGCCTGCTGCATGGCGCCGTCAAGCATCAGGTCGAGATGCTTGAGGGATTCCTCGATGCTGCGTTCGATGGCCTCACGCTCGCTGGCGGGGGGCTTGCGCAGCACGTAGCCGGCCACCTCGGCCTTGTCACCGGGGTGGCCGATACCCAGCCGCAGGCGCCAGTAGTCGGCCGAGCCCAGTTGGGCGTGGATGTCGCGCAGCCCGTTGTGGCCGGCATGTCCGCCACCGGCCTTGAGCTTCATCTGACCCGGCAGCAGATCAAGTTCGTCATGCACGACCAGGATCTCCTGCGGGGCGATCTTGAAGAAGCGCGCCAGCGCCGCCACCGACTTGCCCGAGAGGTTCATGTAAGTCTGCGGCTGCAGCAGCCACACCGGCCCGGCGGGCCGGTTCACCCGGCCGACCAGCCCGAAGCTGGCGCGGTCAGCGCTCAGGCGTGCGCCCAGTTGCCGTGCCGCCCCGTCGATCCACCAGAAGCCTGCGTTGTGGCGGGTGGCTTCGTATTCCGGGCCGGGATTGCCCAGGCCGACAAGGAGCTTGATCATGGGTGGAAATTATCTGCAGCGCCAATGAAAAAGGGCCCCGCCCGGAAGGGGGAGCCCTGTGCAGCAAGCGGCCCCCTTTGGTGGGGGGTGCGGCCAAGGTGGAGCAAGCGGTGCTCCATCCGGCCTCACTTCTTGTTCTGCTTCTCGTCCTTCTTCTTGGGGGCCGCCTTGCCGGCCGGGGCCACCACGGGTGCGGCCACCACTTCTTCCTCGGCCTTGGGCAGCGTGGCCGAGACGATGGCGGGGTTCAGCGTGCCGTGACGCACGGCCTTGATCCCCTCGGGCAGCTTCAGGTCGCTGACGTGCAGCGACTGGTTACGCACCAGGCCGGACAGGTCGATGGTGACGAACTCGGGCAGCTGCTTGGCCAGGCACTCGATCTCGAGCTCGGTGGCCACGTGGCTGATCACGCACTTGTCGGTCTTGACGGCCGGAGACACGTCTTCACCCGTGAAGTGCAGCGGCACCTTCTTGCGCAGGCGTGTGGTGTCGTCCACGCGCTGGAAGTCCACGTGCAGCACCTGCTGCTTCCAGGCGTGCATCTGGAAGTCGCGCAGCAGCACTTTCTGGGTCTGGCCGTCCAGATCCATCTCCAGGATGGAGGAATGGAAGGCTTCCTTCTTCAGGGCGAAGTACAGGGCGTTGTGATCGAGCTCGATCGTGGCGGGCGTGCCGGCACCGTAGACGATGCCGGGCACCTTGCCGGCGTTGCGCAGGCGGCGGCTCGCTCCGGTCCCCTGCAGCGCACGCGCGTAAGCGGTGAATTTCATTTCAGACTCCAAATTGAGGCGCCCGCGACCAGGCGCCGAATGTTGCGGGCCTGCGGCTTGCAGCACCCGCGCTCATGTGCCGGCCGCCTGGGGGCGACCGACGACAACCTAGAAGTTGTTGTTCTGCTCCGAGAACAGCGAGGTGACCGACTCGCCGTCGGAAATGCGCCGGATGGTCTCGGCGAACAGGAAGGCCACCGACAGCTGGCGGATCTTGCCGCAAGACCTGGCCGCGTCGGTCAGCGGGATGGTGTTGGTGATGACCACCTCGTCGAGTTCCGAGCCGGCGATGCGCTCGATGGCCGGGCCCGAGAACACGGGGTGGGTGCAATACGCGTAGACCCTGCCTGCGCCACGCTCCTTCAGCACCTCGGCGGCCTTCACCAGCGTGCCGGCGGTGTCGATCATGTCGTCCATGATCACGCAGTTGCGGCCTTCAATCTCGCCAATGACGTGCATGACCTCGGACACATTGGCCTTGGGCCGGCGCTTGTCGATGATGGCCAGGTCGCAGCCCAGCTGCTTGGCCAGCGCGCGGGCACGCACCACGCCGCCCACGTCGGGCGAGACCACCACCAGCTCGGGGTAGTTCTTGTTCTTCAGATCGGTCAACAGCACCGGCGAGGCGTAGATGTTGTCCACCGGGATGTCGAAGAAGCCCTGGATCTGGTCGGCGTGCAGGTCCATGGTCAGCACGCGCTCGATGCCCACGGTCTCCATCAGGTTGGCCACCACCTTGGCACTGATGGGCACACGCGTGGAGCGCGGCCGGCGGTCCTGGCGGGCGTAGCCGAAGTAGGGCATCACGGCCGTGATGCGCCGGGCACTGGCCCGCTTCAGCGCATCCACCATGATGAGCAGTTCCATCAGGTTCTCGTTCGTCGGGTTGCAGGTGGACTGCACGACGAAGATATCCCGGGCGCGCACGTTCTGGTAGAGCTCGACATCGACCTCCCCGTCGGAGAAGCGCCCGACCTTGGCCTTGCCCAGTTCGATGCCCAGATGCGTGGCGATCTCCTGCCCCAACGCCGGATTGGCGTTGCCGGAGAACAGCATGGTGTTGAACAGCACGTTCGTCTTCAGCGCAGCGTTCATCGGAAGCTGGCGCCGGGCGTCAGCGTGCGGAAGATTTGGCAGGGGAGGAAGGACTCGAACCCTCGCATGTCGGAATCAAAATCCGATGCCTTAACCAACTTGGCGACTCCCCTACACAGGACCTCGCTCGCGCGCGGCCCTTCAACCATCTTCTCGGTCCACCCAGCCCCACAAGGGGTGCCGAGGCAGGCCGCGACACATGCGCCCCACCCAGCCGGCAGGCAGCGCCTGCGGCCATGTCGCCTCGGGTGGAACGCCCGTGTCTACCCTTGCGAACACCGCACTGCCCGAGCCGGTCATCCGGCTGTTGCCAAATGCCGCCTCAAGGCGATGGGCGGCTTGCGCCACCTCCAGGCAGCGCGCTTGCGCGGGCGGCTGAAGGTCGTTGCGACCGAAGGGGGGCGGCGCAGCCGCCTCACCCCGGACCGCGGCCTTCGCCGGCCCCGCAAGCCAAGCCAGCGCTTCGCTCACAAGTGAGCCCTCAAGTATAGCGGATGCGGAGTCGCGCTTGAGCAGCGGGCTGCTGAAGATGTCGGCCGTGGGCAGCGAAGCGGCCGGTTTCACCACGGCATACAGGTGCGACGGGACGTCGACGGCGCTGAGTTGTTCCCCGATGCCTTGGACCAGCGCATTGCGGCCGTAGACGAAGAACGGCACATCGGCGCCCAGGGTGGCCGCCAGGGCCAGCAGGCGCTGCCTGGGCCAATGCAGGCCCCACAGGCGGTTCAACGCCAGCAGGACGGTGGCCGCGTCGGAACTGCCGCCGCCCATGCCTGCGCCCGAGGGCACTTGTTTCAGGACCGAGATGTCCACGCCTGCGGCGCTGCCCGAGGCGGCCTGCAGCGCGCGGGCAGCGCGCAGACACAGGTCGTCGGGCGGCAGCGGCTCGCCCAGATCGAGGCGCTGCAGCCTGCCGTCGTCGCGGCGCTCGAAGTGCAGGGTGTCGGCCCAGTCGATCAGGACGAACACGGACTCCAGCAGGTGGTAGCCATCATTGCGGCGCCCCACCACGTGCAGGAACAGGTTCAGCTTGGCAGGTGCGGGCACGTCGTGCAGCGATCGCAGGGTCATGGCGTGGTGTCCAGTCGCACGCGCAGGGTGAGGGTGGTCTGCTGGGCGCGGCGGGCCGTCAGCCCACCCGCGGCGAGTGCCGACACGTCCACCGCCCACCCCGCCTGCAAGAAGCCGTTGCCCGTGGATTCATGGGGCTGCCGCGCCCAGGGGCGGCCCTTGAGCCAGTCGAACAAGGCTTCCAGTGGCACAGGCTCCCCCAGCAGCTCCGAGGCCAGGGCGGTCAGGCTGTCGAAAACCCGGCGTTCGCTGCCCTGGATCAGCTCTGCGGCGCCGGGACGCCAGCGGGCCTGGGCGACCACGGTGCCCAGCGGGCTGGTGAGGTCGAGTTCGCCGGCTTCGTCCGAACCCCGCAGCTCGAATCCGGCGCTCCACTGGCGGGCTGGCGTGCCGCCCTGGGCCCCGATCTGCAGCCCCAGCCGGCCGGACAGGGCCTGCGCGCCGGCCACGGGCGCCGTGGTGCAGCCCGTGCTCCACCAGGCGGTGAGCAGGGCGACGGGGGTCAGCGCGGCCAGGGCCCGGGCTCTGGCCAGCACGGCCCTGCGGCCCAGGGCAGGAGCGGCGCCGCTCACAGGTCTTGGCGCAGGCGGGCCAGGGTCTCGCGCAGCACCTCGTTGCTGGCGTCGCGTGCGCGGCCCTCGCGCCAGACCTGACGGGCCTCTTCCTGGC
Source organism: Rubrivivax sp. (assembly GCA_049242285.1). Taxonomy (GTDB): domain Bacteria; phylum Pseudomonadota; class Gammaproteobacteria; order Burkholderiales; family Burkholderiaceae_C; genus Rubrivivax. The sequence continues at coordinate 5,431 of JBMLPD010000435.1, forward strand.
GCCCCAGCACCCACAGCACCTCGCCCAGGTGCGCGGCAATCTCGGTGTCCGGGCGCGCGCGGTAAGCGTCGCGCAGCAGTTGCAGCGCCTGTTCGTGCCGGCCCAGCCGGAACTCCACCCAGCCCAGGCTGTCGGTGATGAAGGGGTCACCCGGTGCCAGTGACAGGGCCTTGACGATCAGGGCGCGGGCCTCCTCCAGGCGCAGCCCGCGATCGGCCAGTGAATAGCCCAGCGCGTTGTAGGCGTGCTGGTGGTCGGGCTTGAGCTCCATCACCCGGCGCAGCAGCGTCTCCATGTCGGCCAGGCGGTCCAGCTTCTCTGCCACCATGGCCTGTTCGTACAGCAGGTCTGTGTCCTGCGGCCAGCGCGCCACTGCCTGCTCCAGCACGGCGTAGGCCTCGGCCCAGCGCTTGACGTCGCGCATCACATGGGCCTCGGCCACGAGCTTGGCGCGGGCGTCGTTCTCCGTGCGCTCGGGCACCTTGCGCAGCAGGTCACGCGCCTGCTCGATGCGGCCCTGCCTGGCGAGCATGCCGGCCCGGCGCGTCTGCACCTCCAGCAGCCGCTTGGGCTGGTCGATCCGGGCCAGATGGGCCTCGGCGGCCGCGTCGTCCTTTCGCAATTCCGCTGCCTGCGCCAGCAGCATGCGGGCCTGGGCGACGCCGTCTTCCACTGCCTGACCGGGGCTGCCGGGCTCTTCTTCTTCGTCATCGTCAGGTGAGCCGCGCCCGCCAGGGCCCGGGGTGGCCCCAGGGGCCTGGGCTGTCAGCGCCAGGTAGCGCTCCAGCGCCTGTTCGGCCTGCTGGGGATGCTTGAGTTCCACCTGCAGGGCTCCCAGCATCAGCCAGGGCGGGCCCACGGCCGGCTGCTGGCGCGTCACCACTTCCAGTTCGGTCACCGCATCACCCAGGCGCTGCGCTTGCGTCAGCGCGCGGGCATAGGCCAGGCGCAGCGCAGGCTCGGCCTGTGGGGCCGCCAGATAAGCCTTCACGATGGCCTCGGCCTCGGGTGCCCGCGCCATCAGGTCCAGGGCCGCCAGCGCAGGGCCGATGGCCGCGGTGTCCTGCTGGTGCGCCCGGCGCAACAAGCTCAGTGCGCGCGGGGCATCGCCGGCCCGCTGCCAGACCCGGCCCAGCGCCACGCCGGCGGCCACGCGCGTGGCCTCGGCCTGCAGGTGCGGCTGCAGCACCGGCTCCAGCATCGCGGCCACCGCCTTGGGGTCGCTGGCCTGCTGGAAGAAGCGTGGGATGGATGCGATCAGCGCGCTGCGCTCCGCTTCCGGGCTGCGCACGAGCAGGAACTTCAGCGGCTCCGCGGCGTCTGCCGGGCGGTTCAGCGCGCTGAAGATCTGCAACTGCAGCTTCACGGCCTCCAAGGAATCGGGCAAGGCCTGACGCCAGGCCCGCGTGGCCGCCAGTGCCCTGTCGCCCGCCCGGGCCTGCAGCGCAACCTCGGTGGCGCGGCGGAACAGGTCTTCGTTGCGCGTGCGCCGTGCGGCGTCCATCAGCACCTCGAAAGCCACAGCGGGTTGCCCCCGGCGCAGCTCGATCTCGCCGATCAGCAACTGGTAGAACAGCAACGCATCCAGCGACGAGTGGGTGGCGGGCTCGGCCCGGGCCGGCGGGGTTGCCGTTTCAGCGGCCTGGGCCCTCTGGGCCCTCTGGACCGTCTGGACCGTTTGGGCCCTCTGGACCTTCTGGGCCGTCTGGGCCGTCTGGGCCGCCGCAGGCGCCGGGTACACCGCGCACAGCATGTACAGCATGCACAGCGCCCACAGCAGAGCCCCGGCAGCCCCCAGCGCAGGGGTGCGACAGGTCAGCCGCCCCCGGTGGCCTGCGCGCTTCGGGCAGGCCAGCTGTCCGTCTTGGAAGCGAAATGTAAAGGCCGGCTGCGTCATCACCCGGTGATTGTGACAAGGAACCGGGCCGCAGCCGTGACAGTCGGTGACAAGACCTGCGTGTCCGGCCGCCCCGCGGGCTGCACATAATCTCTCATGCCAGAACTGCCGGAGGTGGAGGTCACGCGGCGCAGCATCGAGGCGCCGCTGGCCGGCGCCGTGGTGCGGGCGGTGGTGACGGGCAAGCCCTTGCGCTGGCCCCTGGGTTGCGACCCTTCGCACCTGGCTGGTCGAACGGTGGGGCCGGTGTCGCGGCGCGGCAAGTACCTGTGGATGGTGCTGGGCCCGCGGCCCGGTCACGGCGCGGGTGATGCCGGGGGCCTGCTGCTGCATCTGGGCATGTCGGGCTCGCTCGGGTTCCACGCCGACCGCGGCCCGGCCGTCCCTGCATCCGGCCCGCACGACCACTTCGATCTGATCACCTCCCAAGGCACGCTGCGCCTGCACGACCCGCGTCGCTTTGGCGCGGTGGTGTGGTCACCGGGGCTGGACCTTCCCCCCGCCGCCACCCTGCTGGCCCGTCTGGGGCCCGAGCCATTCGATACGGCGCTCACGCCCCTGGGCTTTCATGCCCGGCTGCAGGCGCACCGCACCGCCGTCAAGAATGTCCTGCTGTCGGGACAGGCTGTGGTGGGGGCTGGCAACATCTACGCCTGCGAAGCTCTGTTCCAGTCCGGCATTGACCCGCGCGCCCGCGCCGACCGCATCAGCCGGCCCCGTGCCGCGCGCCTGTTGCAGGCCGTGCGCGACACCCTGGCGCGCGCCACTGAAATGGGCGGCAGCACCTTGCGCGACTTTCGCGACGCCCACGGCATGAACGGCGAGTTCCAGGCCGAGGCCGCGGTCTACGGGCGCGAGGGCCAGCCCTGCCCGCGCTGCGCCACACCCATCCGCCGCATCGTCCAGGGCCAGCGCGCCAGCTATTTCTGCCCTTCATGCCAGAAGCGTTGAGCCCCGCGGTTGCCGAACCCGGCCTGGCAGCGCGCGTGGTGGCCTGGCAGCGCCAGCACGGCCGGCACGGCCTGCCCTGGCAGGGCACGCGCGACCCCTACCGCGTGTGGCTGTCCGAGGTGATGCTTCAACAGACCCAGGTGGCCACCGTGCTGGGCTACTACGGCCGCTTTCTGGAGCGCTTTCCTGACGTGCAGACCCTGGCGGCCGCACCGCTGGACGAGGTGCTGGCGCTGTGGAGCGGGCTGGGCTACTACAGCCGGGCGCGCCACCTGCACCGCTGCGCGCAGACCGTGGTGGCCGAGCATGGCGGGCGCTTCCCGGCCCACAGCCAGGCGCTGGCCCGCTTGCCCGGCATCGGCCCTTCCACCGCAGCGGCCATCGCCGCCTTCTGCTTTGGCGAACGCGCGGCCATCCTGGACGGCAACGTCAAGCGGGTGCTCACCCGCGCGCTGGGCTTTGGGGGCGATCTGTCGCAGCCGGCGCAGGTGCGGCAACTGTGGGAACTGGCCCAGGGCCTCTTGCCGCAAGAGGGAGCCGAAGAGGGCGTGGAGGCCTACACCCAAGGGCTGATGGATCTGGGCGCTGGCGTGTGCACCCTGCGCCGCCCGGCCTGTGAACGCTGCCCGCTGCAGGGCAGCTGCGTGGCGCGGGCACAGGCCCGTCCGCAGGACTTTCCCGTCAAGACGCGTCGCCTCAAGCGCGGCCGGCGCGAGCACGTGCTGCTGTGGTTGTGCCAGGGCAGCCGGTGGTGGCTGGTGCAGCGGCCCGGCAAGGGCGTGTGGGCCGGCCTGTGGAGCCTGCCGGAGTGGCCCGCAGACGAGGAGTTGAAAACGCGCGTGGCGCAATGGCCGGGCGAGGGCGAGGCGCTGCCCGCCATAGAGCATGCGCTGACCCATTTCGACTGGACCTTGCGGCCGCTGCGCTGGACCTGGCCCGAGCGCCTGGACGGGCCGCAGCAGCAGGCCCTGGAGGCGGCCTTGCCCGCCGGCTGCTGGGTGGCGCCGGCCCAGGCCCTCAGCCTGGGCCTGCCGGCGCCCGTGCGCCGGCTGCTCCAGGGCGGCTAGCGGTCGAGCACCTGCCGGCTGCGCAGGAATTCGTCCACCAGTTGCAGGCGCATCGACGGCTCTTCCAGCTCCATCAGGCGCTGCTTGGCGGCCAGGGTGATGGGCAGCAGTTCGCACCAGCGGTTGGCCACCCAGCCGGCATTGCGCCACTGCAGCGGTTCGGCAAAGGGTTTGACATCCTGCTCCAGCAAGGCCTCCAGGGCTTGCTGCAGGGCGTCCACTGCCGGTTGCAGGGCGCGTTCGGGCAGGCGCTGCACGTCGTCGGCGATCAACTCCGCTGGCGCCTGCCACAGCCCGTCGGGCCGCTGCGCCGGGGCCTGTGGCAGCCGGAAGCGGGAGCCGCCGATGCAGCGCACCTTGAGGATGCCGGGCTGGTCGGCATCCACGTCCTGAATGTGGGCCAGCACCCCCACACGTTCGATGCGCACGCCTTGCGGGTGATCGTGGCCCACTTCGTCACCCCGGCTCATGCACACCACGCCGAAGGGCTCACCGCTGCGCAGGCAGTGGCCCATCAGGTCCAGGTACCGGGCCTCGAACACCTTCAGGGGCAGCAGCCCCCCGGGGAACAGCACGGTCTGCAGCGGGAACAGGGGCAGGGGATCGGGCAAGGGCGCGGGAAGGGGGGCGGGCAGGGTCATTCACCGGTGTCCATTTCGCGGTGGCGTACCAGGGTATTGCGGTCCTCGAAGCGCCGGGCCAGCAGTTCCACCCCGTAGACCGAGCGGTGCTGGCCGCCGGTGCAGCCCAGCGCCACGGTGAGGTAGCTGCGCTGGTCGGACTCGAACCCCGGTATCCAGCGGCGCAGGAAGGTCTCGATCTGCGTGAGCAGCTCACCCGCCTCGGGTTGCTCTTCCATGAAGCGCGCCACCGCGGCGTCGCGCCCGTTCAGCGGCCGCAGATCCTTGATGTAGAACGGGTTGGGCAGCACGCGCAGGTCGAACACGAAGTCGGCGTCCAGCGGCACGCCGTGCTTGAAGGCGAAGGATTCGAAGACCAGGGTCAGGCGCGAGGTGGTGGCGCCTACCAGATCGCGCACCCAGGCGCGCAACTGCGCCGGGCGCAACTGGCTGGTGTCCAGCACGGTGGAGACCTCGCGCAGCGCCTCCAGCAGCCCGCGCTCCTGCTCGATGGCGTCCAGCAGTGCGTGGCCCTGGTCGCGGGCGTGGTCGGTCATGGACAGGGGGTGGGGCCGCCGCGTCTCGGAAAACCGTCGCAACAGAGCGGGCGTGGTCGCGTCCAGGAACAGGCTGCGGATCCTCGTGCCCTTGCGCTGAAGCTTTTCGATCAGCCCGATCAGCGCAGGCAGCGAACCCGCGGTGCGCGCATCCACCGCCACCGCCACCTGGCGCCGGTCGTAGCGGTCCAGCTCCAGGCGCACGAAGTCCAGCAGCAGCTCGGGGGGCAGGTTGTCCACGCAGAAGTAGCCGGCATCCTCCAGCGCATGCAGGGCAACGGACTTGCCCGAGCCGGAGACGCCGGTGATGAGAACGACTTCGGCGGCCTTCATGTCAGCCCTCATGTCAGCCCTCATGTCAGCGCGAGGCACCCAGCAGGGCCTGGGCGTGCGCACGGCTGGTGCCGGCCAGGCGCTCGCCGCCCAGCATGCGGGCGATCTCGCTGACCCGCGCCTGACCCGCCACCGGCTGGACGGTGGTGACGGTGCCCGCCTGGGAGCTGGACTTGGCCACGAGGAAGTGACCGTCGGCGCAGGCGGCCACCTGGGCCAGGTGCGTGACGGCCAGCACCTGCGTGCCCGCGCCGAGCTGCTTCATCAGGCGGCCCACGCTGTCACCCACCGCGCCGCCCACGCCGGCGTCGATCTCGTCGAAGATCAGCGTGGGCACGGCGCCGCTGGCGGGCCGCTGGCGCGCCGTGGGGGCTGCTGTGGCCGTGGTGGCCGCTGTGGCGGCCGTGGCTGCAATCGCCAGCGCCAGGCGCGAGAGTTCCCCCCCCGAGGCCACCTTGGCCAGCGGGCGTGGGCTGGTGCCGGCGTGACCGGCCACCCGGAACTCCGCCTGTTCCAGGCCGAAGGACTGCGGTTCTTCCAGCGGCAGGAGCGCCACCTCGAAACGCCCGCCTTCCATGCCGAGCTGCTGCATGGCCTGCGTCACCGCCGCCGCCAGCCGCGGCGCGGCCGCCTGGCGGGCGCGTGACACCTGCCGAGCCTGTGCGCGCCACGCCTGCTCCGCCTGCGCTGCCTGGCTCATCAGCTGGTCCAGGTCAGCAGAGGCTTCCAGCGCCCGCAGCTCCTGGCGCCAGCCCTTCAGCAGGGCGGGCAGTTCGCCGGGCTGGCGGCGGTGGCGCCGGGACAGGTGCATCCAGCTGGACAGGCGCTCATCCAGTTGCGTCAGCCGCCGGGGGTCGGGTTCCTGTCGGGCCAGGTAGGCGTGCAGGGTGTGCGCGGCGTCGTGCAACTGCACTTGCGCCGAGCGCAGCACCTCAGCCACGGGGCCCAGGGCGGTGTCGAAGCCGGACACGGCCTCCAGCGCTTCAGCGGCGCGTCCGGTGAGCATGTCCGCCGAGGCATCGGCCTCGGACACCGCGTCCAGCGCCTGGCGTGCCGCCTCCAGCAGCGCCTGCGCGTGGGCCAGGCGGGTGTGCTCGGCGTTCAACTCGGCCCACTCGTGCTCGCCCGGGCTCAGCCGGTCCAGTTCGCTCACCTGCCACTGCAGGCGCTCGCGCTCCTGGTCCAGCGTGTCGCGCTGGGCTCGCGCCTGCTCCAGCGCCTGCAGGGCCTGGCGCCAGGTGCTCCACGCCGCTGACAGCGGCGCGAGGTCCAGGCCGGCCTGCGCGTCCAGCAGCGCGCGCACGGCGGCCGGCCGGGTGAGGCCTTGCCAGGCGTGCTGACCGTGGATCTCCACCAGGTGCTCGCCAGCCTCCCGCAGCTGGCCCACCGTGGCGCTGCCGCCGTTGATCCAGGCGCGGCTCTTGCCTTGGGTGTCGATGGTGCGCCGCAGCAGCAGGCTGCCGCCCGCGGTGTCGAAACCGGCTTCCTGCATCCAGCCGGCCAGGGTGGCAGGCAGGTCGAATTCGGCGACGATTTCCGCACGCGCAGCACCTTCGCGCACCGTGCCCGCCTCACCGCGGCCGCCCAGGGCCAGTTGCAGGGCATCGATGAGGATGGACTTGCCGGCACCGGTTTCGCCCGTCAGCACCGAGAAGCCCGCGCCGATGTCCAGATCGAGCGTGTCGACGATGACGAAGTCTTGAAGGGCGATGCGCTTGAGCATGGCTACACCACGCCTTCGTACCACCTGAGCTTGCGCCGCAGCGTGGCGTAGTAGCTCCAGCCGCGCGGGTGCAGGAAGCGCACCTTGTGCTGCGAGCGGCGCACGCGCACCTGGTCACCGTGCAACAGGCTGGTCAGGCTGTGCATGTCGAAGTTGGCCGAGGCGTCGCGCCCGGCCACGATCTCGATGCGCACCTCGCCGTGGTCGGGCAGCACGATGGGGCGGTTGGACAGCGTGTGCGAGGCAATGGGCACCAGCACCCAGCCGGCAATGCCCGGGTGCAGGATGGGCCCGCCGGCCGACAGCGCGTAGGCCGTGGAGCCCGTGGGCGAGGCGATGATCAGGCCATCGGCCCGCAGGTTGGCCACGAAATCGCTGCCGATGTCCACCCGCAGTTCCACCATGCCGGCGGTGGCGCCGCGGCTGACCACCACGTCGTTCATCGACAGGCCTTCGAAGATGCGTTCGCCGTCGCGCCAGACGCTGCCGTCCAGCATGGTGCGGTGCTCTTCCTCATAGTCGCCCGCCAGCATGGGCGCAAGGGATTCCTTGAAACGGTCGATGGGCACATCGGTGATGAAGCCCAGCCGGCCCTGGTTGATGCCCACCAGCGGCAGGTTGTGGCGGGCCAGTTCACGGGCGATGCCGAGCATGGTGCCGTCGCCGCCCACCACCACCGCCAGATCGCAGCGCGCACCGATCTCGGCCGTGCTCAGCGCCTCGTGGTGGGCCACGCCCGTGGCCGAAGCGGTGTCACGGTCGAAACAGACCTCCAGCCCTTGATCGATGAGGAAGTGCGCCACTTCCTCCAGCACCGGCCGGATGCCGCGGGCCTGGTATTTCCCGACGATGGCCGCGTGGCGAAAGCGCTTGGACATGTTGCAAAAGATTACACCATAGGCCCCCGGTAACGCACCCCCTTCCCACTGTGGTGCATGGGGGTGCGGCAAGCCGTGGGGCAACGCAGGAAACCGGTGCGCTCACTACAATCGGGTGCATGCTGGACCAACGCGCGAAGACGCTGCTCAAAGCCCTTGTCGAGCGCTACATCGCCGAGGGCCAGCCCGTGGGCTCACGCACCTTGTCCCGCGCCTCGGGCCTGGACCTCTCACCCGCCACCATCCGCAACGTGATGAGCGACCTGGAGGAACTGGGCCTCATCGCCAGCCCGCACACCAGCGCCGGGCGCATCCCCACGGCCCGCGGCTACCGCCTGTTCGTGGACACCATGCTCACGGCCCGGCCCGTGGACCTTGCCCAGCCCCCGCCTGACCTGGCCGCCGCCCGCGGGCAACTGCACCCAGACCAGCCGCAGCGCGTCATCGCGCAGGCCGCGCACCTGCTGTCCAGCCTGTCCAGCTTCGTGGGCGTGGTCACGGCCCCGCGCAAGGCCAGCGTGTTCCACCACATCGAGTTCCTGCGCCTGGGCGAGCGGCGCGTGCTGGTCATCATGGTGGCGCCTGACGGCGACGTGCAAAACCGCGTCATCTTCACCGCGCGCGACCACACCCAGCCCGAACTGGTGGAGGCCGCCAACCACCTGAACGCCCACTACGCCGGCCTGTCCATCGAAGCCGTGCGCGAACGGCTCAAGACCGAGATCGAGGCGCTGCGCAGCGAGATCGGCGTGCTCATGCAGGCCGCAGTGCAGGCCGGCACCCAGGTGATGGAAGAGTCCGTTGACCAGGTGGTGGTCAGCGGCGAACGCAACCTGCTGGGCGTGCAGGATTTCAGCCACGACATGAACTCGCTGCGCAAGCTGTTCGAGGTGTTCGAGCAGAAGACCGAACTGATGCGCCTGCTGGACGTCTCCAGCCGCGCCGAGGGCGTGCGCATCTACATCGGCGGCGAAAGCCGCGTGGTGCCTTTCGAGGAACTGTCGGTGGTGACCGCCCCGTACGAGATCGATGGCCAGGTGGTGGGCACCCTGGGCGTCATCGGCCCCACCCGCATGGCCTACGACCGCATGATCCAGATCGTGGACATCACCTCGCGTCTGGTGGGGCACGCGCTGTCGGTGCGTTGACGCAGCTCATCGCGGGCGGCTCGGTCCGGGCCTTTCATTGAAGGCCCTTCAACCCCTGCCACGCTCCTAGAATCCACCCCTGCGAGAGGGGGCCGTTAGCTCAGTTGGTCAGAGCAGAGGACTCATAATCCTTTGGTCGTTGGTTCAAGTCCAACACGGCCTACCAACACCCTTCGCGCAGGTTCCCTGACCCTCTTCACGGCTACCGGCTGCCACTCTTGATTTCGCCATGACCTGGCTGCGCCGCATCACCCCGGGCCGCACCCGCCGAATCCCTCAGCGCTCTGGCCCCCTGCCCCCGCGCACCACCAGCCACCGCGGCGTCTTGAAGCGCACGATGCTGGCATACATGCTGATGTAGGTCAGGCAGAACAGAGCCAGGAACAGCACCAGCATCGTGGTGTCGTTCCAGAACAGGACGGCCGGCGCGACGGACAAGCTGCACAGGGCCCAGAGATAGGGCGAGGTCATGGCGTTGCGACGTGTCATGGCACGCGGGGTGCGGTCACCGGCGGCCCACCGCATCAGGCGGCGGTAAATCAGGGAATGCAGGTGAATGCCGTCTGGAGCCATCGAGGACCTCTTGCGCACCACTTTGCGCCGATACATCGAGAAGGCGGTCTCGAAGATGGGGTAGGTGCACACCAGAAGCGCGAACATGGGTGAAACCGATTCGTTGCGTATCACCAGCAGCAAAGCCAGTTCCGCCGTCATGAAGCCCAGCAGATAGGCCCCCCCATCGCCCAGGAAGATCAGGCCGGCGGGGTAGTTGAAGACGAAAAACCCCATGATGGCGCCCATGCAGGCCAGCGCCATGGAGAGTACGAAGGTGTCGCCCACTTTCATGGCCACGTAGGCCACAGCGCCCAGAATGAGGGCCACGCACATCGAGGCCAGACCGTTGAAGCCGTCGATGATGTTCACCGAATTGGCCACCCCGCTCACCACCACCAGGGTCAGCACAGCGGCCACTGGGGTGAAGCTCAGCAGCATGTCCAAGCTCTCGAACCCAGAGCGAGAAGTCAGGGCCCCCAGCACCCAAGCCGCCAAGGCGGCGGAAACCATGGTGGCATACAGCCTCGCGCGAGCGGAAACCTTCTTGGTCAGGTCTTCCACCAAACCAGCACCGAAAGCTGGAAGCGCGCACAAGAGCAGCGCCACGCACGAGGGGGCCTCAGGCAGGCCGTTCCAATGCATCCACCCCACAGCTACCACCAAGGCCAGTGCCAGACTCACCCCGCCAATGCGGGGGACCGGCTGGGCATGGAATTTCTGTGGCCCGGAAAGATCGTGGTCTGCCGACAAGGCGCCGTGATGGCCTGCCGTCCACACCAGCCACAACGTCATCAGCAATGACGTGGCGGCTGAGACGATGATCACCAATGGCAATTGGTCCATCCCGGAATTCTCGTTGTTTTGCGGCTACCGGGACCACCTCTACCCTCAGCCATGCTCAACGCTCCCATGCCTGTTTTCCAGGCACTGCGAGCAAGAAGCTGCGACTTTACAGTCCATGCGCACCAAGGGCAAGGATGCGCATTGCAGGCACGGATCAGCCAGGCCCCACCAAAGACAATGCAATCGCGTTGACACAGGCAAGGCGAATGGATTACCCAGGCGCAAGACCTGCCACACCGGAGGTCACCATGCCCGCCACTCTTGAAGCCGAATCCACACCGACCGATCGTTACCAGACGACTGTACCGGAGACCGCGCGGCGCGCCTTGCGCTTGCGCAAGCGCGACAAGATCCAGTAGGTCATTCGCCCCAGCGGTGAAGTGGTCCTGACCTGCGCCAGTGACGCCGAAGCCGATGACCCGGTACTGGGCCAGTGTCTTGTTCCTCGGTTTCGGCGCCCCCTTCGAGGAGCCTTCTTGCGGTGAGCGCCGACCGCTGCTCAAACAGGGCCACGATCTCGGTCACGATGGCCTGATCCGCCACCCACCCCTACAGGCTGCGGCGGTCACGATCCCGAAATGACCGGTCGCGAGCACCGAAATGCGCACCTGACGATCAATGGGCGTTGATCCAGTTCTCGACGGCGAGCCCTGGAAAGCCGCGGAAATCGGCCTCGTTGTTCGTGACCAAGGTCACCCCCAGAGAGATGGCATGCGAGGCGATCAACTTGTCCAGCGCTTCCTTGTTGCGGGCGCGGTAGGCGGCGCGCAGCGGGCCGTAGGTCCGCGCAGCGGCGGTATCAAAGGGGGCCACCAGGATGTCTTCCAGCAGGCTTTCCAACTGCACCTGGTTGTTCGCCCGCGCTTCGCCCGAAGACGCCACACCGAATTCGAGTTCGGCCAGTGTGATGGCGGAAATCACCACATCCCCCACAAAACAATCCGCGAACCGGGCCCGCACTTGCGGTGGCTGGTTCTTCATCAGATAGATGCAGATGTTGGTGTCCAGCATGTACCTGGGCTTCACAGAGCCTCGCGCCCGCCTTCGATGTTGAGCCCTCGCCCCTGGCTCATGAAGTCAGGAGAGAAGCCTGCCAACTTACCCAGGACGTCGCCCATGCGCCGGCGGACTGGCCGAATGCGAAGTTCATCGCCTTCGCGTTCAATGACAAGCTCGATGTCCCAGTTGCTGTAGGCCATCTCGGCCGGTATGCGCACGGCCTGGGAGTTGCCGTTCTTGAAGAGTTTGGTGGCTGGCATGGTTGCACTCTTGACGCAGGAGGAGACGGTTCTGTGAACAGATCCTAGCCGATACCCCACCGGACTGTAACTACATGGATGTACATTCAGTGAAGTCATGACACAGCGATGGACAGACGCAGGCCGGCGCCGATGATGGGCAAGTGCGTGACGGCCGTCCTGCGGGCACGCGCCTTGGAAGAAGGCCTTCCGTACCAGAAGCTGACCGCCAGCCTGCTGCACGAGTACGTCAACCGACGGCTGGTCAACCATTGTGCTGCGGGTGCTTGCCTACCCCAAGTTCAAGCTGACCCGCGACGAGCGGCAAGCCCTGCTGGCCGACTTCCTGCCTTGCGTCGAAACCGTCAAGATCGACGCCAAGCCTGATGGCCTGCCCGACATTCGCGATGGGCAAGACACCATCTTTCTGGAGCTGGCTGCCGCCAGCCGTGCCGATGCGCTGGTGACTGGAGACGGTGACATCCAGGCCATTCCCAAGCAGTTTCACGTTCCCATCCTGACCTTGGCGGAATTCGCCGACGGGTTGCAGGTGAAATACATTGAAATAACAGCATGTTGATGCTATCATTTCAATGATGTTTGCACGTTTCAAACGCCAAGAACTCCAAAATGCGCTACTGCGGTCGCCCGCTGTGGTGCTGTTGGGTCCACGCCAAGTGGGCAAAACCACGCTGGCTCTCGACGTTGCGCAACCCGATGGGGGCTACCTTGATTTGGAGTCGCCGGAAGACCGCAACAAGCTCAGCAACGTCGAGCAATACCTGCGTGCCCGCCTGGACAGGCTCATTGTGCTGGATGAAGTGCAGCGCCTGCCCACCTTGTTTGAGTCTTTGCGCGGACTGATAGACCAGGCGCGCCGCGCGGGCATTGCCAACGGCTCCCGTACCCATGGCTTTTACTTGTTGCTGGGGTCTGCGTCGCTTGATCTGATTCAGCGCAGCAGCGAAACATTGGCTGGGCGTATTGCGTTTATTGAGCTCAGCGGCTTGCACCGGCTCGAAGTGCCATCGGGCTTGTGGGACGACTTATGGGTGCGGGGTGGTTTTCCGCCATCGTTAACGGCCCTGAATGACGCTGACAGTGTGCTGTGGCGGAGAGACTTCACGCGCACATACCTGGAGCGCGATGTCGCCCAATTTGCACCACGCACCAGTGCCGAATTGCTGCGCAGGTTCTGGACCATGCTGGCGCACCTGCAAGGCAGCACCTTGAACATGGCGCAGCTGGCGAGAAATCTGGATGTAGACACCCGAACCGCCAATGGCTATCTGGATTTATTGACCGATCTGTTGCTGACCCGAAAGCTCGCTCCGTGGCACAGCAACCAAGGCAAGCGCTTGGTCAAATCGCACAAGGTCTATATTCGTGACAGCGGATTGCTGCACAGTTTGCTGGGCATTACAGACATGGATGCTCTGCTGTCACACCCCATCGTGGGCGCCAGTTGGGAGGGCCACGTGATCGAGAGCCTGTTGGCTGTCGCCCCTGCCGGAACGCAGCCCAGTTTCTATCGCAGCAACGCCGGTGCCGAGATTGACCTTTTGCTCACTTGGCCCAACGGGGAGCACTGGGCAATTGAGATCAAACGCAGCACCACCCCCAAGCTTGAACGCGGCTTTTACAGCGCCTGTGAAGACGTCCAGCCCAGCCGGAGGTGGCTGATTTACCCCGGCTCGGAGTGCTACCCCTTGGGTGATGGAATTGAAGTGATGTCACTGCATGGCGCCATGCAAGCACTGGTCCCCGAAAACTAGTTGTCGCTAAATCAAGTCAGGCAATGGCTTCGAGCCCTTTTTTCTGAATCACAGTCAGCAGACGCGGCTGCCGCTGCTTGTTCATGACCGATCCCTCAGGGCCTACATGCCAGGACGTACCAGCCAAACGCGACCAGTGCTGCGAACAGCACCAGGTCAATGTGGTTCGTGCTCCTGGTCGTCGGCATCAAATCAAGCGATCGCGAGCGTCAGATGACCGATCGGCTCTGCGGCAGGCCGCACCTTGATCTCGATGTCGTACCCGAGACGATTCAGGCACTCCATCAGCTTGCGCTCGGAGAGGTTGGCGAAGTCACCGCGCATCATCCCCGACACTTTTGGTTGCGCGACGCCCATGCGCCGGCCAGCCTCTTCTTGGGTCAAGCCAAGACGACGCACGGCACGGGTGATCTCGATCACCAGGCCGGACTTGATCTTGAGCTTCTCGGCGTCGGCCAGGCCGAGGTCGGCGAACACGTTGCCAGAGCTGGTTTCGATCTCGATGCCTTCAATCATGCGCCTTGCCATGTCGTAGCTCCTTTGCCAGCGCGCCGCGGCAGCTAACCGCGTTCGTGTCAGAACTGCGGGCGTGATCAGATCAATTCCGCCGCGCGTCTCAGCCGCTCTGCCGTCGTGGGCAGGCCACCCAGCTCCAATGCGAATGCGAACTCTTCCGGGCTTGACTGCGGCTTTTTGCGACGCGCTCGCATCCGCTTGAACGCTGCAATCGCGTTAACGGGATCCAGATCCCATTGGTTGATGATGAAGGTGTCTGGATCGACAGCCTCGATGCCGAATTCCATCAAGATCGGCGTCGGAAAGTCCTTCAAATTCGATGTCACGATGCAGTCAGCATGGCCCGCAATAGCGGCGGCCAGAACATGAACATCATTGGGGTCGGGCAAATCAATTCCGCCAGTGATCGCCGACCATGCAGTCTCGGGCACCTCCCAGTTGGGAATGGCATCGCGCATGCTGTCTCGTCGAACCCCAAGCTTCCCGACCAGTTCAGGACGCTGCTTTTCCAGGGAGCGGATCCACTCCTCTTCAATGCGGGTGGACCACTTGGCAGCGAAGAAACCTGCCGTAGCCAGGCTCATCAACGCATCCGTCATCGCTAGCGGATACAAGACGCATGCATCCAGCAGCGCCGTGTAGCGGGCATGCCCGGCCATCAGTAATCCAAGCCCAACTCTCTGGCGTTCTCTGCCATTCGCTCCAACGCATTGGCTTGCTGCGCGCGCATCTTTTGTGCGTAAGCCAACAGGTCTTCCAAGGCAATACGCCTATGCGATCCCACCTTTCGATGTGGCAGACGCCCAGCCTCCATCTCCTTGATCACAAAGGGCCGAGAGACGTTCAAGAAATTGGCCGCTTCGACCGTCGTGAATTCTTGCTCGGTCGGCATCAGCACGATGGGGCGCCCCTCGCTCATGGCGCCCAGCAATTGCCCGATCAGCTTGAGGGCTGCAGGCGGCACCTCGACGGTTGGGTGCTCCCCTGTGTCCGTGGTCAGCGTAATGGCTGCGGCACGAGAGTGGTCGAGCGACGCCATGATGCAGCGCTGAGCCACCCTGACCATCTCCTTGTCTTTGTCATTCAGCGGCGGAGGGGCGACCTCCCGAACACGATCAATCGTACGCATGTCTTTCTCCTGTCTTGTCGGCTATGGCCCCGCCATGGTGATCTTGAGCAGGGTAGCACATCAAGTGCAACAAATGCATCAAGTGAATCGTCTGTGTGTGATTGCATCTGGTGCACGGCCCAGAGTGGGCAGTTGACTATCTCGACGCCGCCGCCTGTGACTGGAGGCTGAAGGAGACCGAATATGTCGACTGGGTGTTCAATACGTCGCTGGTGCTGAAGGAGCGCGCAGGGCGCGAGACTGCTTTCCAGCGGGCACTGGCGCTGCCGCAAAGCATAGAAAGTCAGCTGTAACCATCCGCGTTCGTCGACTGCCACCTCCAGGCGTCTTGCATCATCTGCTGCAGCCCGCGCTGGGCCTTTGATGGGTCTGCGTAGCAGGTGGCAATGTCGCCGGGGCGGCCAACTACCAATGTGCTGGCTTTCGCGCCGGCTTCTTTCGTGTGGGCACTTGATGTGGCAACTGTGCACGGCCCAGTTCATCATCCCGAATGTAGGTTCTGCACCAATGGGCCAGGTCATTCAGAGACCTGCTTGCCGGCCGCCCTCTCTTGCCGCCCTCGACCGGGTGGGGCAGCGGCATCACCACCCCCAATTTCACGCTCGGGAAGTCTTCTGCCAGCGCACGCAGCGTCGGCTCCGCGTCGGAGTCATTCGAAACCAGCACCGCCTGGTCTACTTCGCCGCGGCAGGCATCTCTGTACATGTGCAGCGCGAGGTTGACATCTGTCTTCTTCTCCACCACGCGCCATACCTTGACGGTATTGCTCTTGTCGAACGGTTGACCTTGAACAAAGACCGGTAGCGCTGTGCCATTGCCCTCCCAGCTGTGAGTTCCCAAAATGACCTCGAACACCTGGGGGTAGCGCGCCGTCAGGGCCCGGTGGTAATCGTTCTGCGCCTGCATTGAGGCATCGCCGTGAGTCGCAAAGCGGGCCAGTGCTGGCGCAGTGAAGTACTTGACCCCCACCACCTCTGAACCAGGCTCAACCGTACGCACCATCTCGCTGAAGAGGGCCACCACATCCAGCCACTTGTACGGCGTGCCGCGCAGACGCCCGTAGTAGAGGTTGTAACCATCAACGTAGATGTGAGTGCGCAAGGCGTAGAACCTTCCCAATACGACCACACAGAAGCGAAAAAACCGCCCTGAGGCGGCTTTTTCTTCCCAAACCGCGGCCAACTGAATGACGCGGCGAGGGCGGAGTGGTCATGTCAATGTATCGCATCTGCCACTACTTTGGCAGCAAGAGGCGTGCTTCTTTACAACACTGTTGCGGAGAGCCCACGGGCCACCGCAGGGCTGGACCTCCCGAGTTCGACACCAAGCGGTGTAAGTGGTTGATTTGCATAGAGGCGACCCTTT
>JBMLPD010000436.1:0-1246 GCA_049242285.1 Rubrivivax sp.
TTCGTGCACTTCGCCTGCACCAGCGAGGACATCAACAACACCAGCCATGCGCTGATGCTTCAGGCCGCCCGGGCCCAGGTGCTGCTGCCGGCGCTGGACGCTGTTCAGCAGGGCATGACCGCCCTGGCGCATGAGCTGGCCGGGCTGCCCATGCTCAGCCGCACCCATGGCCAGACCGCCAGCCCCACCACGGTGGGCAAGGAAGTGGCCAACGTGGTGGCACGCCTGAAGACGGCGCGCGAGCGCATCGCCGCCGCCCCGCTGCCGGCCAAGATGAACGGTGCCGTGGGCAACTACAACGCCCACCTTGCGGCCTGCCCCGACATCGACTGGGAAGCCTTCAGCCGCGGCGTGGTGGAGGGGCCTCTGGGCCTGGCCTTCAACGCCTACACCACGCAGATCGAGCCGCATGACGCCATGGCCGAGCTGTTCGACGCCATGGCGCGTTGCAACACCATCCTCACCGACTGGGCGCGTGACATCTGGGGCTACATCTCGCTGGGCTATTTCAAGCAGAAGACCCAACCCGGCGAGGTGGGCTCGTCCACCATGCCGCACAAGGTCAACCCCATCGATTTCGAGAACGCCGAAGGCAACTACGGCCTGGCCAACGCACTGCTGGCGCACATGAGCCACAAGCTGCCCATCAGCCGCTGGCAGCGTGACCTGACCGATTCCACCGTGCTGCGCAACATGGCCGTGGCCTTTGGCCACACGGTGCTGGCGCATGACAGCCTGCGGCGCGGGCTGGACAAGCTGCAGGTCGATGAGGCCTGCCTGGCCGCCGACCTGGACGGTGCCTGGGAGGTCCTGGCCGAGCCCATCCAGACGGTGATGCGCCTGCACGGCCTGCCCGAACCCTACGAGCAGCTCAAGGCCTTCACCCGTGGCCAGCCCATGACGCGCGCGCTGATGCAGGGCTTCGTCGCCGGTCTGGCCCTGCCCGAAGCCGAGAAGCAGCGCCTGCTGGCCCTGACGCCGGCGGCCTACACCGGCGCGGCGCAGGCGCTGGCGCGGCGGGTGTGACCCGTGGCCCTGACCTTCACCGACCAGCTCCGCGCCGCGCAAGCCCGCCACCGCTCCATGCTGTGCGTGGGGCTGGACCCGGAGCCGGCGAGGTTTCCGGGCGCCTGGAAGGGCGACGCTGCGCGCATCTTCGATTTCTGCGCTGCCATCGTCGATGCGACGAAGGACCTGGTGATCGCCTTCAAGCCGCAGATCGCCTACTTCGCGGCGCAGCGCGCCG
>JBMLPD010000437.1:0-1634 GCA_049242285.1 Rubrivivax sp.
CTCAACGGCGCCTGCACCATCGGCACCTGGGACGGCGCCAACATCGAGATGGCGCAGGCCATGGGCGAGGAGCACATGTTCGTCTTCGGCCTGCGCACCGCGCAGGTGGCCCAACTCAAGGCCCTGGGCTACGACCCGCGCCTGTACGTGGAGGAGAACCTGCAGCTGCGAAACGTGATCGAGGCCCTGGGCAGCGGCACCTTCTGCTACCACGAGCCTGAGCGCTACAAGGGTCTGGTCTACAACCTGATGCAGCGTGACCCCTACTTCCTGATGGCCGACTTCGGCAGCTACGTGCGCACCCAGCTGGAGGTGGACGCCCTGTTTGCCAACCGCGCGGCCTGGGCCGAGCGGGCGCTGCGCAACATCGCCGGCATGGGCCCCTTCAGCGTGGACCGCACCATCGGCCAGTACATCGAGCAGGTGTGGTGCCCCCGTTGATCAGCGACGAGGACCTGTACTACCTCGGTGAAGGCACGCATCTGCGGCCCTTCGAGGTGCTGGGGGCCCACCCCATGACCCTGGGCCAAGGTGCGCAGGCGGTGGCCGGCGTGCGCTTTGCCGTCTGGGCCCCCAACGCTTCGCAAGTGAGCGTGGTGGGCGACTTCAACGCCTGGGACGGCCTGCGCCACGCCATGCGCTGCCGAGGCTCGTCGGGCGTGTGGGAGACCTTCGTCCCTCACGCGGCGCCGGGCGACCACTACAAGTACGAGATCCGCGCCCGCGACGGGCAGCTGTTGCCGCTGAAGTGTGACCCCTACGCCCGCGCCGCGCAGGTGCGGCCGGACAACGCCAGCGTGGTGGCGGCTCCGGTGCCAGCGCCCCGGCCGCTGCCCGCCGGTCGCGCCGCCGCCAACCACCACCAGGCTCCCATGGCGGTGTACGAGGTGCACCCGGGCTCCTGGCGGCGCGGGCCGGAAGGCGGCTTTCTCAGCTGGGACGAACTGGCCGCCTGCCTGCCGGCCTACGCGGCGGACCTCGGCTTTACGCATGTGGAGCTGCTGCCCGTCACCGAGCACCCCTTCGACGGCTCCTGGGGCTACCAGACCCTGGGCCTGTACGCGCCCAGCGCCCGCTTCGGCCCGCCCGAAGGCTTCGCACGTTTCGTGCAGGCCTGCCATGCGCAGGGCCTGGGCGTGGTGTTGGACTGGGTGCCGGCGCACTTTCCCACTGACGCGCACGGCCTGGCGCAGTTCGACGGCACGGCGCTGTACGAGTACGCCGACCCGCGCGAAGGCTTCCACCGCGACTGGAACACGCTGATCTACAACTTCGGCCGCCACGAGGTGCGCAACTTCCTGGTGGGCAGCGCGCTGTACTGGCTGGAGCGCCAGGGCGTGGACGGGCTGCGCGTGGACGCCGTGGCCTCCATGCTCTACCGCGACTACTCGCGCGACGACGGCCAGTGGGTGCCCAACGTTCAGGGCGGGCGCGAGAACCTGGAGGCCATTGCGCTGCTCAAGCGCGTGAACGAGGTGGTGGGTGCGCAGTGCCCCGGCAGCTTCACCGTGGCCGAGGAGTCCACGGCCTTCCCGGGCGTGTCGGCGCCCACGTATGCCGGCGGCCTGGGCTTCCACTTCAAGTGGAACATGGGCTGGATGAACGACACCCTGCGCTACATGCAGGAAGACCCG
>JBMLPD010000438.1:0-18411 GCA_049242285.1 Rubrivivax sp.
GCCGACGGGCCGTACTTCGCCCACACCATGACCAAGACCATGCTCAACCAGGAGTGGGCCATGGGCATCGAGGAGATGGTGGAGAGCGAGGCCCAGGCCCAGGCCATCTGCATGATGACCCAGGACTTCCACCGCGCCTTCCAGGCCTTCGCGGCCAGGCAGGCACCGAAGTTCGAGGGGGATTGATCGCCATGACGCTGCCGCCGCGCCTGGCCCACCTCGACATCCCCTTCTTCGACGACCTGCACCGGGAGCAGGCCGCGGCGCTCGACGTCTGGTGTGCGCAGCATCTGCAGCACATCGACCACGCTGACACCGATGCGGCCTGCCGCCACCTGGTCACGATGCTGGGCCAGGGCGGGCACCTTCGCTGGTGCGTGCCCGCGGCGCATGGCGGGGCCTTGCCAGCGCTGGATTCGCGCGCCCTGGTGGTGGCGCGCGAGACCCTGGCGCGACACGACGGGCTGGCGGACTTCGCCTTTGCCATGCAGGGTCTGGGCACGGGGGCCATCACCCTGGCCGGCTCGCCCGAGATGCAGGCGCAGGTGCTGCCCCGCGTGGCGCGCGGTGAGTGGATCTCGGCCTTCGCCCTGTCTGAACCGCAGGCAGGGTCGGACGTGGCGGCCATGGCCTGCACGGCCCAGGACGCTGGCGACCACTGGGTGCTCAACGGCGAGAAGACCTGGATCAGCAATGGCGGCATCGCGGACGTCTACACCGTCTTCGCCCGCACCCTGACGGCCGAGGGCCAGCCCGTGGGCGGGCCGGGTTCGAAGCCCACGGCCTCGATCAGCGGCTTGGTGCTGCGCGCCGACACGCCGGGCCTGGAGATCGCCGAGCGCATCGACGTCATCGCACCGCACCCGCTGGCGCGGCTGCGCTTCGTGGACTGTCGCATTCCCAAGGGCCGCCTGCTGGGCGCGCCCGGCGAGGGCTTCAAGCTCGCCATGCGCACGCTGGACATCTTCCGCGCCTCGGTGGCCGCGGCGGCTTTGGGCTTTGCGCGTCGGGCGCTGGACGAGGCCATCGCCCATGCCAGGTCGCGTCGGATGTTCGGGCAGACGCTGGCGGATTTCCAGCTCACGCAGGCGGCGCTGGGCGAGATGGCCAGCGCGGTCGATGCCGCTGCCTTGCTGACCTACCGCGCCGCCTGGCTGCGGGACGTGAAGGGCGTGCGCACCACGCGTGAGGCGGCCATGGCCAAGATGGCAGCCACCGAGAACGCCCAGCGGGTGATCGACCGTGCGCTGCAGATGCACGGCGGCCTGGGGGTGAAGGTGGGCTCGGTGGTGGAGTCGCTGTACCGGGAGATCCGCGCCCTGCGCATCTACGAGGGCGCGACCGAGGTGCAGCAGCTCATCGTGGGGCGGGACGTGCTCGGCGCCTGAGCGGGGCTTGCGGTGTCGGCAGCGCCTGCTTGAGCCGGCCCAGCAGATCGAACAGTAGCGCCTGCTGGGCCGGTGGCAGGCCCGACATCAGCTCCACCACCCATCCCTCGTGCTCGGTGGCCATGGCGCGGAACTGCTGTTGACCTTCGCGGGTCAGGCGCACCGTGGTGGCGCGGCCATCCTGCGCGTCATCGCGGCGCTCCACCAGGCCTTCTGCGACCAGCCGGTTGGTCAAGCCGGTCACGTTGCCCCCCGTCACCATCAGCCGCTCGGACAGGTCTCGCATCTTCAAGCCCTGAGGGTGGCGGTCCAGCTGGGCCATCAGGTCGAACCGGGGCAGAGACCCCGCGAATCGATCGCGCAGCCGGCTGCGCAGCGGCGCCTCGATCCGGTTGGTACAGGACAGCAGCCTCAACCACAGGCGCAAGGCCTGGTGGTCGCCTTCGTGGGTGCGCGACTCGTGGTCGCTGCCCGCGCGCCCCGCAGTGGGTTTCAACTTCCGGCGATCACCCACAGCCGCGCGATGTCGGCCGCGCCATCGCTGCCGCCCACACTGCGCAGCGTCTGCTGGGCCTTGGCCTTGTTGCGGGACAACTGCGCCATGCCCAGGCGCAGCTTGGCGTCCTCGGGGCGCTTCAGGCCGCCCTTGGCAATGCCTTGCTCGATCATGGCGATGCCCTTGTCGGCCTCACCCAAGGACACGTAGGCATACCCCACGCGCACCAGATCGTCGCCCGACTTTTGCGCTGCGGCCTCGGTGGCTTGGGCGGCGATGGAGGCCTTGGCTTCCTCCGTCTTCTTGACGGCCAGGTCCCGCAGGCGCTTGTGGCGGTCGGCCTCGGCGCCCGTGCCCAGCACCTTGGCGGCCAGCCCCTTGTCCACGATCTGCAGGCCTTCGGCAGGCAAGCCGATCTGCATGGCCATCTGGGCCATCTCCATGTACTCCTCGGCCCGGGTCAGGTTGCCCGTGGCCAGTTTCAGGCGCAGCACATCCAGGCCAAAGCGGTCAGCGAAGTTGGGCTTGCGCGGCAGGCGGCTGAGGTAGGCGTTCCAGTAGTCCTTCTTGGGGTACAGGGTCAGCAGCTTCTCGAGCGTGGCCACCTGAGCGCCGGCCTGGCCGGTGCGCTGTTGGGCATCGGCCAGACGCAGGAGGTCGGCCTCCGCTGGCCGTCCTGAGCTTTGCTCGGCGGCTGCCACGGCGGCGGCTGCGTCCCGGGCAATGGCAGCGTAGTCGCCGCTGGCCCCCTGCAGATAGCTCTGCAGCTGCTTGAGCGTGGCGGTGTTGTGACCTGCTTGTTGGGCCTTGGCCACCCACTCGCTGGCCTTGGACACGTTCTTCAGCTGGGCGTAGGCGGAAGCGATCTGCTCCGCGATCTGACCTGCTTCTGCACCCGAGGTCTTCGGATGTATCGCCTCCAGTGCTTGCACGGCCGTGGCCATGTCACCGGCACGCTGCGCAGCGGCAGCCTTCATGCGGTCGATCAGCAGCTGCTCGGATGGACTGCGATTGGGCACCGCCTCGGCCTCGCGAACCTTGGCCAGCGCCTCCTTGCCCTTGCCGGCCTTGATGTACTCGCCTGCCTGCTGCAGGGGCTTGCCGATCTCGGCCCGCATGCCCTGCGCGAGCGCAGTGCCGAAGGTGAAGGCGGCGACCAGCGCCAACAACAGGGAGTAGGGACGGTTCATGGCAGGATCACTGGAACTGTTCGTTGCCGACGATGCCGATCTTGGTCATGCCCAGTCTTTGCGCGCCGGCCAGCACCATCGCCACATGCTCGTAGGCTGCCAGCTTGTTGGGCCGGATGTGCAGCTCGGGTTGGTCTGGCTGTGCGGCGGCTGCCGCCAGCCTGGCCTGAACAGCCGCGCGGTCGCCTGGCGCAATGACCTCGCCGTTCCAGCCTATCGTGCCATCGAAGTCGATGTCCACCCGGATGATCTCCGGAGGCTTGGGCGGCGGCGCGGCGTTGTTGGGGATCGGGGTGTTCATCTTGACGGCGTGCGTCTGGATGGGGATGGTGATGATGAACATGATCAGCAGCACCAGCATCACGTCGATCAGTGGCGTCGTGTTGATGTCCACCATCACGTCTCCATCTTCGTCTGCTGACGAGGATCCGACATTCATTCCCATGGTCTTGTTGCTCCGGGGTATCTCAATTCAACCTGGCGCCGGCACCCGCAGGGGGTTCGGTGATGAAGCCCACCTTCAGGATGCCCGCCCGCATGCAGGCCATGTTGACGCGACCCACAGGCTCCCAGCGCACACCGGAGTCGGCCCGGATGTGCACCTCGGGTTGCGGCTCCTTCACGGCTTCCTTCTTCAGGCGTACCACCAGGGCTTCGAAATCGGCCATGCGCTCCGTTCCCCAGTAGACCTCACCATCGCGATTGACCGCGATCACCACGTTCTCCGGCTTGGTCTGCAGCGGGATGTTGCGCTCTTTGGGCAGCTCCAGCTTGATGGTCTGGGTGACCACCGGCACGGTGATCAGGAAGATGATCAGCAGCACCAGCATCACATCCACCAAGGGGGTGGTGTTGATGGTGTTGTTGAGTTGGTCTTCGCCGTCGTCGGCTGCAGACCCTACATTCATGGCCATAGGCTGTCTCCGCTGGGTGCCCGGGTTCGCGGCAGGCTGGCCGGGCAGTTCGATTCAATGCGGGGCCGCAGGCCTCAGCGCTTGCCGGCGATCAGCACGCTGTGCAGGTCCGCGGCGAAGGCACGGGTGGCGTCCATGATCGCCTTGTTGCGGCGGATCAGCCAGTTGTAGCCCATCACCGCAGGCACCGCCACGGCCAAGCCGATGGCCGTCATGATCAGCGCCTCGCCGACGGGGCCGGCCACCTTGTCGATGGAGGCCTGGCCGCTGATGCCGATCTTCACCAGGGCGTTGTAGATGCCCCAGACGGTGCCGAACAGGCCCACGAACGGTGCGGTGGAGCCCACGGTGGCCAGGATGGCCAGCCCGCCCTGGAGGCGGCTTTGCACGCTGCCGACGGCGCGGTCGATGTTCATGCTCACCCACGTGTGGCGGTCGATGGTCTCGACCATCGTGCCTTCATGATGATCGTCAGCCTTCAGCGCCTGCTCGGCGATGAACCGGCTGGCCGAGCCCTCCTCCAGCCTGCCGACGCCTTCCTTGACCGAGGAGGCCTGCCAGAACGCTTCGGTCGAGTTGCGTGCACTCTTGAGCATCTTGCTCTGTTCATACAGCTTGGTGAAGATCACGTACCAGCTGCCCATGGACATGATCAGCATGATGATGAGCGTTCCGTGGGCGACGGCGTCGCCCTGTTCCCACAGCGCTTTCAGGCCGTAGGGGTTCTCCACGGCCTCTTCGGTGATGGCTGGCTTGCCGGCCACTGGAGCTGAGGCGGCCGGGGTTTGTGCGGCAGCGGGCGTGGGCAGGGTGGCGGCCAGGGTGGTGGCCGTGATCAGAGCCGCCGCGAAGGACGCGCGCACGAGGGAAATCAGGGACATGTTGCCTCCAGGGGAAAGGGCGCGTGCCTTGGGGCGATGCGCCAGAAAAGGAAAGTGATCGGGTCGGATGGTTTCAGGCTGGCATGAAAGCGGCTGCTGCTTCACTCCAGCTTCCAGACGTATTCCACCTCGAAGGTGCCGCCGACGGGCTTGCCCGCCTCGTCATTGCCGGGCTTGAAGGTGCACTCGCTCAGCTTGGACAAGGCCACCCGGTCGAGTTGCCGGTGTTCGCGCGAGGAGCCCGCCGCCTTGACCACCTCGGCGCTGGACAGCTTGCCCGTGGCATCCACCGTGAAGCGTATCCGGGTGGTTCCGGTGGCTTCCGCGCGCACGGCCGCGGCGGGGTAATCCTCGTTCTTGGGAGCGCAGGCGGCCACGTTGCCGATGGCAGGCTTGGCGGCCACGCGCGCAGGCGGCGGCGGGGCAGGCGGTGCCGCAGGTGCCGGCGGCGCGGCCGCAGGCGCAGGCGCTATGCGCACGGGGGCGGGTGGAGGGGCAACGGTGGTCGTGGTGATCACGGGTGCCACCGTGGGCGGCGGGTTGACCACCACCTCAGGCGGCGGCACGAAGCTGGGCGGCGGCGGCGCGAACTTGGGCGGCGGCGGCAGGTTCTCGGGCGGCGGCGGCGGGGGCGGCTTGACCTCCTCGATGATCTTGGTCTCGATGGGCCCCTTGATCACTTCCACCATGCGCTGGGCCAAGCCGTTCAGCAGGGCCCACCCCAGCAACACGTGAAGGCCCAGCACGACACCGATGCCCACCATGTGCTTGCCCGGATTGCGTTGTTCCTGGCCAAAATCCACTTGCGTCCTCCGTGGACCGGCCCGGAAGGGGGCGTCCAGTTCGTGTTCGAGTTGGTCTGTCTGTGGCCAAGCGTCACGGTCCTTGCTCAGCGGGGGCAGACTATATCCTCACCCTCCGCGCCGCCGAATCAGGGACTCACCCTAGGTCGGGACTGGGCGGAATGGCTTTGCCACACGATTTGTGGGGTGTGCGGCCCATGCGAGGGCATGATGGCGTCGAAGCTTGCGCATGTGTGTGTGTCTGGCAATCTGGGCGGGGCAGGAGCTCCACGCCACGAAAACGCAAGGTGATCGAAGCACTTGACCCCGTGTTGCGGCAGGCATTCGATCGTGCGCAATGCCCAGAGCCCTGCCGTCGGGCGGTCATCTTCGAAATCGATCTGCCGCCCAGACGTCTGGGTGGCGTCGCAATGCTGCTTGCCTGCCACGATTTTCTTTCGCAGGGGCCAGAGCCCGCACGGCGCCGTCGGTCCTGGCCGCGCAGGACCAGGCGTCCCTGCGTCGCCCAGCGCGCGGGAGGGACCGCAAGCCCGTGCCAGACCGCTGACCGTGCCCGCCTGGGTGCGGTTGTGGTGAGGTCGTGGTGAGGCAGGGCGGGCCAACACCTGTTCGGGTGAACGGCCATGGGGCACCCTGCCGATCAAGGCGGTGGCCAATCAGTCGACGAAGGGCCCTGCCTGCCGGCCCGATCTGCACAGGGAGGTGTTCGCTGGTGTCGAACGCGATGGTTTGCGCCACGGAGTTGACTGGGCGGCTGTGCGCAGACCTCGGATGGGCCGCTTCACTGGCTCACCAGGCCGCAGTGGCGGCGCAGAAGTTGGTCGGGGCGTGTGCAGCACCAGGGCGCCGTAGCCCGGACGGCACATCGAACCAGTGGAACGGCCACCCGCTATGGACCTTCACCTGCAGCAAGCCAAGCGCGCCGCACGCGGCTTCAGAACAGCAGCCAACTTCATCGCCATCGCCTATCTGCGCCTGGGCAAACTCACTCACTTGCCGACCTCGCCATTTCTGCCCGCCACAGCCTTGTCAACGGGCGTCACCAAGCATCGGATGTGAAGTCAAGTTCCACACGGAATGACATAGAGCCAAAGGCAACAACAAACGATGGGTGTTTGCGGGTCACGCGATCGCCAGCAACGCTTTGATTTTTGCCCTCACGTGGCTCATTACTGAGGTGGGGGCGACCGCCTTTTTCTTCGCATTTCGAATCTTCCAATCGAGCGACTTCACTTGATCGGACAGCACTGCACCGGGAACCCCCTCAATTTCAAAGACCACTTCAAAGGGATGCCCCTTGACTTTGGTGCTCATGGGGCAGCAGACCATCAGCCCAGTCTTGCCGTTGTAGCTTGCCGGACTGATGACCAAGGCAGGACGATGCCCTGCCTGCTCATGCCCAGCCTGAGGGTCGAACTCCAGCCAGACGACATCTCCAGATTCAGGCACGTAGCGACGCGACGCCATCAAAGTGACTCTTTGCCCACAGGCTTGCCGAAACTGACTTCAGCATGAGCATTTTTCGGGGTGATTCCGGCGAGCAAGTCGTCCAGCTTGTATTCCACATGCTCAGATG
Source organism: Rubrivivax sp. (assembly GCA_049242285.1). GTDB lineage: Bacteria > Pseudomonadota > Gammaproteobacteria > Burkholderiales > Burkholderiaceae_C > Rubrivivax. Next base: position 7,249 of record JBMLPD010000438.1, read on the forward strand.
GCTCAATCACGATGCGTCCACGGCTGACGATGATCGTTACCTTCTGCTCCAGGCTCAATGCAGCTTCCTTGAGCGCCAACGCAGGCAACCTCAGTGCAGGGCTGTTGCCCCATTTTCGAATGACAGCTTCCATGATCGAGTCCTTTGACTGTTTATACATTGTAGACACGTAGCAGTGGCACGTCAACTCTCTCCTTCTCTGCAGTCTTGCGGGCAAAACACAGCCTGCTGCGTAGACTTGACGGAATTCTTTCTCTCGCTGTTTTTACGATGTCGTCCGATGTTCGCAAAAATCATCCGTGGTCAGCGTCGTGTCTAAGTTGTTGATTTTTAATGAATGTCCCTTGCGGACTTGGTCGTTTGCGCGTCCGCAGGGAGCAGAGAAAGGGAGAGGAAAAACGGGGGTGAACGGTCAAAAACGGGTCCTGCGGTGGTGGCCAAGTCCGCAAGCCCAAGTGAAAAACCCCGCCAGGCTTGGGGCCTGACGGGGTTGATCGACATGCAAAGAGAGTGTCTTTGCAAGTTTTAGTGGTGGAGCCGGCGGGAATCGAACCCGCGTCCGCAAGCCTTTGCCGGCCAGTTCTACATGCGTAGCCGTCTGATTTGGGTCTCGCCCCTTGCGCCGCGCAGCGGCACGCTGCGCAAGGTGCCAGTCACTTGATCTCGTCGACCACCGAGTGACCCGGTGGCCAACCAGCCGATGTGAATGACCTCTCAGCTATCGCCTTGCGGCTCAAGCCCGGCCCATCGGCCTGCCGTTGAGAGGCTCACCGGTTTTAAGCGGCGAGGGCAAACTTTTCGTCGTTCGCAGTTACTTTGTTTCCAGTGGATTTACGAGCGAACTGGTGCTCGGCATGCCCTGATCCGACGCCGTACCCACGTCGAAGCCAGGTCGGCCCCAAGGCAGCTATCTTAGGGCAAGTTCAGCCACTGCAAGAGGCCCTGGGGCTGCGCGAGCAGAGAATCCGCACCCCATTGGTGAACGGGCTGGCCCTGACCGAGGTAACCCCAGCCTGCGGCCAGGGTGGCCATGCCCGCGGCGCGGCCGGCCTGGATGTCACGCAGGTCGTCGCCCACGTAGGCGCAGGTGGCGGGGTCGGCCTGAAGCCGGCTGCAGGCCTCCAGCAGGGGCTCGGGATGGGGCTTGGCAAAGGGTGTGGAGTCACCCCCGATCAGCACCCCCGCACGCGGATGCAGGCCCACGCCTTCGCTCAACGCCAGCGCCAGGTGGTAGGCCTTGTTGGTGACGATGCCCCAGCCCAGGCCGTGCTGCTCCAGCCGGTCGAGCAGAGGCCACACGCCTTCGAAGACCGTGGTGTTGTGCAGCAACCGCTGGGCATAGAGGGCCAGAAAGCGCGTCTTCAGGTCATCGTAGCGTGCGTCGCCGGGATGGACTCCGAAGGCCAGACCCACCATGCCCCGAGCCCCGGCGCCCGCCATGGGACGCAGATGTGCGTAGGGCAGGGCAGCGTGCCCGTGTTCCTGCAGCAACGCGTTGGCGGCACCTGCCAGGTCGGGTGCGCTGTCCACCAGCGTGCCGTCCAGATCGAACAGCACCGTCCGTATGGCTGGCCTCATGCCGGACGTCTGCAGGCGACCAGGTAGTTGACGCTGGTGTCGCCAGAAAGGCGATAGCGCCGGGTGATGGGGTTGTACTCCATGCCCTTGCTGCCTTCCAGGGTGAGGCCGCTTTCGCGTGTCCAGCGCGCCAGCTCGCTGGGTCGGATGAAGCGTGCGTACTCGTGTGTGCCCTTGGGCAGCAAGCCCAGCACGTACTCGGCACCGATGATGGCGAAGAGGAAGGACTTGGGGTTGCGGTTCAGGGTGGAGAAGAACACCCAGCCCCCGGGACGAACCAGCGTGGCGCAGGCACGCACCACGGAAGACGGATCCGGTACGTGTTCCAGCATCTCCATGCAGGTCACGACGTCGAAGGATGCCGGGACTTCGGCAGCCAGCGCCTCGGCTGCAATCTCCCGGTACTCGATGTTCTCCACGCCGCCCTCCAGAGCGTGCAGGCGCGCCACCCCCAGGGGCCGCGCAGCCAGATCGATCCCCGTGACGTGACGCGCCTTGCGGGCCATGGCTTCGGCCAGGATCCCACCGCCGCAGCCCACGTCAAGTGCTCGCTGGCCGCTGAGTCGGGCCAGTTCATCGATCCATCCCAGGCGCAGGGGGTTGATCTGGTGCAGGGGTCGGAACTCGCTGTCCGGGTCCCACCAGCGGTGGGCCAACTCGCTGAACTTGGCCAGCTCTTGGGGATCGACGTTGGTCATGGGAGGTGGATTGTGCTCGCGCAAATGAAAAACCCCGCCGAAGCGGGGTGGTGCCTGAAAGGGCCCGGTGGGCCCTTGACAGCAGAGAAGGATTACCTGCGGGTGCGGGTGCCGACGACTTCGACTTCCACGCGACGGTTCTTCGCACGGCCTTCGGCAGTCTTGTTGTCGGCCACAGGCGACTTCTCGCCCTTGCCCTCGGTGTAGACGCGGTTCTTCTCGACTCCGGCCTTCACCAGGAAAGCCTTGACGGCCTCGGCGCGGGCGATCGACAGCTTCTGGTTGTAAGCGTCTGCACCCACGGAATCGGCGTGGCCCACGGCGATGATGACTTCAAGGTTCACGCTCTTGGTCTTGGACACCAGATCCGTGAGCTTGGCCTGGGCTTCCGGCTTCAGCGCTGACTTGCCGAAATCGAAGAAGGCGTCTGCAGCGAAGGTCACCTTCTCAGCGGCCGGGGTTGGCGGGGGCGGAGCGGGCCGGGGCGGCGGGGGAGGAGGAGGAGGCGGCGGCGGCGGCGGGGGAGGAGGAGGCGGCGGCGGGGGCGGCGGCGGGGGCGGCGCCACACGAGGCGCCGGGGTAGGCGCCGGCGGCTTCAGCGCGCCATCACATGCGGCGTCAGCCGTTGCCGGTGTCCAAACGTTGCTGCGCCAGCAAAGTTCGTTCGTGCCGTTCTTCCAAGCGGTGCCGTCTGAGGCACGCCAGTTGTCGTTGCTCTTGGCCTGGGCGAACGCGGCCATGGGCACGGCAAGTGCAGCCGATGCGAAGAGCACGGCCACCTTGTTCAGTTTCTTCATGTTTCTCCTCTCGAGGAATGCCGCAGTTGCCTGCGAAACGTTCAAATCGGAAGCCCTTTGTGGTGGGCGACGCCCAAACACACGGCGGGTATTTACCCCGACCAAATCATTGTGCCATACGGGCTGCGTCAGATTTTTGATTGACCGGGCAGTCTGACAAGCCACGGCCCGCTTGTTGCACACTTGCGACAGACCCCGCGGCTTAGAATGAAGTCTGCTTCCATGCAAGCAACATCCGGCCCCGTTGGCCCGCAGGCGCAAAGCCGAATCCATACCGTTCACTGCAGCCGTCAAGGCTGGTCCGCATGACCCAGTTTGCCAAGGAAACCTTGCCCATCAGCCTTGAAGAGGAGATGCGGCGGTCCTACCTCGACTATGCAATGAGCGTCATCGTGGGCAGAGCGCTGCCCGATGCGCGCGATGGGCTCAAGCCGGTGCATCGGCGCGTGCTCTTCGCCATGCACGAACTCAACAACGACTGGAACCGCCCGTACAAGAAGTCCGCCCGTATCGTGGGTGACGTCATCGGCAAGTACCACCCCCACGGCGACACCGCGGTGTACGACACCATCGTGCGCATGGCGCAGGATTTCTCCCTGCGCCACATGCTGGTGGATGGGCAGGGCAACTTCGGTTCGGTCGACGGCGACAACGCCGCGGCCATGCGCTACACCGAGATCCGCCTGTCCAAGATCGCGCATGAGATGCTGGCCGACCTGGACAAGGAAACGGTGGATTTCGGGCCCAACTACGACGGCTCGGAGAAGGAGCCGCTGGTGTTGCCCACCCGGCTGCCCAACCTGCTGGTCAACGGCTCGGCGGGCATTGCCGTGGGCATGGCCACGAACATTCCGCCGCACAACCTCAACGAGGTGGTGGATGCCTGCCTGCATTTGCTGAAGACGCCGGAAGCCTCCATCGACGAGCTGATGGAGATCATCCCGGCGCCGGACTTCCCTACCGCTGGCATCATCTACGGGCTGAATGGCGTGCGCGAGGGCTACCGCACGGGCCGGGGCAAGGTGGTGATGCGCGCGCGCTGCCACTTCGAAGACATCGACCGCGGCCAGCGCCAGGCGATCATCGTCGATGAGATCCCCTACCAGGTGAACAAGAAGACGCTGCTCGAGCGCATCGCCGAGCTCGTCCACGAGAAGAAGCTCGAAGGCATCAGCCACATCCAGGACGAGAGCGACAAGTCCGGCATGCGGGTGGTGATCGAACTCAAGCGCGGCGAAGTGCCCGAGGTGGTGCTGAACAACCTGTACAAGCAGACGCAGCTGCAGGACACCTTCGGCATCAACATGGTGGCGCTGATCGACGGTCAGCCCAAGCTGTGCAACCTCAAGCAGCTGGTGGAGATTTTCCTGGAGCACCGGCGCGAGGTGGTCACCCGGCGCACCGTGTTCGAACTGCGCAAGGCGCGCGAGCGCGGCCATGTGCTGGAAGGCCTGGCGGTGGCACTGGCCAACATCGACGAGTTCATCGAGATCATCAAGACCTCGCCCACGCCGCCCATGGCCAAGTCGGCTTTGATGGCCAGGAGCTGGGATTCTTCCCTGGTGCGCGAGATGCTCTCGCGCGCCGAGGCCGACACGCCCGGCGGCCGCGCGGCCTACCGCCCCGAGGGCCTGCCGGTGAGCCATGGCATGCAGCCCGAAGGCCTGTACCGCCTGTCTGATGACCAAGCCCAGGAAATCCTGCAGATGCGCCTGCAGCGCCTGACGGGCCTGGAGCAGGACAAGATCATCGGCGAGTACAAGGAGGTGATGGCGCAGATTGCCGACCTGCTGGACGTGCTGTCCAAGCCCGAGCGTGTGACGACGATCATCCGCGAGGAACTGACCGATGTGCGCCAGGAGTTCGGCCAGACCAGGGTGGGGGCGCGGCGCAGCACCATCGAGCACAACGTGCAGGAACTGGGTACCGAGGACCTGATCACGCCCACCGACATGGTGGTCACGCTCAGCCACACCGGCTACTTCAAGAGCCAGCCTCTGGCCGAGTACCGGGCCCAGCGCCGGGGTGGCCGCGGCAAGCAGGCCACGCAGACCAAGGAAGACGACTGGGTGGACCAGCTCTTCATCGCCAACACGCACGACTGGATCCTGTGCTTCAGCAACCGCGGGCGCGTGTACTGGCTGAAGGTGTGGGAGGTGCCGCAGGGCGGGCGCGCCAGCCGCGGCAAGCCCATCGTGAACATGTTCCCGCTGCAGCCCGACGAGAAGATCACCGTGGTGCTGCCGCTGACGGGCGAGTTCCGCAGCTTCCCGGCCGACCACTACGTCTTCATGTCCACCGCGCTGGGCACGGTGAAGAAGACGGCGCTGGACGAGTTCAGCAACCCGCGCAAGGCCGGCATCATTGCGGTGGATCTGGACGAGGGGGACTTCCTGATCGGCGCGGCGCTCACGGACGGCAAGCACGATGTCATGCTGTTCTCCGACGGGGGCAAGGCCGTGCGCTTCGACGAGGACGACGTGCGGTCCATGGGCCGTCAGGCGCGCGGCGTGCGCGGCATGATGCTGGAAGAAGGCCAGAGCGTGATAGCCATGCTGGTGGCCGAAGACGAGACGCAAAGCGTGCTGACGGCCACCGAGAACGGCTACGGCAAGCGCACCTCCATCACCGAGTACACGCGACACGGCCGCGGCACCAAGGGCATGATCGCCATTCAGCAAAGCGACCGCAATGGCAAGGTGGTGGCGGCCACCCTGGTGCGTGCGGCCGACGAGATCATGCTGATCACCGACAAGGGTGTGCTGGTGCGCACCCGCGTCAGCGAGATCCGGGAACTGGGCCGCGCCACGCAGGGCGTGACGCTGATCGCCCTGGATGCTGGCGCCAGGCTCAGCGGGTTGCAGCGCATCGTGGAAAACGATGCCGCTGGCGATGAGGAGTCCGATGCCGAGCGATCTGACGGGGAAGCGCCCTGATGACCCCTGCCCTGCAGGCGCTGCGCGAGCGGATCGACGCCGTCGACCAGGAGCTTCTGGCGCTGCTGAACCGCCGCGCCGCCTTGGCGCTGGAGGTGGGCGAGATCAAGAAGGTTGACGGTTCACCCGTGTTCCGGCCCGAGCGCGAGGCGCAGGTCATCGAGCGCCTCAAGCAGGCCAACCCCGGCCCCCTGCGCAACGGCAGCATCGCGCCCATCTGGCGCGAGGTCATGTCGGCCTGCCGATCGCTGGAGAGCCCTTCCCGCGTGGCCTACCTCGGGCCCGCCGGGACCTTCAGCGAACAGGCGGCGCTGGGCTACTTCGGCTCCTCCATCGAGCGCGTGCCCTGCGCCAGCATCGACGAGGTGTTCCGCGCGGCCAGCGCGGGGGCGGCCGACTTTGGCGTGGTGCCGGTGGAGAACTCCACCGAGGGCGTGGTGGCGCGCTCGCTGGACCTGTTCCTGCACACACCCTTGTCCATCGTGGGCGAGACCAGCCTGCGGGTGCGCCACAACCTGCTGCGCAAGACCAACTCGGCTGCAGGCATCACCGCGGTGCTGGCCCACCCGCAGGCGCTGGCGCAGTGCCAGGCTTGGCTGTCGCTGCACCTGCCGCAGGCCGAGCGCCGCCCGGTGTCCAGCAATGCCGAGGGCGCGCGGCTGGCCGCGCTGGATGAAACCGTGGCAGGCATCGCCAGCGAGCGTGCGGCCAGCGAGTTCGGTCTGCACGTGGTGGCCCCCGCCATCCAGGACGACGCCCACAACCGCACGCGGTTTGCCATCGTGGCCTTGCCCGAGTGCATCCCCGCGCCGCGGGCCAGTGGCCAGGATTGCACCAGCCTGGTGGTCTCGGTGCCCAACCGACCGGGCGCGGTGCACGACATGCTGGTGCCGCTGAAGGCGCACGGTGTGTCCATGACCCGCTTCGAGTCCCGGCCTGCGCGCTCCGGGCAATGGGAGTACTACTTCTACATCGACATCGCCGGCCACCCGGACGACCCCCGCGTGGCCACGGCGCTGGCCGAGCTGCGCGGCACCTGTGCCTTCTTCAAGGTGCTGGGCACTTACCCGGTTGACACCCACTGAGCATGATCGAGCGGCTGGGCATCGTCGGCTGCGGGCTGATGGGGGGCAGTTTCGCGCTGGCGCTGCGGCAGGCCGGACGGGTGCGCCACATCGTGGGGTACAGCCGCTCGCCCGCCTCAAGCCAGCGCGCCCTGGCGCTGGGCGTCATCGATGAGGCCTGCGCCACCGCTGCCGATGCCGCGGACCAGGCCGATGTGGTGCTGTTGGCCGTGCCCGTGGGCTCCACCTTCGAGGTGCTGCAGGCGCTGCGGCCGGCGCTCGGGCCCCAGGCCTTGTGCATGGACGTGGGCAGTACCAAGCAGGACGTGGTGGAGGCTGCCCGCCAGGCGCTGGGCCCCGCGCTGGCTGCCTTCGTGCCCGCCCACCCCGTCGCCGGCAAGGAGCGCGCGGGTGTGGATGCCGCGGACGCACTGCTGTACCGCAGCCGCCGGGTGATCCTCACGCCCATCCCGGAAACGGACCCGGTGCACACCCGGCGCGCCCACGCCCTGTGGGCGGCCGTGGGCGCGGTGGTGAGCCAGATGAGCCCGGCGGACCATGACCGCGCCTTCGCCGCGGTCAGCCACCTGCCGCACCTGCTGGCCTTTGCCTACATGTCGGCGCTGGCCCGGGCGCCCGACGCAGCGCAGATGCTGCAGCTGGCCGGGCCCGGCTTCCGCGATTTCACCCGCATCGCCGCAGGCGAGCCCGCCATGTGGCGCGACATCCTGCTGGCCAATCGCCACGAGGTGCTGGCGCAGTCGGCGCGGTTCCGGCGGGAGCTGGACCGCATCGAGTCGGCCATGACTGCCGGCGATGCCCCGTCGCTGCTGGATCTGCTGGCCTCGCCCGCGGCCGTGCGCGGGCAGTGGCAGCTGGGGGCGGCCGCGCCAGACGAGTCGGCCTGAGCGCCACCCCGTGCGGCCCTTGTCCGGGAACACCATGTACGCCATTCCTTTCCTTGACCTGCCGCCCATGAGCGCAGCCGCCGGCACGGTGCGCCTGCCGGGCTCCAAGAGCATCTCCAACCGCGTGCTGATGCTGGCCGGGCTGGCGCAGGGCACCACCGTCATTCACGACCTGCTGGACTCTGACGACACCCGCGTGATGCTGCAGGCACTGCGCGCACTGGGCTGCGGCGTCCAGGCCCGCGGGCCGCTGTGGCACATCACCGGCCTGGGCGGGCGCTTGAAGGTGCACGAGGCAGAGCTGTTTCTGGGCAACGCCGGCACGGCCATGCGCCCTTTGACTGCCGCGCTGGCGGTGCTGGCAGCCACGCAGGGCGGCGACTTCCGCCTGCACGGCGTGCCGCGCATGCACGAGCGCCCCATTGGCGATCTGGTGCAGGCGCTGCGTCCCCTGGGCTGCGCGGTGCTGTGCGAAGGTCAGGAGGGCTACCCCCCGTTGCGCCTGCGCGGCCAGGCCGGCGGGCGGCTGAATCTGTCTCAGCCCATCCGTGTTCGGGGGGATGTGTCCAGCCAGTTCCTCACGGCGCTGCTCCTGGCGCTGCCCTTGGTGGCGGTGGCGGCGCCCGTGGTGATCGAGGTGGAAGGTGAGCTGATCTCCAAGCCTTACATCGAGATCACGCTGAACATGCTGGCGCGGTTCGGCATCCGGGTGCAGCGCGAGGGCTTCCAGCGCTTCACCCTGCCCGCGGGCAGTGCCTACCGCACGCCTGGCGATGTGCACGTGGAAGGCGATGCCTCGTCCGCGTCGTACTTCATCGCGCTGGGCGCCCTGGCGGCCCAGCCGGGGGCGCCCGTGCGCATCGAGGGGGTGGGGGCGGCCTCTATCCAGGGGGACATCCGCTTCGTGGAGGCCGCGCAGGCCATGGGTGCCACCGTGCGCAGTGGCCCCAACTGGCTGGAAGTCGAGCGGGGCACCTGGCCGCTGAAGGCGCTTCAGCTCGATTGCAACCACATCCCCGACGCCGCCATGACCCTGGCGGTGATGGCGCTGTACGCCGACGGCCCTGCGCGGCTGACCAACATCGCCAGTTGGCGCGTGAAGGAGACCGACCGGATCGCGGCGATGGCCACCGAGTTGCGCAAGCTGGGCGCCCACGTGATCGAGGGGCCCGATTTCATCGACGTGACCCCCCCGGCGCAGTGGCGCGCCGCGGCGGTGCACACCTACGATGACCACCGCATGGCGATGTGTCTGTCACTGGCGGCGTTCAACCCCTTGGCCCTGACGTCAACGCCAGGCGCGGCGGTACCCGTGCGCATCCTTGAGCCGGCTTGCGTGGCCAAGACCTTTCCCGACTACTTCGAGGCCCTGTTCAGCCTGGTGCGCGAAGACGCCGCTGCCGTGCCGGTGATCGCCGTGGACGGTCCCTCGGCTTCAGGCAAGGGCACGCTGGCGGGGCGATTGGCCTTGAGACTGGGCTATCACCTGCTGGACTCCGGCGCCATCTACCGCGCAGCCGGCGTGGCGGCGCAGCGTGCAGGCGTGGATCTGGCGAACGGTGCCGCGGTGGCAGAGGTCTGCCGTGGCCTGGATCTGCGCTTCAATGGTGATCGCGTGCTGCTGGACGGCGCAGACCGCACCGACGAAGTGCGCAGTGAGGCCGGGGGCCTGCTGGCCTCGCAGGTTTCGGCCCACCCTGCCGTGCGCGAGGCGCTGCGCGAGTTGCAACTGTCCTTCCGGCGCCTGCCCGGCCTGGTGGCCGACGGGCGGGACATGGGCACCGTGGTCTTCCCGGATGCGGCGCTCAAGGTGTTTCTCACCGCCAGTGCGGCGCGCAGGGCTGACAGGCGCCATAAGCAATTGATTTCAAAGGGCGTTCAGGCTAAACTGGAAGATCTTCGCGCAGACCTCGAGCGGCGTGACGAGCAGGACCGAGTCCGCAGCGCGTCACCGCTGAAGCCGGCCGAAGACGCGCTGGCTCTGGACAACTCCGAGATGGGCATCGACGACAGTGTCGCGCTCGTCCTGGGTTGGTGGAGCCAGCGCAGGCCCTTTTGAGTGGGGCGTGCGCGTCATGGCGCCCGCCACAGGAGGCAGGGTCAACCGCCCACCAGACTCCCCTTCCGGCCGTCAGGCCATTGGGTCTGGTGATGTTCATCATCGCAACCCCCGCAACCCCTGTTGCACACATTGCCGGCTTTCACCTTTCCTGATCGGGCCGGCGCAGGAAACCACATGTCTGAAATGCAAGCCGCCATGGGCGGAGAGTCGTTTGCCGCCCTCTTCGAGGAATCCCTGCAGCGCAGCGAGATGCGCGCCGGTGAGGTCATCACCGCCGAGGTGGTGCGCATCGACTTCAACCACGTCGTCGTCAACGCCGGGCTCAAGAGCGAGTCCTACGTGCCCATCGAGGAATTCAAGAACGATCAGGGCGAGCTCGAAGTCCAGGTGGGCGACTACGTCTCCGTGGCGATCGATGCCGTGGAGAACGGCTACGGCGACACCATCCTGTCGCGCGACAAGGCCAAGCGCCTGGCGTCCTGGCTGTCGCTGGAAACGGCGCTGGAGTCTGGCGACTTCGTCACCGGCACGGTCAGCGGCAAGGTCAAGGGCGGCCTGACGGTGCTGGTCAACGGCATCCGCGCCTTCCTGCCGGGCTCGCTGCTGGACACCCGCCCCGTGAAGGACATGTCGCCCTTCGAGGGCAAGACCATGGAATTCAAGGTCATCAAGCTCGACCGCAAGCGCAACAACGTCGTGTTGTCGCGCCGCGCCGTGGTGGAGGCCTCCATGGGCGAAGAGCGCGCCAAGCTGCTGGAAACCCTGCAGGAAGGCGCCATCGTGCACGGCGTGGTCAAGAACATCACCGAGTACGGTGCCTTCGTGGACCTGGGCGGCATCGACGGCCTGCTGCACATCACCGACATGGCCTGGCGCCGCGTGCGTCACCCCAGCGAAGTGGTGACCGTGGGCCAGGAACTCAGCGCCAAGGTGCTGAAGTTCGACGCCGAGAAGAACCGCGTCAGCTTGGGGCTGAAACAGCTGGGCGACGACCCCTGGCACGGCGTGGCCCGCCGTTACCCCACCGGCACCCGCCTGTTCGGCAAGGTCACCAACATCGCCGATTACGGCGCGTTCGTCGAGATCGAGCCGGGCATCGAAGGCCTGGTGCACGTCTCCG
>JBMLPD010000439.1:0-7097 GCA_049242285.1 Rubrivivax sp.
GCCTGATCGGCAGCGGCGACCGCAGCGACCGCATCCGCACCTACAACTTCCCCCAGGGCCGCTTGACCGACCACCGCATCAACCTGACGCTCTACAAGCTCGGCCAGGTCATGGAAGGGGACCTGGGCGATGTGGTGGCCGCGCTGAAAGCCGCGCGCGCCGCCGAGCAACTGGCAGCGCTGGAGGGCAGCGTTTGAGCGCCACCGTGGCGGGCCTGCTGGCCCGGGCGCGGGCCGCCGGCGTGGACCGGCTGGACGCCCAACTGCTGCTGGCCACGCTGCTGGACCAGCCCCGCACCTGGCTGATGGCCCACGACGATGCGGCCGTGCCGGCGGCGCAGGCGGCCCGCTTTGTGCAGCAGACGGCTGAGCGCGCCCGGGGCGTGCCATTGGCCTACCTGCTGGGCGAGCGCGAGTTCCACGGCCTGCGGCTGCTGGTCACACCCGATGTGCTGGTGCCGCGGCCCGACACCGAGGTGCTGGTGGACTGGGCGCTGGAACTGTTGCGCGCTGGTGCAGACGCTGGTGCAGGAGCAGGTGCAGGTGCAGGTGCAGGAGCAGGAGCAGGTGCAGACGCTGCGCAGGTGACAACGGGCGGACCTGTGGCGGCGTCGGCTGCGCGTGCCTGGCGGCCCGCCGTGGCCGACCTGGGTACCGGCAGCGGCGCTGTCGCGCTGGCCTTGAAGCAGGGCTGCCCCGAGGCTCGGGTGGCCGCCGTGGATCTCAGCGCGGCGGCCCTGGCCGTGGCCCGCCGCAACGGTGAGCGCCTGGGGCTGGCCGTCCAATGGCTGCAAGGCGACTGGTTCACCCCCTTGGTCGGGCAGCGGTTCGACCTCATCGCCTCGAACCCGCCTTACATCGCCGCGGGCGACCCGCATCTGCCGGCCCTGCATGCCGAGCCCTTGATGGCACTGAGCCCGGGCGGCGACGGCCTGGGGGCGCTGAGCGGACTGTGCGCCGCCGCGCCGACGCACCTGAACCGCGGGGGGTGGTTGCTGCTGGAGCATGGTTTCGACCAGGCTGCTGCGGTGCGCGGTCTGTTGCAGGCTGCGGGCTTCAACCAGGTCTGCACCCGGCGTGATCTGGCCGGCCAGGAGCGCTGCAGCGGCGGCCGCTGGCCCGCGGCCGCCACCTCTTGAGCCCGGGGTGCAGACAGTCACCTGCCCAACCCGGGCTCTACGGCCTGGACCCCACAAGGAATCGGGCTTTGCCTTATCCTCAGACGGCAGACCAAATCCACAGGAGCGAGGAACCCATGAGTGACGTCCAACAACAGATCGACAGCCTGGTGAAAGGCCATCGCGTCGTGCTGTTCATGAAGGGCACGGCCCAGTTCCCGATGTGCGGCTTCTCCGGCCGGGCCATCCAGGTGCTGAAGGCTTGCGGCGTGTCGGACCTCAAGACCGTCAATGTCCTGGAAGACGAGGGCATTCGCCAGGGCATCAAGGAGTACGCCAACTGGCCCACCATCCCGCAGCTCTACGTGGCAGGCGAGTTCGTCGGCGGCTCGGACATCATGATGGAGATGTACCAGAGCGGCGAGCTCCAGCAGATGCTGGCCCCGGCGTCCTGAGGCCGGCCCGTCGATGACACCGCGCCTGGTCGTCGGCATCACCGGGGCCACCGGCGCGGTGTACGGCGTGCGCCTGCTGGAGCGGGCCCGGGCCCTGGGTGTCGAAACCCACCTGGTGGTCACGCCCTCGGGCGTGCTGAACGTCCATCACGAACTGGGGCTGGACCGCAAGGCCCTGGAGGCGAGGGCCGACTTCGCCTACGCCCCGGGTGACGTGGGGGCCTGCCTGGCCAGCGGCAGTTTCGGCACCTCGGCCATGGTGGTGGCCCCGTGCTCCATGAAGACGCTGGCGTCGGTGGCGCACGGCCTTTCCGACAACCTGCTGACCCGGGCGGCTGACGTCACCCTCAAAGAGCGTCGCAGGCTGCTGCTGATGGTGCGCGAGACGCCGTTCAACCTCGCCCACCTGCGCAACATGACGGCCGCCACCGAGATGGGCGCCATCATCTTCCCGCCCCTGCCCGCGTTCTATCACCGCCCCGCCACCATCGACGAGATGGTCAACGAAAGCGTGGAACGCATCCTGTCGCTGCTGGGCTTCGCGGGCGCTGAAGCCCGGCAATGGACCGGGCTCTAGTCCCGGGGCCCCTCAGGCGCCCCGGGAAGCTGCCCAGGCCCGCCGGGCCGCGAAGACCGCATCCGGGTAGGGCGATCGACCGCGGCTGCCGTTGTAGCGCCCCAGGGCCAGGAACAGATCGCCGCGCTCGATGTCCAGGTAGTGGCGCAGGATGGTGCAGCCAAAGCGCAGGTTGGTCTGCATGTGGAACAAGCGGCTCACATCGCCATCGCCGATCAGCCGTGACCAGAACGGCATCACCTGCATGTAGCCCCGCGCCCCGGCCGAACTGATGGCGTACTTGCGAAAGGCGCTTTCCACCTGAATCAGGCCCAGCACCAGTTCGGTTTCCAGCCCGGCGCGTCGGCTCTCGTACCAGGCCGCCTCCAGGAACTCGGTGCGCACATGGGACTCCGACTTGTAGCGCCTGAGCCTGGCGCCGGCCTGCTCGAGCCACAGCGCGTAGGCCGAACGGTCTTCCTGGCGTTGGAACACAGGCCGTGGCGGCGCCGCGTCGGCGACGGCGGCCGAAAGCGCCGTGCGCACGGATTGGGTCAAGGGCTCCTCGATCTGGGCGCCCGCGCTGGCTTGCCGCAGCCCCACCACGAGCAGAGGCAGGCCCAGCCAGGCACGTCGGCTGATCATCGTCCGGCTCTGCAGCCTGCGAGGGCCGTTGACGCGGTCTTGCTGCCCCGCAAAGGGGCGCGCAACGGCGGCAGCACGCGGGTCAGCGCGTCAGGAAGGCGCCCGCAGTGGCCACGGCCTCGGCCAGCGGCACGGCCGTGGCGGCACTGTCGCGGCGGCCCTGCATCTCGATGGTGCCGGCCTTGAGACCACGATCGGAAATCACCAGGCGCAGCGGAACGCCGATGAGCTCCCAATCAGCGAACATCGCGCCGGGACGTTCGCCGCGGTCGTCGAGCACGACGTCGATGCCGCGCTCAGCCAGATCGTCGTGCAGGCGCTCGGCCGCAGCCTTGACATCGGCGCTGCGGTCCATGCCGATGGGACAGATCACGCACTGGAACGGCGCGATGGCCGCCGGCCAGATGATCCCGCGCTCGTCGTGGTTCTGCTCGATGGCCGCCCCCAGGATGCGCGTCACGCCAATGCCGTAGCACCCCATCTCGAAAGGTTGCGGCTTGCCGTTTTCATCCAGGAAGGTGGCTGCCATCGGCACGCTGTACTTGCCGGTGCCGAGATAGAACACGTGGCCCACCTCGATGCCGCGCTGGATGGCCAGCACGCCCCGGCCGTCAGGGCTCGGATCGCCGGCGACGACGTTGCGGATGTCGGCCACCAGGTCGGGCTCGGGCAGATCCCTCCCCCAGTTGACGCCCGTGAAGTGGAAGTCCGCCTCGTTGGCGCCGCAGACGAAGTCGGCCATGTGCGCCACGGTGCGGTCGGCCACCACCTTCACCGGCTTGCCCGGGCGGCCCTTGGGAAAGATGGGCCCCAGGTAGCCCGGCCGGCAACCGAAGTGATCCTCGATCTCGGCCACGGTGGCGAAGCGCCAGCCCTTCTTGAGACCGGGCAGCTTGCCCGCCTTGACCTCGTTGAGGCTGTGATCGCCCCGAACCAGCAGCAGCCACAAGGTCGTGCCGGGGGCGTTGCCGGCGTCGCCGGGTTCGTCAGTGGCCAGCACCAGGGACTTGACGGTCTGCGTCAGGGGCAGCCCCAGCAGCTTGGCCACGTCTTCGCAGGTGCTTCTGGAAGGCGTGGGCGTCTGCGTCAACGCCTGCACGGGCGCTGCGCGGGCGGGCAGCAGCGGCAGTGCTTCGGCCAGCTCGATATTGGCAGCGTAGTCGCTGTCGGGGCAGTAGACGATGGCGTCCTCGCCCGTCTCGGCGATGACCTGGAACTCGTGCGAGGCATCGCCGCCGATGGCACCGGTGTCGGCGGCCACCGCGCGGTACTGCAGACCGAAGCGGTCGAAGATGCGCTTGTAGGCCTCGAACATGACCTGGTAGCTCCTCAAGGCGCTGGGTTTGTCGCGGTCGAAGGAGTAGGCGTCCTTCATGGTGAACTCGCGCCCGCGCATCACCCCGAAGCGCGGCCGACGCTCATCGCGAAACTTGGTCTGGATGTGATAGAAATTCTTCGGCAACTGCTTGTAGCTGCGCAACTCCTGCCGGGCGATGTCGGTGATCACCTCCTCGCTGGTGGGCTGGATGATGAAGTCGCGGTCGTGCCGGTCCTTCACGCGCATCAGTTCGGGGCCGTAGGCCTGGAAGCGGCCCGTCTCCTGCCAGAGTTCGGCGGGCTGCACCACCGGCATCAGCAGCTCGACCGCGCCAGCGCGGCCCATTTCCTCGCGGATGATGCCCTCCACCTTGCGGATGACGCGCAAGCCCATGGGCATGTAGGTGTAGATGCCAGCCGACAGGCGTTTGATCATGCCGGCGCGCATCATCAGCCGATGGCTGGCGACCTCCGCATCGGCGGGGGCCTCCTTGAGGGTGGCGATGAAGAAGGAACTGGCTTTCATGGACGGAGGGCGGGTGTGAAGGCGGGTGTGAGGGTGGGCGTGAGGGCGAGCGTTCGGCTCGGTGGGCGGCCCCGGGGCTCAGATGGCGGGCGGGGCGGGAAATGGGCGGTACCGCACCGGCACCGCGCATGCGGGAAAGCGAGGGTTCGCCTTTCGCACGGGACCGGTGCAATAATGATTTCAATCAAGAAATCGGGGGCCGATTATGCTCGACCGAGAGGGCTTCAGGCCCAATGTCGGCATCATCCTGCTCAATGCGCGCAACCAGGTGTTCTGGGGCAAGCGGCTGAAGACGCACTCGTGGCAGTTTCCTCAGGGCGGCATCAAGTACGGCGAGACGCCTGAGCAGGCGATGTTCCGGGAGCTCCACGAGGAAGTGGGCTTGGCGCAGGAGCACGTGCAGATCGTGGCGCGCACCCGCGACTGGCTGCGCTACGAGGTGCCCGACCATTTCATCCGAAAGGACGCCCGGGGCCATTACCGGGGACAGAAGCAGATCTGGTTCCTGCTGCGATTGCTGGGCCGCGACAGCGACATGAACCTGCGCGCCACCAACCACCCCGAGTTCGACGCCTGGCGATGGAACGACTACTGGGTGCCGCTGGACATGGTGATCGAGTTCAAGCGTGGCGTCTACCAGATGGCCTTGACCGAACTCTCGCGCTACCTGCCCCGCATGCCGGCCCAGCAGCGGCTCCAACGGCCGCCCTCCCGGCACACGCCGCGGCGCGATGCCGGTCAGTCCGGCCCAGGCCGGGAGGACGGCGCAAGCCCCGACGTCACCGGGACGCGATGGCCGTCAGCGGCGCAGAACCCGGGTGACCCCGGGACGTGAGTCCAATCTGACCACGGCTTCCAGCGAGTTGTTCAGCATCGTGCGCAGCCAGAACAGCGGGTTCACGAGGTCGCAGGTGATGCGGCCACTGCCAGGCGCCCCTCGCGCACCAGGACCTCGTCAAAGCCCTGTGCGCGAGCGTGACTGTCGAAGTTGGCGAAGGTCTCGACGGTCATGGCGTCTCCTGAATCGCGGCGATCATTCGGACCTTCTTCGCGGGCCGCTCAGCCCATGAAATCAGCCAGGATGCGGTTGAACTTGCTGGGGTTCTCCACGAACATGAAGTGCTGACCGCCCTCGGCCTCCTCGAACACTTCCAGACGAGCCCCCGGGGTGGCAGAAGCCGCCCAGGCCACGCTCTTCCAGGGCACCAGGCTGACGCGGCCGCCGATGTAGAGCGTGGGCACGTTGATGCGGGGCATCACGTCGCGCCAGTCCTGGTGGCAGTGGTTGTAGATCAGTGCTGCGGCCTTGTCGCGCGGGAACTTGAGGTTGCAGTCGATCATCCACTGCAACTGCTCCTTGGGCATGGCCGAGGTGACCATGCCGCCCACGAAGCCCTGCGAGGTGGCCACCCCGTCCGGCCCGGCCAGGGCGTTGGCGGTGCCGGTCACGGCCTCGGGACCGAAGATGGCGCCGGCATTGGTGAGCTCTGCTTCGCTCCAGGCCGGGTTGCTGGTAAGGAAGGGCGGCTCGTCACAGAACACGAACTTGCCGATGCGCTCGGCGCCGAACAGGTCAAAGTAGCACCACAGCACCGAGCAGCCCATGCTGTGGCCCAGGATGGTGACGTCCTGCAGGTTCATGGCGCGCAGCGCATCCCACAAATCCTTGGCCAGGCGCTGGATGCGGTAGCCGTGGGCCGGCTTGTCGGAGTCGCCATGGCCGCGCATGTCGATGGCGATGACGCGGTAACGGTCAGCCAGGCCCTCGATCTGGAACTTGAACTGCTCGGCCGCCTGGGACCAGCCCGGAATCAGGACGAGAGGGCGGCCGCTGCCCGCCTCCAGCACGTTCAGGCCCACGCCGTCGCTGGTGGTGATGCGGTGTTGCTTCATGGTCGGTTTTCTCCGTGATGTGGATGGGGGCCGTGCAGACGCATCTGTTTTCTGCGCCCGTCGGGCCGTGGAGGTGACACGGTGCAGTGTCGGGGTTCAGTATGGCCAATGTGCCGCGGGTTTGACCACCGGGCAATCCCGGGCTTGGGGCCGTGGAGGGCCTGCACCGACGCGGGGCGCCGGCTCAACGGGCGCGCTGCGGTGCGGCCTCCAGCGCCCGCGCAATGCGGTGCCGGTGCACCGTGGTGCGCGGCACCCGGCCCGTGAACCAGCTGCGCACGTCCTCTTCCAGCCCGATGCCGTGCATGTAGTTGTACAGGGCCTTCTTCAGCGCCACGCCCAGCGCGTCGTGGTCGGTGCCGGTGGGGTCGACGAAGCCGATGTCGTTCTTCGCGAACCGGCCTGGCGGCAAGGGCAGCAGGGTGACGTCGTAATCCTGCGGGCGCTGGCCCACGGGCGAGTGCACGGTGCAGGCAAAACGGTGGAAGAAGCCCGACTGGATGCAGCCGTTGACGAAGAGCTGGCGCACGTATTCCAGCGCGTCCACCGTGTCCTGCACGGTCTGGGTGGGAAAGCCGTACATCAGGT
>JBMLPD010000440.1:0-1571 GCA_049242285.1 Rubrivivax sp.
CTGCCCGCGCGGATGGTGCGGCCCCATCGCAGGTCTCTGCCCGCGCGGAGGGCTTCTCCCAATCGCAGCGGGGGGTTCGCGATCCGCTTTCTTCCGTTCGCCCTGAGCTTGTCGAAGGGCATGCGGCGGTGCGGGGTGGCGGGGCTTCGACAGGCTCAGCCCGAACGGATGGTGCGGCCCCATCGCAGGGCTCGGCCCGCGCGGAGGGCTCGGCCCGCACGGATGGTGCGGCCCGAATGCAGGGCGCAGTGCCGCGGGAGGCGGTCATGATCATGCCCGTGTCCCGCAAGAGCGGGCGCGTTGTGATGCCGCCGCGCGACAAGACCGTGATCCGCCTGCCCGCGTACGAGCAGGTCAAGAGCGACCCCG
This sequence comes from Rubrivivax sp., assembly GCA_049242285.1. Taxonomy (GTDB): domain Bacteria; phylum Pseudomonadota; class Gammaproteobacteria; order Burkholderiales; family Burkholderiaceae_C; genus Rubrivivax. The sequence goes on from JBMLPD010000440.1 coordinate 370, forward strand.
TGCTCTACGCCCACGCCAACCGCGTGCTGCACCTGGAGACCAACCCCGGCAACGCGCGGGCCCTCGTCCAGCGCCACGGCCAGGGTGCGACGGCGCGCGACGTCTGGATCAACCCGCCGCCCATCCCGCTGACCACGGCCGAGATGGACCACGTGTTCGACCTGCCCTACGCCCGCAGCCCGCACCCGGTGTATGCCGACGAGCACGGCAGTCACGACGGCGCGACCAAGATCCCGGCCTGGGAGATGATCCGCTTCAGCGTGAACATCATGCGCGGCTGCTTCGGCGGCTGCACCTTCTGCTCCATCACCGAGCACGAGGGCCGCATCATCCAGAGCCGCAGCGAGGACTCGATCATTCGCGAGATCGAGGACATCCGCGACAAGGTGGCCGGCTTCACCGGCGTGGTGAGCGACCTGGGCGGCCCCACCGCCAACATGTGGCGCATCGGCTGCAAGAGCCCCGAGATCGAGGCCGCCTGCCGCAAGCCCAGCTGCGTCTACCCCGGCATCTGCCCCAACCTCAACACCGACCACACGCCGCTGATCAAGCTCTACCGCCGCGCCCGTGCTTTGAGGGGCGTGAAGAAGATCCTCATCGGTTCGGGCCTGCGCTACGACCTGGCGGTGAAGTCCCCCGAGTATGTGCAGGAACTCGTGACGCACCACGTGGGGGGTTACCTCAAGATCGCACCGGAGCACACCGAGGGCGGGCCTCTGTCCAAGATGATGAAGCCGGGCATCGGTACCTACGACCGCTTCAAGCAGTTGTTCGAGAAGTTCTCCGCCGAGGCCGGCAAGAAGCAGTACCTCATCCCGTACTTCATCGCCGCGCACCCCGGGACCAGCGACTCGGACATGATGAACTTGGCGCTGTGGCTCAAGCGCAACGGCTTCAAGGCCGATCAGGTGCAGACTTTCTATCCCAGCCCCATGGCCACGGCCACGGCGATGTACCACTCCCAGCTGAACCCGCTCAAGGGCATCAGCCGTGATGCCTCGCGCTCCGAAAGGGTGGACATCGTCAGAGGCGAGAAACGCCGCCGCCTGCACAAGGCCTTCCTGCGCTACCACGACCCGAACAACTGGCCGATGCTGCGCGAGGCGCTCAAGAGCATGGGCCGGGCGGATCTCATCGGCAACGGCAGGCACCACCTGATCCCGACTTTCCAGCCCTCCACCGACGGCGCCTACGTCAGCGCC
>JBMLPD010000441.1:0-1116 GCA_049242285.1 Rubrivivax sp.
CCGCAGAGCCCGCAGAGCCCGAAAAGCCCGAACAGGCCGAAGCGGCCCCTGTGGCCACCACGCCCACGGTCAGCCAGCGGTCTTCCTGGCGGGCGCCTTCTTTGCCGCCGCCTTGGGCGGGAACTTGGCGGTGCGCGGCTCGAACTCGAAGACCACACGACCTTCCTTGCGGTCGTAGGCGAGGAAGGCCTTGAACTTGCGCCGGGTCTTGTTGGAGACGAAGTTCTCCAGCAAGGCCGTCTTGCCCGCCGTGAGCAGCCGCGTCATCTCCTCGGGCGGCACGGGCTGCTGCAGGATGATCTTGCCGCTCTTGAAGTCGCAGGTGACGTGCGCGCCCACGCTGTGCTCGCAGACGTAGGAGCTGCCGTGGTCGAAGACCCGGCCCTGGCACTTGGGGCACGCACCCAGCGAGGCCTGCGCCGAGAAGTCCACGGGCTCGCCGTCGCCCTCGCCCTGCCTGGCGTCGTCGCCGAAGTCAAACTCGAGCTTCCAGTTGGAGATCTCGGGGTCGTGCACCAGCTTCATCTCGGCCGTGAAGGGCCATCCCGCCTTGGAGCGGAAGCCCTCCAGCGGGCCGATCTGCCGATCCCGCAGGAAGGCCTCGGCCTCGGCCGTCTCGAAGGCCCGGCCGGCCGGGATCTTGGTGATGGAAAAGCCGCAGCCCTCACCCTCACCCGCGGATCCGGTGCAGCTGAAGCGGCGGTAGTTCTCCTTGACCACGCCGCCGCAGTTGGGGCAAGGCGTCTTCAGCGTGGCGTAGTCACCCGGGATGGTGTCGCGGTCGTACTCCTTGGCCTTCTTGACGATGCGTTCGGCCATCTTGGCGATCTCGGCCATGAAGGCGTCGCGCTTCAGGCGGCCGTGCTCCATCTCGGCGAGCTGGTGCTCCCAGTTGCCGGTGAGCTCAGGCTTGGTCAGGTCTTCCACGCCCAGGCCGCGCAGCAGCGTCATGAGCTGGAAGGCCTTGGCCGTGGGCACCATGTCGCGGCCATCGCGCAGCATGTACTTCTCGGCGATCAGCCCTTCGATGATGGCCGCGCGGGTGGCCGGGGTGCCCAGGCCCTTCTCGGCCATGGCCTCGCGCAACTCCTCGTCCTCGATCAGCTTGCCCGCGCC
>JBMLPD010000442.1:0-33332 GCA_049242285.1 Rubrivivax sp.
TGACCATCTTCTTCACCCAGGTGTTCCGCGACGGCTTCTTCCACGCCGACATGCACCCGGGCAACATCCAGGTGAGCCTGGACCCCGCCACCTTCGGCCGCTACATCGCGCTCGATTTCGGGATCATCGGCACGCTGACCGAGCTGGACAAGGACTACCTGGCACAGAACTTCATCGCCTTCTTCCGCCGCGACTACAAGCGCGTGGCCGAGCTGCATGTGGAGTCGGGCTGGGTGCCGGCGGACACCCGCATCGACGCACTGGAAAGTGCCGTCCGCGCCGTGTGCGAGCCGCAGTTCGAGCGGCCGCTGAAGGACATCTCGCTCGGCCAGGTGCTGCTGCGCCTGTTCCAGACCTCGCGTCGCTTCAATGTGGAGATCCAGCCCCAACTGGTGCTGCTGCAGAAGACGCTGCTGAACATCGAGGGCCTGGGCCGCGAGCTCGACCCCGACCTGGACCTGTGGACCACGGCCAAGCCCTTCCTGGAGCGCTGGATGAGCGAGCAGGTGGGCTGGCGCGCCTTTGCCGATCGCTTCAAGGCCGAGGCGCCGCGCTACGCGCACCTGCTGCCCGAATTGCCGCGGCTGGTGCATGCCGCGCTGAAGCGCCCGCCAGAGCGCGACCCCGCCGTCTTGCTGGCCCTGCTGGCTGAGCAGCGGCGCACCAACCGGCTGCTGCAGGGCCTGGTCTGGGGCGCCCTGGGCTTCTTGCTGGGCATGGTGATGGCAAGGCTCTGGCTGACCCCTTGAAGAGCAGGCCTTTGTCCCGAGGGTGGGCGCGCCGATACACTGCCGCCGCCCCGGAAAGCGCCGCCCGGTGCGGCGGCCCCTGAGCAGACCAAGCATCAACCTGGAGTTCTCCCATGCTGATCACTTTCGTCGTTGTCTACATGGCGGTGACCATCGCCATCGGCCTGCTGGCAGCCCGCCGCGTGCACGGCGCCAAGGACTATCTGGTGGCGGGCCGCAGCCTGCCGCTGTACATGAACGTGGCCACGGTGTTCGCCACCTGGTTTGGTGCGGAGACGGTGCTGTCGGTCTCGGCCACCTTCGCCAAGGACGGCCTGAGCGGCGTACCGGGCGACCCCTTTGGAGCGTCGCTGTGTCTGGTGCTGGCGGCGCTGCTGTTCGCCCGCCTGTTCTACCGCATGAACCTGCTGACCATCGGTGACTTCTACAAGCACCGCTACGGCAAGGGCGTCGAGGTGCTGACCAGCGTGGCCATCGTGCTGTCCTACCTGGGCTGGACCTCGGCCCAGCTCACTGCGCTCGGCCTGGTCATCCACGTGCTGACGGGCGGCGCCATCGACTTCACCACCGCCATCATGCTGGGCGCCGGCATCGTGGTGTTCTACACCATCTTCGGCGGCATGTGGTCCGTGGCCTTCACGGATCTGTTCCAGACCATCATCATCCTCATCGGCCTGACGGCCGTGGCCTGGCTGGTGGGCGACATGGCCGGCGGGCCGGCCAAGGTGATCTCGCAGGCCGCCTCCGAGGGCAAGCTGATCCTGTTCGATCTGAACATGGACGCCGCGGGCTGGTGGGCCATGGCCGGCGCCTTCTTCGCCTTTGCCTTCGGTTCCATCCCGCAGCAGGACGTCTTCCAGCGCATGACCAGCGCCAAGGACGAGAAGACGGCGGTGCGCGGCACGGTGATCGGCGGACTGGTGTATTTCTGCTTCGCCTTCGTGCCCATGTACATCGCCTTCGCGGCGGTGGTGAACGCACCCGAACTGGCCAAGCTGTTCGCGAGCGAGGACGCGCGCGAGATCCAGCGCATCCTGCCCGATCTGGTGCTGGGCCAGATGCCGATGTGGGCGCAGATCATGTTCTTCGGCGCCCTGCTATCGGCCATCCTGTCCACGGCCAGCGGCGCCCTGCTGGCCCCCACGGCCACGTTCACCGAGAACGTGCTGCGGCCCTTCGTGCCGCACATGAGCGACCGCCAGATGCTGCTGACCTTGCGCCTGGTGCTGGTGATCTTCAGTGGCTGCGCGCTGGCTTTTGCCGTCAACAGCAAGAGCACCATGTACGAGATGGTGCAGAACGCCTACAACGTCACCCTCTGCGGGGCCTTCGTCCCGCTGGTGGCCGGCGCCTACTGGAAGCGCGCCAACACGCAGGGCGCGTTGCTGTCGGTGGTGCTGGGCATCGGCACCTGGCTGGCGGCCACGCAGGTGGCTCCGGAGGCCATGATCCCGGCCAACCTGCTGGGCCTGTTCGCCTCCGTCATCGGCATGTTGATGGGTTCTCTGGCGCCCACCATCGTGGCCCACCGCGGCCATTCCATCGAGCATGTGCTGAAGCACCACGGGTACCCCGGCCACCACGGGGCGGGCGGCGCGGGCTCCAAGGGACATTGAATCCGGGGCGCTGGAGCGGGGCGAAAACTTATAATGTGCGGTTTTCGTTCCTTGCTTCGTCCCCTTTCTCGTCCCCTCGGGCCCCCATGCCGATCTACGCCTACAAGTGCGAGTCCTGCGGACACCATCAGGACGTCCTGCAGAAGATCTCCGACCCGCTGCTGACCGTGTGCCCCGCCTGCGGGGCGTCCGCCTACGTCAAGCAGGTCACCGCTGCCGGCTTCCAGCTCAAGGGCTCGGGCTGGTACGCCACCGATTTCCGTGACGGCGGCTCGAACAAGGGCGGGGCGGCGGCTGACAAGGCAGAAGACAAGCCAGGAAGCCCGGCGGCCGACAAGCCTGCCGAGGGCAGCGGCGACAAGGCCGCAGCGCCGGCGTCCGCCGATGCCGGCTCTGGCGCTGGCGCAGCCTCACCGGCGCCGGCAACCGCCTCCACCCCGGCTGCGTCGCCTTCCGCGCCGGCCCGTTCATGAAGAGATACCTGCTGGCCGGCCTGCTGGCCTGGGCGCCCATCGGCATCACCTTGTGGGTGCTGACGTGGCTGCTCGGGTCCATGGACGGTCTGTTCGGCTTGTTGCTGGCCGCCACGCAGGCGGTGCTGCCGCCCACCACGCACGCGGCCATCGAGCAACTGCGCCATGTGCCGGGCCTGAGCGTCATCGTGCTGGCCACGCTGCTGTTGTTGACGGGCATGTTCGTCACCAACGTGGTGGGCCAGTGGGTTGCGCGCCAGTGGAACCGCGTGCTGCGCAACATCCCCATCGTCAAGTCGATCTACAGCTCGATCAAGCAGGTCTCGGACACGCTGTTTTCCAGCAATGGCAATGCATTTCGCGAGGCCGTGCTGGTGCAGTACCCGCGCGCGGGCTCCTGGACGGTGGCTTTCGTCACCGGCAAACCCGGGGGCGAGGTCGCGCGTCACCTGGGCGTCGAGCACGTCAGCCTTTACGTGCCCACCACGCCCAACCCCACTTCGGGCTTCTTCCTGATGATGCCGCGGGCCGACATCGTGCCCCTGGACATGAGCGTGGACCAGGCGCTGAAGTACATCATTTCGATGGGGGTGGTGGTTCCCCCGCCGCCTTCGCCCCCACCGGCCCGGCCGGGGGAGGCCGACCCCAATCCGCGGGGCTGAACGCACCGGCCTGCGTTCAGCCCTGAGGGCCCCCTGCGGCCCCGCAGCAGCCCACAGCCCGGCGCCCTGGTGTGCCAACGGGCACCTGCACTGCCGCCGCGTGTCGGTGCGCCGCGCCAGGCAGTCCACACCCCCCAATTGTTTTCGGAGAGATGCCATGAGAACCACTTACTGCGGCCTGGTCAGCGAGACGCTGATGGGCCAGACCGTGACCCTGATGGGCTGGGCCCATCGCCGCCGCGACCATGGCGGCGTGATCTTCATCGACCTGCGCGACCGCGAGGGCCTGGTGCAGGTGGTGTGCGACCCCGACCGCCCGGACATGTTCCGCACGGCCGAGGGCGTGCGCAACGAGTTCTGCCTGAAGATCGTGGGCCTGGTGCGCCCGCGCCCGTCCGGCACCGAGAACGCCAACCTCACCAGCGGCAAGGTGGAGATCCTGTGCCATGAGCTGGAGGTGCTCAACGCCAGCGTCACGCCGCCGTTCCAGCTGGACGACGACAACCTGTCCGAGACCGTGCGCCTGACGCACCGCGTGCTGGACCTGCGCCGCCCGGCCATGCAGAAGAACCTGATGCTGCGCTACCGCGTGGCCATGGAGGTGCGCAAGTTCCTGGACGAGCAGGGTTTCGTCGACATCGAGACGCCCATGCTCACCAAGAGCACGCCCGAGGGCGCGCGCGACTACCTGGTGCCCAGCCGCGTGCATGACGGCACCTTCTTCGCGTTGCCGCAAAGCCCGCAGCTTTTCAAGCAGTTGCTCATGGTGGCCGGCTTCGACCGTTATTACCAGATCACCAAGTGCTTCCGCGACGAGGACCTGCGCGCCGACCGCCAACCCGAGTTCACGCAGATCGACATCGAGACCTCGTTCCTCAACGAGGCCGAGATCCGCGCCATCACCGAGGCCATGATCCGCCACGTCTTCCGCCGCGCCATGGATGTGGAACTGCCGGTGTACCCGGTGATGACTTACGCCGATGCCATGGCCCGGTACGGCTCCGACAAGCCCGACCTGCGCGTGAAGCTGGAGTTCACCGAGCTCACCTCGGTGATGAAGGACGTGGACTTCAAGGTCTTCTCCGGCCCGGCCAACAACCCTGGCGGGCGCGTGGTGGCGCTGCGCGTGCCCCAGGGTGGGGAGATGAGCCGCGGCGAGATCGACGCCTACACCGAGTTCGTGAAGATCTACGGCGCCAAGGGCCTGGCCTGGATCAAGGTCAACGACGCGGGCAAGGGCCGCGACGGCCTGCAAAGCCCCATCGTGAAGAACCTGCACGACAGCGCCATCGAGCAGATCATCGCCAGGACCGGCGCGCGCAACGGCGACCTGATCTTCTTCGGCGCCGACAAGGCCAAGGTCGTGAACGACGCGATCGGCGCGCTGCGCGTGAAGATCGGCCACAGCGACTTCGGCCGCGCCAAGGGCTTGTTCGAGGACCGCTGGGCGCCGCTGTGGGTGGTGGACTTCCCGATGTTCGAGCATGACGAGGACGCCGACCGCTGGGTGGCCGTGCACCACCCGTTTACGGCGCCCAAGGACGGGCACGAGAACCTCATGGACACCGACCCCGGCGCCTGCGTGGCCAAGGCCTACGACATGGTGCTCAACGGCTGGGAGATCGGCGGCGGCTCGGTGCGTATCCACCGCGCCGAGGTGCAGCGCAAGGTGTTCGATGCCTTGAAGATCACGCCCGAGGACGCCAAGGTCAAGTTCGGCTTCCTGCTGGACGCGCTGCAGTACGGCGCGCCGCCGCACGGCGGCCTGGCCTTCGGGCTGGACCGCATCGCCACGCTGATGGCGGGGGCGGATTCCATCCGCGATGTCATCGCCTTCCCCAAGACGCAGCGTGCCCAGTGCCTGCTGACCGGCGCCCCCAGCCACGTGGACGAAGCCCAGCTGCGCGAGCTGCACATCCGCCTGCGCAACCCGCAGCCGGCGTGAAGCCGCCCAAGATTCCCGAGTCCGTGCTGGTGGTGATCCACACCGCCGCACGGGACGTGCTGCTGATCGAGCGGGCCGACAAGCCCGGCTTCTGGCAGAGCGTCACGGGTTCGAAGGACCGGCTGGACGAGCCGCTGCTGGAGACGGCCGTGCGCGAGGTGGCCGAGGAAACGGGCATCACGGTCGGCAGCGCCGCGGTGCCCGCGTCACACCTGTGTGACTGGGGTTTGCGCAACGTCTACGAAATCTACCCCGTGTGGCGGCATCGTTATGCACCGGGCGTCACGCACAACACCGAACACGTGTTCGGCCTGTGCGTGCCAACGGGTACCCCCGTGACCCTGAATCCCCGCGAGCACCTGCGCTTCCAGTGGCTGCCTTGGCAAGAGGCGGCGCAGCGCTGCTTTTCCCCCAGCAATGCCGAGGCGATCCTGCAGTTGCCGCGCTTCGTGTAGCCTCGCAGGCCATGCCTGCTGCACCGGACCGCGCCGCCGCACACCCCACGCACCGCCTGCCGGCGCATGGCCTGCGGTCTGCTGACCCGGCGGCCCATCGCCTGCCTGCGGACGTGCTGCGCGTGGCCACCTACAACATCCACAAGGGCGTGCGCGGGATGGGCCCGCGCAAGCGCCTGGAGATCCACAACCTGGGTCTGGCGGTGGAGAGTTTCGACGCCGACGTGGTGTGTCTGCAGGAGGTGCGCCTGTTCCACCACCGTGACGCACGCCGCTTCCGGCACGGCCGCCAGGGCTGGCCCGAAGGCGGGCAGGCCGACTTTCTGGCCCCCGAGGGCTACGAGGTCGCCTACCGCACCAACGCGGTGACGCGCCATGGCGAGCACGGCAATGCCCTGCTCAGCCGCTGGCCCATCGGCGAGGTGGCGCACCAGGACGTGAGCGACCATCGTTTCGAGCAGCGCGGCCTGCTGCATGTGCCGGTGCAGTGGGGCGGACGCTGCATACACGTGGTGGTAGCCCACTTCGCCCTGCTGCACGCCGGACGCGTGCGCCAGGTGCAACGCCTGGCCGCGTACCTCGCGCACGAGGTGCCGGCCGGCGAGGCCTTGCTGGTGGCGGGGGACTTCAACGACTGGAGCGAGAAGCTCGACGCTCCGATGCGCGAGATCGGCCTGACGCGTGCCAGCGACCCCGCCCCTGCGGGCTGGCCGGCCGTGCACAGGCCCACGTTCCCGGCGCTGGCGCCGGTGTTCGCGCTGGACCGCGTGTACCTGCGCGGCCTGCGCTGCCGCTCCACCCTGGTGCCGCGCGGGGCGGGCTGGCGCAAGTGGTCCGACCACCTGCCCCTGCTGGTGGAACTGGAGGCCGCATGAAGGCCCCGGATGCACCACGGCACCGCGCCCAACACCCGTGTCTTGTGCAGCGGGGGCAGGCGTGAGCGACGCCGAACCGCTGCTCGCGCCCTTCGAGGGCGGCCACCGGGTGGCGCTCATGCGCGGCGGCGACGAGCTGTTCCCGGCCATGGTGCACGCCATCGACCAGGCACGCGTCGAGGTCTGGCTGGCCACCTACATCTTCAATGACGACCCCTCCGGCCGCCAGGTGGTGCGTGCCCTGCGCCATGCCGCCGGGCGGGGCGTGCAGGTGCGCCTGGTGGTGGACGGGTTTGGCAGCAACGGCCGCATCGCTGAACTGCGGCGCCAGTTGCAGGGCAGCCTGGTGGGCTTCGAGGTCTTCCGCTCCCTGGAGCGCTGGTGGGCCTGGAGCCACCCCAGCCAGTTGCGCCGCATGCACCATAAGCTGTGTGCGGTGGACAGCCGGCTCGCCTTCGTGGGTGGCATCAACGTGGTGGACGACCGGTTCGACGTGCAGCACGGCTGGACCGAGGAGCCGCGGCTGGACTTCGCCGTGCAGGTGGAAGGACAGGTGGCTGCCGAAGTGCAACGCCTGGTCCATGCCCTGTGGGCCCGCGCCCATGTGGGCCGCGGCTGGCGCGAGGAGGTCACGCTGCTGGTGCAGAGCCCGGAGCCGGTGCAGCGCGTGGTGCAGTTGCTCAAGGACATGCGCGCCAACGCCCCGCAGATGCCCCGTCCGCCGGGTGAGCGGCGCAGGCGCTTGAGGGACTGGCTGTTGCGGGGCGATGTGTCTGACGGCCCGCAGGAGGCCGCCGGGTTTGCGCGCGTGGCCGGCAACCCGGCGCAGGTGGCGCTGGTGGTACGCGACAACGTCACGCACCGCCGTGCCATCGAGCGCGCCTATGTGGAGGCCATCGGCCAGGCGCGCGAGCGCATCGACATCGCCTGTTCCTACTTCTACCCCGGCCGCGCCTTCCGGCGTGCGCTGCGCCGGGCGGCGGCGCGCGGCGTGCGCATCCGCCTGCTGATGCAGGGCAAGATCGATTACCGCCTGGCCGGGCTGGCGGCGCGCGTGCTGTACGACGAGATGCTCTCGCGCGGCATCCGCATCTACGAGTACACGCCTGCGTTCCTGCACGCCAAGGTGGCGGTGGTGGATGGGCAGTGGGCCACGGTGGGCAGCTCCAACATCGACCCGCTGTCGCTGCTGCTGAACCTGGAGGCCAACGTGGTGGTGCTGGACGAGGCTTTCGCGGCCGACCTGGGCGACCGGCTGGAGCAGGCTTTCGCGGTCTCCCAGGAGGTGACGGCGCCACCCGTTCGGCCGGGCCTGCGCGGCTGGCTCATGCGGGGTTTCGTGGCCTGGGTGGCCAACGTGTACCTGCGCGCGGCCGGCATCACAGGGCGGTACTGAACACACCGCACACCGCACACCGCACACTGCGCACTGCACACACCGGGTACCACCCGTACCGGGTGTCACGCCCACCGAATACCGCATACCCCGGACACCACGCACACCGGCAAGCCGTCGCACCCCCAACCCGTTCGGGCTGAGCCTGTCGAAGCCCTGGTGTTGCAGCTTGCGCGTCTTCCCGCCCTCAGGCCGCCGGCGGCGTGCCGAAGCGGTTGGGCCCCGGCGTGCCCTTGACGAAGCCGTTGTCAATCAGCGCCCAGAACCAGCCGACCACCGGAATCAGCGTCACCAGCACCCACCAGGGTGAACGGTCGCGGTCCTGCCAGCGCTTGGCCGATACCGCGATGGCCGGCCACACCAGCAGCAGGTTGATGATGGTCGTGATGTCGCCTTGCTCCACCCCGGCAATGCCCAGCAGCATGGTGCCCAGCAAGCCCAGGCCCAGCAGCGCCATCACGCCGTAGAGCCAGAAGGTGCGCCGGGACACCCGGCCCTTGACGGACAGGAAGATGTGCAGGGGAGAAGTCGGGTCTTGGGCCATCGCGACAGGGATCATCGGCCGGCAGATCAGGATGCGCGGGGCGCAGAATCGCACATCGTGACCGTGCGCGCTGACAACGACCTGATCGTCCTCAGGCCCGAAGGGCTGTATTGCCCCGCGGGCGATTTCCACATCGACCCCTGGCGGCCGGTGGACCGGGCGGTCATCACCCACGCCCATGCCGACCACGCCCGGCGCGGCCACGCGGCCTACCTGTGCAGTGTGCCGGGCGAGGGCGTGCTGCGGGCCCGCCTGGGCGGCATCCACCTCCAGACCCTGGGCTACGGGCAGCGCCTGCGCATGGGCGGCGCCACCGTCAGCCTGCACCCCGCCGGGCACGTGCTGGGCTCGGCCCAGGTGCGGGTGGAGCATGCCGGACGGGTCTGGGTGGCCTCGGGCGACTATCTCTGCCGCGGCGACGCGCCCACCGCGGCGGACAACGCCACCTGCGACGCCTTCGAGCCCGTGCGCTGCGACTGCTTCATCACCGAGAGCACCTTCGGTCTGCCCATCTACCGCTGGCGCGCGCCCGGAGAGGTGTTCGCCGACATCAACCGCTGGTGGGTGGGCAACGCGCAGGCCGGTCGCGCCAGCCTGCTGCTGGCCTACAGCTTCGGCAAGGCGCAGCGCCTGCTGGCCGGGGTGGACGCGTCCATCGGTCCGATCGTCGTGCATGGCGCTGTGCAGGGGTTGAACGAGGCCTACCGCGCGGCAGGCGTGGCGCTGCCGCAGACCCTTGGCCTGGAAGACATTGCGGACCGCAGCCTGCTGCGCCGTGCCCTGGTGGTGGCGCCGCCTTCGGTGCAGGGCAGTGCCTGGGCGGCCCGCCTGGGCGAGTGCAGCCCCGCCTTTGCCAGCGGCTGGATGCAGTTGCGCGGCGCGCGCCGCCGCCAGGGGCTGGACCGCGGTTTCGTGCTCAGCGACCACGCCGACTGGCCCGGCCTGCAGCGCGCCATCGCCGCCACGGGGGCGCAGCGCGTCATCGTCACCCACGGCTACGAGGCCGTGATGGTGCGCTGGCTGCAGCAGCAGGGGCTGGAGGCGGGAAGTTTTCGCACCGCCTTTGGAGATGAGGCAGACGATGTTGCCGGGGCGCCGGCAGCGGAGCAGGCCACGCCTGCGGCTTGATCACCCGATCAGGGTGGCCACATCGTCATGCAAGGCGGCCAGGCCGCGATCGAAGGTCACCAACCGGCCGTGGTGGTGGCGCGCCAGGGCGGCGAGATAGGCATCCGTCACCTGCCGATGCCCTTGCAGTCCGCGGGCGAGCACGGCGCCATAGCCAATGTCATCGGGCCAGAACCGGTGCCGGGCGTGCGAGGTCAGGGCGCCCAGTACCTCCAGCGCCGTCTGGATGTCTGGCGCGCCCCCCAGGCGCAGGAGCATGCGCAGCAAAGTGCCCTGGGTGATGGGGCAGGTGGCGAAGAGATGATCGTCGTTGGCAAACCACCCCACCGCCTGCTCATGATGGACATGGGCCGCATCGGTGAGGGCCACCAGGACGTTGCCATCCAGCAGTTGGACGTCGGGATCGGGTGCGGCTGGGCGCGTCCGGGCCCTCACGCCTCGTCCTCCAGGTCCGCCACGTCCGCAGGCGTGACGACGCGGCGACTGCGCGTGACTGGCAGGCCCGTCAGCGGGTGGATCTGCGGGCCCATTCCCTCAGGTGCCTGAGCCTTCGCTTCGGCCGCAGCCACAGGCATCTGAAGCCCGCGCTCCATCAGCGCCACCACCGTCTGGCTGAAGCTGCGGCCGGTGTGTTGCGCCAAGCTGGCGGCAATGCGGTGCAGAGGTTCGGGGATGTCTACGGTAGTGCGCATGGCGACGAGCATACAGCGAATCGCATCAAGTCATCAACCCATCACGGCATCTGTTTGACAGGTGGCCGGCTGCAGGCCATGGATCCCGGGTCGCGAAGGATGGCAGGGCCGCGCTCCGGCGGGCGGATACTGCGCACTTCTGGCCCCGAATGCCCGCACCCATGCACCCTCCGGCTTCCCTACCCCTGCGGCAGGTGCGCCCTTGAGTGCCGCCACGGCGCTGGCGCCCTTTCGCACGCGCAGCTTCCGCTTCCTGTGGCCGGCCGATCTCCTCACGGCCTGGGCCATGGAGATGGAGACGCTGATCCTGGGGTGGTACGTGCTGGTGGAGACGGGCTCCGTGGTGCTGCTCACGCTGTTCGGGTCCCTCATGTACGTCGGCACCCTGGTATCGCCCGTGGTGGGGATGCTGGGCGACCGGCTGGGCCTGGGCCGGGTGCTCGCCGCCCTGCGTGTGACCTATGCCTGCATGGCAGCCGTCATCCTGGTGTTTGCCTTCATCGGCAAGCTGCACCCCACCGTGGTGCTGTGCGTGGCGGCACTGGCCGGGGTGGTGCGGCCGTCGGACATCGGCATGCGCAGCGCCCTGATCAGCGCCACCCTGCCGGCACAGCATCTGGTGGCGGCGCTGGGGGTCTCGCGGACCACGCAAGATTCCGCCCGCATCTGCGGGGCGTTGGTGGGTGCGGGCTTCATGGCCGCCTTCGGCATGACGCCAGCCTACCTGGTCATTACCAGCATGTACCTGCTGGCGGCCTGAATGACGTTCAGGGCTGCGGGGAGCACGCCGGACTCTTCGGCAACCCCCGCCCCGGCCGCCGCGTCGCCTCAGAGGCCCTCGCCCTGGAGCGAGGTCAGGGAGGGCCTGGTCCATGTCTGGCGCACACCGCTCCTGCGGGCGGCCATGAGCCTGGCCGCCCTGGTGAACCTGACGGCCTTTCCGCTGACCATGGGCCTCATGCCCTACACGGCCAAGGAGGTCTTCCACCTGGACCAGCGGGGGCTGGGTTGGCTGGTGGCGAGCTTTGCCTGCGGGGCGCTGATCGGCTCCTTGGCGTTGAGTGCCTGGGGCCGGCGTTTGCCTCAGGCGCGCGTGATGCTGGTGGCCTGTTTCATGTGGTACCTGTGTCTGGCCGGCTTTGTGTGGTCTGCGACCGTGCCGGTGGCCATGGTCATGCTGCTGCTGGCGGGCATGGCCCAGAGCCTGAGCATGGTGTCGTTGTCCATCATCCTGCTGCGCACCACGCAGGAGCGGTTTCGGGGCCGCATCATGGGCGTGAGGATGCTGGCCATTTACACCCTGCCGCTGGGACTGATGGCCGCGGGGGCCCTCATCCCCGTGGTGGGCTACCAGCCCACGGGCCTGGTCTATGTGGTGATCGGCCTGGTGCTCACGCTGGCCATTGGGGCAGCCTGGCGCACTGAGCTGCTGCCGCGCGGAGCGCTTGCCAACGCGACCTGAGGCCATTGACTCCATTCAGGACAGGCCCTTCGACAAGCTCAGGGCGAACGGCAAGGCTGCAAACTCAGGGCGAACGGCAAGACTGCGGGTTCTGGGCAAGTGGCAAGACCTTGTGTACAGGGCAAACGGCGAGCCCTATTGCGCAGGGCGAATGGGGAGAGACACCATGCGCGCGGGGCTTGGGACTGCAGGTGCATCTGAACCGGCCTTGTTCCAGCGCAAGGCGATGAACTGCCACCTGACCAAGACTTGGTACTGTTCCTGACTCCTGCGGCCCTGCACTCCAGCGCCGGTAGCCGTGCCGGCAAACCCCATCTTCGTCGCCCGAGCCCTGCGCAAGACCTATGGCAGCGGTGCGACCGAGGTGGTGGCCCTGCGCGATGTGTCGCTGGAGATCGCCCAGGGCGAGTTCGTCGTGCTGCTGGGGCCTTCGGGCAGCGGCAAGAGCACGCTGCTGAACATCCTGGGCGGGCTGGACGTGCCCACCTCGGGCGAGGTGTCGTTCGCTGACCACCGCCTGGACGGTGCCGACGAAGCGGCGCTGACGCGCTACCGGCGCGAGCACGTGGGCTTCGTCTTCCAGTTCTACAACCTGATTCCCAGCCTGACGGTGCGTGAGAACGTGGCCCTGGTGACCGACATCGCCGAGCACCCCATGGACATCGACGAATCACTGGGCCTGGTGGACCTGCTGCCGCGGCGTGACCACTTCCCGGCGCAACTGTCGGGCGGCGAACAGCAGCGCGTGGCCATCGCCCGGGCCATCGTCAAGCGCCCCGACGTGCTGCTGTGCGACGAGCCCACGGGCGCGCTGGACTTCGCCACCGGCAAGCGCGTGCTGGAGGCCATTGCCGACATCAACCAGCGCCTGGGCACCACGACGGTGGTGATCACGCACAACGCCGCCATCGCGCGAATGGCCGACCGGGTGCTGTACCTGGGTGACGGCTGCATTCAGCGCGAGGAGCGCCACACGCTGCGCGCCACGGCGGCGGAGGTGGCATGGTGAAGGCCTGGCCATGAAGGCCCTGAACCGCAAGCTGCTGCGCGACCTGACACGCATGTGGAGCCAGGCCCTGACCATTGCCCTGGTGGTGGCCAGCGCGGTGGCGGGCTTTCTCACGACGCTCTCGGCCGTGGCCTCGCTGTCGGATGCGCGCGATCGCTTCTACGAGCAGGGCCGCTTCGCCGACGTCTTCGCCTCGGTGCGGCGTGCGCCGCTGTCGCTGCTGCCGGTGCTGCAGGCCGTGCCCGGCGTGGCCCTGGTGCAGGCCACGGTGGAGCGGCCGGTGCGGCTGCGCATTCCGGGCTTGTCCGACCCGCTGATGGGCCAGTTGATCGGTATCGACCCGCGGCGGCCGCGCGAGCTCAACCGCATCGTGCTGCGCAGCGGCGTGGCCGACGACGCCTCCATGTCACCCGGCCGCACCCAGCCCGACGGCGCCATCCCCGCGTGGGTGTCGGAGGCCTTCGCCGATGCCCATGCCCTGAAGCCCGGCGCGCGCCTGCAGGCGGTGATCAACGGCCGCCAGCGCGACCTGGTGGTGCGCGGTGTGGCGCTGTCGCCGGAGTACGTCTTCGCCGGCATGTTCGGCATGCCCGACCCGCGCGGCTTCGGCGTGTTCTGGGTGGACGCCGAGGTGCTGGCTGCGGTATGGGACATGGAAGGCGCCTTCACGCGCCTGGCCTTTCGGCTGGCGCCCGGTGCCGACGAGCGGCGGGTGATCGCCGCGCTCAAGCCACTCCTGCAGCGCTACGGCGGACGCGACCCGCACGGCCGCGAGCACCAGGGCTCGCACGCCATGCTGGACAACGAGATCGCCGAGCAGCGCGTCATCGGTACCGTGCTGCCCGCCATCTTCCTGGGCGTGGCCGCCTTCCTGCTGAACGTGGTGGTGTCGCGCATGGTGGCCACGCAGCGCGAGCAGATTGCGGCGCTCAAGGCGCTGGGCTACGCGAACCGGGCGCTGGCCGTCCACTACCTGGGCTTCGTGCTGCTGGTGGTGGCGGCAGGTTCGGCGCTGGGTGTGGCCCTGGGCAAAGGGCTGGGCCTGATGTTCACGGGGCTGTATGCCGAGTTCTTCCGCTTCCCGGCGTTTGAGCACCGGCTGCCGCCGGAGCTGGTGCTGCTGGCCATCGGCATCACCGTGGCCACGGCGGTGCTGGGCACGCTGCACGCCATCCGCGCCACGGCCCGCCTGGCCCCGGCCGAGGCCATGCGACCGCCCGCGCCGGCGCACTACCGGCGCACGCTGCTGGAGCGCCTGGGCCTGACCCGCCTGCCCACGGCGCTGCGCATGATCCTGCGGCAACTGGAGCGCCGGCCCTGGCGCAGCGCGCTGGCGGTGGCGGGGGTGGCCGCGGCCGTGGCCATCGTGGTGCTGGGCAACTTCTTCCGCGACGCCATCGGCCACATCGTCGAGCGGCAGTTCAACGTGGCCATGCGCGCCGATGTGCAGGTGTGGATGCTGGAGACCGCCAACGATACGGCGGCGCAGGCGCTGGCCCGCGCGCCCGGCGTGTTCCGCGTGGAGTCCACGCGGCAGGTGGCGGTGGACCTGGTGCACGGCGCGCGCCGCCAGCGGGTGCAGATCCGCGGGCTGGATGCCGACGCGCAGCTCAACCAGGTGATCGACGCGCAAGGGCGTGCCGTGCACCTGTCCGCCCAAGGAGGCCAGGGCCTGGTGCTCACAGACCGCCTGGCCGACAAGCTCGGCCTTCGCGTGGGCGACACGGTGCGGGCCGAGGTGCTGGAGGGCCGCCCGCGCACCCTGACGCTGACGGTGGACGCCACCGTGCAGGAGACCATGGGCCTGAACGCGACGATGGAGCGCACGGCGCTGAACCGGGCGCTGGGCGAGGGCGACGTCGCGGGGGGCTTCTCGCTGGGCGTCGAGCGCGGCCGCGAGGCCGAACTGCTGGAGGCCACGCGCGAGATGCCCCGCGTGGGCGGCGCCTTCAGCAAGGCCACGCTGCTGCGCAACATGGAGCAGATCACGGCGCGCAACATCCGCATCATGAGCACGGTGATGACGGTGTTTGCCGCTGTCATCGCCGTGGGGGTGGTCTACAACAACGCGCGCATCGCACTGTCTGAGCGGGCCTGGGAGCTGGCCTCGCTGCGCGTGCTGGGCTTTTCTCGTGGCGAGGTCTCGGCGCTGCTGCTGGGCGAGCTGGCGCTGCTCATCGCGGTGGCCCTGCCGCTGGGCATGCTGGCCGGCTGGGGCCTGGTGCACCTGCTGTCGGCGGCGCTGAAGACCGACCAGTTCCACTTCCCGGTGGTGATCCTGCCGCGCACCTACGCCTGGGCGGCGGTGTGCGTGGTGCTGGCCGGCGTGGGCAGCGCGCTGGTGGTGCGGCGGCGCATCGACCGCCTGGACATGGTGGCAGCGCTCAAGACGCGGGAGTGAGTCCGCAAATGAACGTCACACGGCAGGCATGACAACAGGAGGTTCGGCATGAAGCGCAACACCTGGATCGCGATGGTGGTGGTGGGCGTGGCGGCGGCCGGTGTGCTGGCCTGGGCGTTCGCGCCGCGGGCGGTGGATGTGGAGGCCGTGGCTGCCACCCGGGGGCCGTTCGAGACCGCGGTGGAGGAGGACGGCCGCACCCGGGTGATGGAGCGTCATGCGGTGACGGCGCCCATCGCAGGCAGGCTGCGCCGCATCGCGCTGCGCGAGGGCGATGCGGTGCAGGCCGGGCAGGCGCTGGCGCTGATCGAGCCCCTGCTGGCCCCCTTGCTGGACGAGCGCGCCCGGCGTGAGCAGCAGGCGCATGTGGCCGCGGTGCAGGCGGCGCTGGAGCGGGCAGGCACCCGTGTGCGTGCGGCCCAGGTGGGGGTGGAGCAGGCCCTCAACGAGCAACGCCGCACAGCCCAGCTGGTGGCGCAGGGCTTTGTGTCGCCGGCCAAGGCCGACACCGACCGCCTGGCGCTGGAGGCGGCGCAGCGCGAGCGCGATTCGGCCTCGGAGAGCGAGCGCGTGGCGCGGTATGAGCTCCAGCAGGCGCGGGTGGCGCTGGAAGTGGCGGCCGCAGGTGGATCGTCAGCGGCGGGGCGCGGCACCGCGCCGACGGGCCCTGCCTCAGGCCCGTTCACCGTGCGTGCACCGGTGGCCGGCACGGTGCTGCGCGTTCACCAGGCCAGCGAGGGCGTGGTGGGACTGGGCACACCTTTGCTCGATCTGGCCGACACCTCGCGTATCGAGATCGTGGCCGAGCTGCTGACCAGCGACGCTGCCCTGGCGCGGCCCGGCAGCGCGGTGCACATCGAGCGCTGGGGTGGGCCCGCCGTTCTGCAGGGGACGGTGCGCCGCGTGGAGCCCGCCGCCTTCACCAAGGTGTCGGCGCTGGGGGTGGAGGAGCAGCGGGTCCAGGTGCTGATCGATCTGGATCCGGCCACGCCCGGCCCCGTCTGGGGTGACGGCTGGCGCGTGGTCGTGCGCATCCTCACCCGCCGGGAGGCCGATGTCCTGCGGGTGCCGGTGAGTGCCGTGTTTCCCTGGCCTTCAACGGCGCAGGCACCGTCCCCCTCGGCCCCGGCAGGTGGTGCGCCAGACGCTGCCCACTGGGCCGCTGAGCGCATGGGCGTCTTCGTGCTGGAGGCTGGGCGTGCACGGCTGCGTGCGGTGCAGGTGGCCGCCCGCAACGGCAGCCTGGCCTGGGTGCGCGCTGGCTTGGCCCCGGGTGAAACGGTCATTGCCTACCCGCCCATGACGGTGACGGAGGGTGTGCGGGTCCAGCCTCGGCAGGACTGACCTGTGCTCGCGGATCCTTTGCCAGCCGGCGTGCCTCACCTGCCACGAACTCGCTGGTGCGCGTGTAGTGCTCCTCCAGCAGCCGCTGCGCTTCATCGGCTCGGCCGTCGATCGCGGCCTGGAAGAGGGCCTGGTGCTCCGCGTGTTCGTTGCGCGAACTGAAGCTGGCGCCTGCTGCCACCTGACGAAAGCGGTAGGCCTCGTCGGCCAGCGCGTCGCAGAAGCCGCGCAACCAGCGCGAAGGACAACCGGCCAGCAGCGTGCGATGGAACTCGCGGTGGGTCGATTCCCACGCTGGGTTGGGCTCGTAACGGCTCCCCGAGAGCGAGCGTGGGGTGCGTGACAGGCGGTGCACGAGCAGCACGAGTTGGTCCTCCCAACCGGGCGTGCTGCGGGCGATGGACTCGCGGATCGCCAGACTCTCGAGTTGGATGCGGTTGCGCGTGAGCACCGGCAACTCCTCCCAGTTCAAGGGCGCCACGCTGAAGCCGCGCTGATCCGTTCGATCCACCAGGCCCTCGGCTGACAGGCGGCTGAGGGCTTCTCGTAGCGGACTGGCACCCACGCCGTAGCGAGAGCTCATCGCCTCCACCCGCAGGCGGCTGCCCGGCGCCAGGCTGCCGCGGGTGATGTCCGCGCGAAGTTGCTCGTAGACCACACTCGCCCGCGTGGCCGCGGATGGGGTCTCTTCGATGCCGTCGGGCCGGACGATCTGGAGTGCGGGTTTCCTGGCCATGGTGTGCAGTCGCGTTGCTGGTGCAATCCCTGAGAAATCTTATCGATGATGTACTTTAGACTCAATTTAATCGATTATCAGTCGACTGTTCATACTCCTGTCGAGGTCTTCATGAGAATTTGGTCCGCTGGCTGTTTGATGCTTCTTGCCTTGCTGAACTCTGCGCATGCCGCCTGGCCTGACAAGCCCGTCCGCATCGTGGTGGCCTTTGCGCCTGGCAGTTCCACCGACATCGTGGCGCGTCTGCTTGGCGCGCAGCTCGCGGCGCTGCTGGGCCAGAACGTGATCGTCGAGAACAAGCCGGGTGCGGGCGGCAACATTGCCACCCAGCAGGTGATGAACGCGCCGGCCGATGGCTACACCCTGCTGATGCACAGCGTGGCCTACTCGGTGAACCCGTCGCTGTTCGCCAACGCCGGCTATGACGCGCTGCGCGACCTGCAGCCGGTGGCGATGACGGGGGTCACGCCCAACATGCTCTACGTCCACCCCGACGTGAAGGCCAACAACCTCGCCGAGTTGCTGGCCCTGGCCCGCGGCGGCAAGTTGTCCTATGCCTCGTCCGGTAACGGTACCACCACGCACCTGGGGGCTGAGCTGCTGTTCCGCACCCTGGCCAAGGTGGACGTCGCGCACGTGCCCTTCCAGCCCGCGGCAGCCACGCAGGCGGCGGTCAGCGGTCAGGTGCCCATTGCCAGCACCTCCATGCCGCCGGCCGTGCCCCATGCCAAGGCCGGCAAGGTGCGCCCCATTGCAGTGATGTCGCTCAAGCGCAGCCCGGCGCTGCCGGACGTGCCCACGGTGGCCGAGCTGGGCTTTCCCGGCTTCGAGGCCAACACCTGGTTTGCGGTGTTTGCACCGGCCAAGGTGCCGCCCGAGGTGCTGGAGCGCCTGAACGCCGAGATCAACAAGGCGCTGGGGGCAGACGCGGTGAAGGAGCGCTTTGCCCAACTGTCGCTGGACGGGCAGCCGATGGACCGGGCCGCCCTGCGTCGCTACCTGGAAGCGGAGGTGGCGAAGTGGGGCAAGGTGGTCAAGGACAATGGATTGAAAGCGGACTGAAGGCCGACGCAAGGGTTCATCGAATGAAGGCCGACAGTCCTGCCACCGTTTTTTCATCCTGGCGACGCAAGCTGTGAAGTTGCTCAGTTACGTGCAAGACGATGTTGGCACCTGGGGTGTGTTGACGGACGCCGGTGCGGTTGGCAGGGAACACCTGGGCGATGCACTGCCGTCCGCCCTGGCGGGCCTGATGGCGGCTTGTGAGCAGCACCCCACGCTGGCCCGTGACGTACGGGACCGTGCCGAAGCGGCCCGTGCGCGGGCTGCCTCCTTGGAAGGCCTGCACCTGTTGCCCTGCATTCCGCAACCCGGCAAGGTGATCTGCCTGGGCGTGAACTACGTGGACCACGCGAAGGAGGGCGGCAACACGGTGGCCGACTACCCGGCGCTGTTCCTGCGCTGCAGCACCTCGTTGCTGGCCCACGGTGCGCCGCTCAAGGTGCCGTCCATCTCGTCCAGGCTCGACTTCGAGGCCGAGTTGGCTGTGGTCATCGGGCGGCGCACCCGCTTCGTCAGCGAGGCCGACGCGCTGGACGCTGTCTTCGGTTACGCCTGCTTCAACGATGCCACCTTGCGCGACTACCAGCGCCGCACCACGCAGTGGACGATCGGCAAGAACTTCGACGCCACTGGCGGCTTCGGCCCTTGTCTGGTGACAGCTGACGAGCTGCCGCCCGGCGGCGCCGGGCTGCGCATCGAGTCGCGTCTGAATGGGCGGGTGATGCAGAGCGCCAACACGTCCGACATGGTGTTTGGCGTGGCGCGCACCATCGCGCTGCTGAGCGAGGCCGTGACGCTGGAGCCGGGCGATGTGGTCGTCATGGGCACGCCCGCCGGGGTGGGCTACGCGCGCACCCCGGCGGTGTGGATGAAGGCGGGTGACGTGATCGAGGTCGAGATCGAGCGGGTGGGCGTGCTGCGCAACCCGGTGGTGGCCTGACGCGGGGGCCCCATGAAAAACCTGACCCTGGACAACATCACCGACGCCGCCGTCGACAGCTTCGTCGGCATGCCCCATGCACGTCACCGTGAGCTGGTGCAGGCTCTGGTGCGTCACCTGCACGCCTATGCCCGCGAGGTGAAGCTCAGCCACGCCGAGTGGCGCGCGGCCTTGGCTTTCCTGCACCGGGTGGGGGACATTTCCAGTGCCGAACGCAGCGAGTTCTCGCTGCTGTCGGATGTCATGGGCCTGTCCAGTCTGGTGGACCTGCTGGGTTCGCACCCGCAGGCCACGCCGGGCAGCGTGCTTGGGCCCTTCCACACCGTGGGCTCGCCCTGGAAGGACAACCCCGCCAATCTCATCGCCGACAACGCGGGTGAGCGCGTCCTGCTGCGTGGCCGCGTCACGGGCGTTGGAGGGCAGCCCTTGCAAGAGGCCGTGCTGGATTTCTGGCAGAACGCCGCCAATGGCCTGTACTGGCAGCTGGATCCGGCCCAGCCGCGCGACAACCTGCGTTGCCAGTTGCGCGTGGACGCGCAAGGGGCTTACGAAATCGCCACCATCCGCCCGGTGCCGTACCAGATCCCCACCGATGGCCCGGCCTGGATGGACCTGGTGCAGCCCGCGGGCCGCGGCTCCTGGCGCCCGGCGCACTTCCACGTCATCGTGTCCGCTGCCGGGCACCGCACGCTGGTGACCGAGCTGTTCGATGCCGAAGACCCCTACCTGGACCGCGACGCGGTGTTCGGGGTGCGTGAAGCCTTGATCGGCCGCTATGTCCAGATGCCCGACCCCGCAGCGGCGCAGCGCCTCGGTGTCGCCGGGCCCGAGGTGCCGGTCATGCGGATGGATTTCCGCCTGGCGCCCGCCTGAGCACGCCAGAGGCCCCGGCGGCCAAGGCTGCCTGCAGCCCCTGCGGGGCCTCAGTTCTTCAGCGCAAACCCCGCCGGCAGTCCGCGGCGGCGTCAGGGGCGCGAGGCGGCACGCAGCCTCTTGGCGCTGAACCGGTCTTCGTTGGGCCCGAAGCACTGCCCGCCGCGCAGATCGTCAGCCTGCGTGCGCGCGTTGCGCAGGGCCAGGTGCGGTTCAGCCGGGCGGGCCGACGCCGTAAGGCCTGTACCCGTTGGCGTGCGTTGTGCCAGCGGGGCAGGGGACGCGCCACCCGCAGCAACCGGCCTCAGCGGGTGAGGGTGATGGGGGGCGAGATCCTTCTGCGGGCGGTGGCATGGCGCCGGATCCAGGCTGCGGTACATCGCCGGCGGGTTCACGCTACTCGATGTCCAGCGGCGGCCGCCACTGTGCGGCGGGCACCGTGCGCCAGCGGCCCACCAACGTGCCAAGAGCCAGCGCGGCGGTGGCGGTGCCGGCGACCAGGGCGTAGGCTGGCCAGAACTCGCCGTCATAAGCGCCGAACAAGCAGGCCCGCAAGGCCTGCACCACCCAGGTCAGGGGCAGGTAGGGGTGCAGGGCCTGGAAGCTCTCATCGCTCAGCTCGATGGGCAAGAGCGCCCCGGCGGCGGAGACCTGCACGATCAGCAGCAGCACGGCCACCACCTTGCCCAGGTCGCCCAGCACGCGCACGAGTGCCCAGACGATGGCCAGGAAGGCCACCGAGGTGCTGGCCAGGGTCAAGGCCAGCAGGCCCGGCTGCGGCAGCGGCACCTTCAGCACCCCCACCAGCAGCGCCAGCATGACCACTGACTGCAGCAGCACCACGCCCATCGGCAGCGCGAGCTTGCCCGTGGCCAGGGCCAACCGCGAATGGCCACCCAGGGGCTCGGGCACGCGCCGCAGGTGGACGAGGAAGGCGATCATCACGGCGCCCACCCAGAGCGCCAGCGGTACGAAGTTCGGCACCAGGGCACTGCCCTGGTTGGGCACGGGTGCAACCACCTCGATCTGCGGCTCGACCGACAGTGCCAGCCCCTGGGCATTGCCTTCGGGCCTGTCCACGTCCAGCGGCAATGCTTTGCGCAGCAGTTCCAGCCCCGTGTCCAGCCGGCCGGCGCCGTCGCTCAGCTGGGCCAGGCCGGTGTTCAGCGCCAGCGTGCCCATGCTCATCTGACGCAGGCCGCCCAGCAGCGCATCGTGGCCGTTGACCAGCTCGCGTGAGCCCTCGGCCAGGCGCTCCAGCCGGGCGTCTTCGGGCAGCCGGGCGTTCAAGCCTCCCAGGGCCGATCTTGCGCTGGCCGTGCCATCCGCCAGCGCAACCACGCCCTCCTGAAGTCGAACCGCGCCCTTGACCAGTCCGGCTTGCGCGTCGCGGGCCCGCCCCAGGCCGTGACCGAGATCGCGCGAGCCTTGCGCGATAGGCGTGACCCCTTCGACGACTCTCCCGCCGAACAGCGGTACCTCATCCGCGGCCGAGCGCAGCCGGGCCAGCGCCCGCTCGAGCTCTTGTGCCCCGTTGGACAGACCCTCCAGTCCGCGCAGCATCTCCTGCTGACCATCCGTGACGGTGCGCGCGCCCTGCCGCAGTGCCGCCAGTTCCGAGTCTGCCGGCAGGCGCGCCTCCAGCGCACGCAGCGAGGTTGACATCTGCCGCATCCCGCTGCCCAGTTGCTGCGAGCCCTCGGCCACCTGAACGGCCCCGGCCCGAAGCCGTTGGGCCGAATCGAGGGCCACCTCACCAGCGCCGTGCGCCTGCCGGGCGCCCTGCCTGACCTTGCCGAGCCCGGACTGCAGGGCCGAAGCCCCCTTGTGCAAGTCGCCCAGCGCGGCGCGCAGGCTGTCCAGATCGCGCTGCGAACCCGCCGCGCTGGACAACACGAGGTCCCACCGGGCTTCGGCCAGCATGGTGTTGACCCGCTGCGCCACCTCGGGCGCGAAGCGGCGGGCGAACCCGGCGCTGGCGTAGTTGTTGCCCTCGCTGGTGTAGAGGGTGAGCTTGGCGGCGCCAGGCGTCTGTCCGGGCAGGGCTTGACGGCTGAAGTCTGGCGGGATCTCCAAAGCGAAGGCCAGCCGGCCGCGGCGCACGTCCTGGCGTGCCCGTGCGGCATCGGTGTAGCGGCGGTAGGAGAACTGCCCCTGCTGTTCAATCGACGCCAGCACCTCGCCGCCCAGGTTCAGTACCCTGTCGCGGTACTGGGCGCCGGTGTCCAGGTTCACCAGGGCGGCGGGCAGGTCCCGGGTGTGCGAGGCGGGGTCCCACATCGCAAAGAGATAGATCCAGGCGTACAGCGCCGGCACGAACAGCACGCCGGCCATGGCCAGGGCGAGTTTGCGGTGGACGCGCAGCAGGCGCCATTCGCATCCCATCACCTCGCGCGTTGCGCTGAACCAGCTCATTCACATGCCTTCGGTCGTTCTGCCGTGTGCGACGGATTGTGCGGTGCCCAGGCTCGTGCGGCGTCACGGGTCCGGCACTTGTTGAGTTGATGCATCGCATCCGCTGCTTGCCGCGGGCATTCGTGACAATCGTGCGCTATCTCTCCATGACCGAACCAGAGGATCTGCCGCACCATGCACGCGCCTGTTCTGCAAAGCCTGATCGCCGACCGCTGGGTTGGCGCCACCCCCGCCAGCCTGCTGCGCAGCGCCATCGACGGCAGCGCCGTGGCTCACACACACGCCGAGGCCATCGATTTCGCCGAAGCTGTGCACCACGCCCGCGCCGTGGGCTTGTCGGCGCTGCTGAAACTGGACTTCCAGCAACGTGCCGCGCTGCTGAAGGCGCTGGCGGCGTATCTGCTGGAGCGCAAGGAGGCGCTCTACACCCTGTCACGCCACAGCGGCGCCACGCGCGCGGACAGCTGGATCGACATCGAAGGCGGCACGGGCACGCTCTTCGCCTACGCTGGCGTCGGCGCGGGGGATCTGCCTTCGGGCAACGTGGTGCACGAAGGCCCGGCCTTCCCGCTGGGCAAGACGGGCGTGTTTGCGGGCACGCACATTCTGGTGCCGCGGCGCGGCGTGGCGGTGCACATCAACGCCTTCAACTTTCCCATCTGGGGCTTGCTGGAGAAGTTTGCTCCCGCCTTCCTGGCGGGCATGCCCTGCATCGGCAAGCCGGCCACGGCCACCAGCTGGCTCACCGAGGCCGCGGTGCGGATGATGAACGACTCCGGCCTGCTGCCCCCCGGCAGCCTGCAGCTCGTCATCGGCGGCACAGGGGACCTGCTGGACCGGCTGACCGAGACGGACGTGGTCACCTTCACCGGTTCGGCCGACACCGCGGCGCGCCTGCGGGTGCACCCCAACCTGGTGGCGCGCTCCATCCCCTTCAACGCCGAGGCCGATTCGCTCAACTGCGCGGTGCTGGCCGAAGATGTGGGGCCGGACGACCAGGCCTTCGAACTTTTTGTGAAGGAGGTGGCGCGCGAGATGACGGTCAAGGCCGGGCAGAAGTGCACCGCCATCCGCCGCGTCATCGTGCCGCGCCGGCACCTGGAGGCCGTGGCAGAGAGGCTGGCCGCCCGCCTGGCCAGGACGGTGGTGGGTGACCCCGCCGTGGAGGGCGTGAAGATGGGTGCGCTGGCTTCCAAAGCGCAGCAGGCCGACGTGGCCGAGCGCGTGGCGCTGCTGGCGCGCGGCAACGAGGTGGTGTTCGGTGCGGTTGCAGGCGTGGGTTCAGGGGCAGGCTTCCAGCCCCTGGGTGAGGGCGTCGCCGAGGGCGCCTTCTTCAGCCCGACGCTGCTGCTGTGCCGGGATGCGTTCGCCAACGATGCCGTGCATGACGTCGAGGCCTTCGGCCCCGTCAGCACGCTCATGCCCTACGACGACCTGGACGAGGCCGTGGCCCTGGCCGCGCGCGGGCGCGGCAGCCTGGTGGCCACGCTGGTCACGCGCAGCCCGGCGGTGGCTGCGCAGGTGGTGCCGCAGATGGCAGCGCTGCACGGCCGCGTGCACATCCTGGACCCGCAGGCTGCACCGGAGTCCACCGGCCACGGCTCGCCGCTGCCCCCACTCAAGCACGGCGGCCCGGGCCGCGCGGGCGGTGGCGAGGAACTGGGTGGTGTGCGCGCCGTCAAGCACTACCTGCAGCGCGCGGCGGTGCAGGGCTCGCCCACCATGCTGGCGGCGGTGACGGGCGAATACGTGCGCGGCGCGGCGGTGCAGGAGAGCGAAGTCCACCCGTTCCGCAAGTGGTTTGACGACCTGTCCATCGGCGACAGCCTGCTCACCCACCGCCGCACGGTGAGTGAGGCCGACATCGTGGCCTTCGGCGGCATCTCGGGCGACTACTTCTACATGCACTTCGACGAGATCGCGGCCAAGGAAAGCCCGTTCGGCAAGCGCATCGCCCACGGCTATTTCGTGCTCTCGGCGGCAGCAGGCCTGTTCGTCTCGCCCTCGCCCGGCCCGGTGCTGGCCAACTACGGCCTGGACACCCTGCGCTTCGTCAAGCCCGTGGGCATTGGCGACACCATCCAGGCGCGCCTGACCTGCAAGCGCAAGACCGACAAGCCCGCCCGCAAGGGCCAGCCCCCGCAAGGCGTGGTGGCCTGGGACGTGCAGGTGACCAACCAGGATGGCGAGCTGGTGGCCAGCTATGACATCCTGACGCTGGTGTTGAAGCGGCCGGGGCAGGGGGCTGGGGGGGCGTGAAGGCGGCCTGGGAACGGGCGCGCATCCCGCGGGGCTGGGCGCGCGAGGCGGGTGAGGCCTGGGCCCCATGTACCTGCCGGTGTTTCACACCGTGTTCAGGGCGGCCGGGGCCTTGCCTTTCAACAGCGAGTGGGAACGTGCACGGGCCCAGCGGCTGTACGGCATCGACACCCACGCCATGCCCGTGGCCGGCCTGGGCATGGCGCTGCAGGCGCCCGAAGCCCGGGCGCAGAGCGAGGTGCTGGCCCGGCATGGCCTGAGCGCCGGCTACCTGGTCTGCGCCGGGCGCCTTGCGAAGGCCAAGGGCTGCAAGGAGCTCATCACGGCGTTCATGACCCATCTGCAAAGCCACCCGGACGCGCAACTTGTGCTGGTCGGCAAGGCCATGATGGCGGTGCCAGGCCGCCCGCGCATGGCCTGCACCGGCTTTGCCAGCGACACCGAGCGCAACGCCCTCAACGCCGGGGCGGCCGCACCGGTGGTGCCTTCGCGTTGCGAAAGCCTGTCGATGGTGCTGCTCGAGGCGATGCTTCTGCGGGTGCCGGTCATCGCCGATCCGGGCTGCCAGGTGCTGGCCGACCACGTGCAGTGCAGCGGCGCGGGCGTCGCCTACCGGGGGCACCGCGGGCTCGTGCGTGCCCTGGCCCAGCTTGCCGAGGCCCCGTCCGCCAAGCGCCTGCTGTGGGGTCAGCGCGCTGAGGCCTGCGTGCGCAGCCGTTACCACCGGCCGCGGGTGCTGCAGCTGTTCAACGACGCGATCGAGCGCGTCTGCAACGAACCCGGGCCGGCTGGCGGAGGCGGGAGGCCACGGGCGCGCTCGCTACACTGCGCGCCGATGAAAGAACGCCACATCGGCATCAGCCTGGGCAACATGGGCGCGCTGAACGACGGGCTGGGCGAGTTCTCGTTGCAGATCGGCGCGCGCCTGGCCGCCATCGCGCCGGCCTGGCGCGCGCAGCACGGCATCCGGGTGCACTTCCACCTGCGCGAAAAGCTCTTCGGCCTGTTCGGCAACGACGTCGCCTACATCGCCGTGAACCGCTGGCAGCGACTGCGCCACGTGCAACCCGAGCCCTTTGCGCTGTGGCACAGCCTGCACCAGCTGAGCAAGAACCTGCCGCCGAACATGGAAGCCGGGGGCACGCGGCTGGTGACGGTGCACGATCTCAACTACCTCTATGGCCCCAACGCCTTCTCGCGCTGGCGCCACCACCGCCGCTCGCTCAAGCTGATGGCCCGCACCGACCACGTGGTGGCCATCAGCCGGCACACCGCTGGCGACGTGAAGCGTGCGCTGGGCTGGGCCGGCCCGATGGAGGTGATCTACAACGGCGCGCGCTGCTTCGTGGCGGCCGAGCGCGTGCCGCTGTCGGGCTGGGCGGCGGTGGCCGAGCGCCCTTTCCTGTACCACCTGAGCCGCATGTCGCCCAGCAAGAACCCGCAGGCGGTGCTGGGGCTGGCGCGCGAATGGCCGGAGATGACCTTCGTGCTCTGCGGCCCCCCCAGCGACGACGCCAAGGCGCTGAAGGCCGCCAACCGCCAGCCCAACGTGGAGTTCCACCTGGGCATCAGCGACGCGCAGAAGGCCTGGGCCTACGCCAACTGCGCCGGTTTCCTGTTTCCGTCCCTGACCGAAGGTTTCGGCCTGCCGCCCATTGAGGCCATGTACTGCGGCAAGCCCGTCTTCCTGGCCCGGCGCACCAGCCTGCCCGAGATCGGCGGTGACGCCGCCAGCTATTTCGACAGCTTCGAACCCCAGGCGATGAAGGCCGTGGTGCAGCAGGGCCTGCTGCGCCAGGCCGAGCCCGGCCGGCCTGAGGCGGTGCGCCAGCACGCCGCGCAGTTCAACTGGGACGGCGCTGCCTCGGCCTACCTGGCCCTGTACCGCCGGCTGCTGGGCCTGCCGGGATAGTCCTTCGGGAGTTTTCCTTTGGTTTCGCCCGCTTTGGCAGGGTGCAAATACGCCAGATCAGCGCCGGGCGCGTTTGCCCTGCCGGTATCAGGTCCACAGCCAGCGATCGGACGGCCGGCGCGCTGCGAACGGCCTCTGCGGGCTCGGCAGCCCATCAGATGCGGGCAAGCGCTGGAACCGGTCTGAACCTGGCAAACTTTCATGATACGGGGCAACGCCCCGGATCATGCAAGACTTCCACATTGAACCGGGACCCCGCATACCGGGGCTCGAGGCGCCTGCGCCAGGGCAGCACACGCACCCGCTCAAGATGCGTCGAAGCCAAGGCGCCTGATCCGACCGGTGCAATGCGTCGCGTTGCACGTGCCAGTGTGCCGGCAAGCGACTTCAGGACCCAGCCTGACCCGGGCCGCCGCTGGCGCGGTCCCAGCCTGCGTCGCGATGGACGCACTTCTGGACCGGCAGTAGTATGGGGCCGATCCGTGGCTTGGTGCACTCGTGGAGGGTGTTTGAAATTCTTGTGTTCCCCATGCTCTGCAGCACTCCCGCAGGCGGCTCCTCAAAGGGCAGGCCGGCGGTGATGGTCTCAGAGTGTCTGGGATTCAGGCTCTTTTTCGCCCTTTCTGGTCCACAGGATGATCGAAACTCTTCCGCAAGTAGCATCGAGGTCGCCCGGGTGTTACTCAACGGCTTCGCGCCCCTGTCCCACGAACCACGAGTACTTTCAAAAATGGCCAACACACCGTCAGCCTTCCCGCGCAGTTCTCTGCAGTCTCGGGGCACGCCCATGAAGCTCAATGTCAAGATCCTGCTGGCGTTCGCCGGCTTGCTCTTCTTCATGGCTGCGGCATCACTGGTAGGCATCTACCGCTTGAACCAATCGCTGGCCGTGTACGCCAACGAGGTTCAGTCTGCCGATGAACACGAACGTGCAGTCAGCGACCTGCTCTCACGTTTCAAGACGCAGACACAGGAATGGAAGAACACGCTTTTGCGCGGCAAGGATTCGAAGTTGCGAGAGAGGTACTGGACGGCTTTCCAGAAGGTGCAGGGCGAGATTGAAGCGGACGCGCGCAAGCTCATCGCATCCTTGCCGGAAGGTGAGAACAAGGCGCTCGTGACCCGGTTCGCAGAAGCCCATCAACTCATGGGCAAGGCCTATGCCAAGGGTTTTGAGGCCTTCAAGGAAGCCGAGTTCGATGCTTCGGCTGGCGACAAGGCGGTACAGGGCATCGACCGAGAGCCTGCGAAGCTTCTCGAAGAAGCCGCCGGCAAACTCGTTGCGACGGCGGCGGCCGCCGCCGCCGATGCAGAAACGGCTGGCAAGAGGGCCACCTGGTTCAGTATCGCGCTCATGTTGGCGGTAGGGGTGTTCGGCCTGATCGGGGCTGTCTTCTTCAGCCGAAGCATCGTGCGACAGCTGGGCGCCGACCCGGCCGATTTGACAGCCCTGGTGCAAAGGGTGACGGCAGGCGATCTGGCCACGCCCGTGCCGTTGAAAGCAGGCGACAACACAAGCGTGATGGCCTTGCTCAGTCAAATGCAGGCCTCGCTGGCCCGGGTCGTCGCCAGCGTGCGTCAGAACTCCGAGAGCGTGGCCACGGCCAGCGCGCAAATTGCCCAGGGCAACCAAGACCTGTCAAGCCGCACGGAGCAGCAGGCCAGCGCGCTGCAACAGACCGCCGCCACGATGGAGGAGCTTGGGACAACGGTTCGAAACAACGCCGACAACGCCAGGCAGGCCAACCAGCTGGCGCAGGGCGCTTCGGCCGTTGCGGGGCAAGGGGGTGAGGTGGTGAGCAAGGTCGTCGCCACCATGCGAGGCATCAACGACAGCAGCCGCAAGATAGGCGACATCATCAGCGTCATTGACGGAATCGCCTTCCAGACCAACATCCTGGCGTTGAACGCTGCGGTGGAAGCCGCGCGTGCCGGCGAACAGGGCCGTGGCTTCGCGGTGGTGGCGTCTGAAGTGCGCAGCCTGGCGCAGCGCAGTGCCGAGGCCGCCAAAGAGATCAAGGCCCTGATCGGCCGCAGCGTCGAGCAGGTGGATCAGGGGACGGTATTGGTTGACCAGGCCGGCAAGACGATGGGCGAGATCGTCGGCAGCATCCAGCGTGTGACCGACATCGTTGCCGAGATCACCGCGGCCAGCGTGGAGCAGAGCAGCGGTGTGCATCAGGTCGGCGAAGCTGTCAGTCAGATGGATCAGGCTACGCAGCAAAACGCTGCTCTGGTGGAAGAGAGCGCGGCAGCGGCAGAGAGCCTGAAGAGCCAGGCGCAGCAACTGGTGCAGGCCGTGGCCGTGTTCCAGCTGTCACACGAGGGGCCTGTCGATGCGCCCGACGTCGTGCCACCGCCAGCCAACGCCTTCAGCGGGGAACGCCGAGGCCCACAGCGAGCCCACAACGTCACCCGCCCGGTGTTCAAGTCCAAACCGGCCGCAGCACCGGCTCCGGAACCGAGCCGGCTCGCAAGCGTTCCTTCCAAGACCGGTACAGACGACTGGACGTCGTTCTGAGCACGGCATGCGGCCCCGGGGCCTGCCCCCAGCGGTCACGGACTTGCGGGTCGGTGATGGGCTCACGCAGAGCCGGCAGTCAGCAGCCTCTGCCTTGAGGGCGCGTGGTACGGCGTCACCCATGAGGGGGCTGCGTGTGCGGCAGCGTTCAGCGGCCGCGTACTGCCCTTGAAGGCAGGAAGCGCGTGCAAGGTCGCTGCCACCTGCGGGCCGCCGGTGAACCGCCTGCTTCTCGCCTGCAGCCGCGCCGCACCCGGGCCGTGTCGCCCGGCGAGGTTCATTCCGGCTTCAGACCCGCCCGCTCAGCCACCGCCGTCCAGCGGATGCGTTCTTGGCAAATGAAGCGGCTGAACTCGCCTGCCGTGCCGGGCTGTTTCTCCGCGGCCAGCATTCGAAGCCCTTCGCGCACCTCAACGGGACCCAAAGCGGCCCGCAGTTCTGTGCGGACGCGCTCGGCCGTTGCATTCGGCGTTCCAGCCGGCACGACCAGACCCCACCGCTGTTCCAGCACGATGTCGGGCAGACCGAGGTCGGCCAGAGCAGGCACTGAAGGAGGCGCCAAGGGGTAGGTCCCCGCCAGGGGTGCACACGTGACCAACCAGCTCGGCGAGTTGGTCGCCTGCTGCGACACTCTGACGCTGGTGCTGAAGTGGCCGGGGTAGGGGCTTCAGGCGGGTGACCGAGCTGCTTGTGATCTGGCGGCACGAGGAGATCCAGCATGCATTCTGTTGACGCCTGCCAACGAGACCTGGTGGTCACCAGCTCCGTAGAAGTGGCTGCACTGCCCGGCCGGAAAACCATGGCGCTGGCAAGTGTCGGCAAACGGCTGGCGATGCTGGGTGTGCTCGCGCTGGGGGCTTGTGGATCGCCGCGGCCGCCTGCGCCTGCCTCGCCGCCACCGCCGCAACTTCCCCAAGCATCGCCACCACCTCAACAGTCTCAACAGCCGCAGCAAGCGCCGCAAGCGCCGCAACCGCAACAGGCGTTACCGCCTCCGGTGTTCAGCGCGCCGTACCGCAACTGGGACGAGTTCCGCCTGCATGCAGGACGTCGTCTGGTGCAGACCAATCCGAACAGCACCTTCACTGGCACGGTGCCCCAGCCGCTGTTGGCCATTCCCGTACTGGAGGTGGAACTCAACGCCGACGGCTCCGTACGCCGCATCGTGGTGCAGCGCCAGCCCAGTCAGGCCCGCGACACGGTGCAGCTGGCCATCGAAGCGGTGCAGCGCGCCGCACCGTTCGGCGACGTCTCGCACCTGCCCCGGCCGTGGAAGTTCAGCGAGGTCTTCCTGTTCCGCGACGACCGCCGCTTCAAGCCGCGCGTGCTGGATCTCTAGCCGCTCACCTTTCGAAACGCCGCAGGCGCTCGGCCCAGCAGGCGCTGGAAAGATCGCCTCATGCGTTCGGTGCTGCCGAATCCGCAGTCCTGCGCGATGCGCTGAACGCAGGGCAGGCCGCCTTCCAGGGCGGCTCGCGCGGCCTCCACGCGCAGCCGCTCCACCGCGTGGGCGGGTGTGGTCCCGGTCTCCGCCCGGAAGCACCGCGCAAAGTGGCGCGGGCTCATGCAGGCGCGGGCGGCCAGTTCCTCCACCCGGTGGTCCTCCCGCAGGTGTTGCCGGATGTGCTCCAGCAAGGCACCGAAACGCCCGTCCGGGCGCTGCAGATCCAGCAACGGCGAGAACTGCGACTGACCGCCCGGGCGCCGGCGTTCCACCACCAGCTGGCGCGCCACGTCCCGGCTCAGGGACTCGCCGTGGTCGCGCTCCACCAGCGCCAGGCACAGATCGATGCCCGCGGTCATGCCGGCGCTGGTCCAGACCTCGGGCTGACGCGCGGTCCCTTCCCCCAGCCCGGGCTCGCGCACGAAGATGCGGTCGGGTTGCAGCCGCACGGCCGGAAACTCGGTCGCGAATTGCCGGCTGCGGGACCAGTGAGTCGTCGCAGCGCGGCCGTTGAGCAGGCCGGCCCCGGCCAGCACGATGCTGCCGCTGCAGATGCTGGCGATGCGCGGGCCCGACCGGCCCGCGCGTGCCAGCCAGGCCATGAGCCGGGCATCCTGACAGGCTGCGTCCACGCCATCGCCGCCAATGACCATCACCAGGTCCACGTCCGTCAGCCGCCGGGGCAGTGCCTGCACGGGCCAATCCACCCCCGCGCTGCTGCGCACCGTCCCCGGCGTGCTGCACACCAGGCGCCAGGTGTAGCTGCCCGGCCGAGCCAGCCGCGCCACCTCGAACACGGCCATCGGGCCGGCCAGGTCCAGTTGCTGGAAGCCGGGAAAGAGCACGAATGCGATGCGACACGCCATGGGCGGACTATGACGCATCCGGCCGCGGCAAGGCGTGGCAGAAAAGGAGGGAACAGCGTCATGGCGGCTGTCCATCGGCTGCTGCAAGCTACGGACCGCCACCCAACTGCACGCATGGAGCGCTCTGCAATGACCGAACCTGGACGCCACCTCATCACCATCACCGCGCGGCCTGAGACGGTTTTCGTCGAGGGCCGTGGCTCCTGGCTGGTGGACGAGGGCGGCAAGCGTTACCTGGACCTCGTGCAGGGCTGGGCCGTCAACAGCCTGGGCCACAGCCCGGCACTGATCGCCCAGGCCCTGGCCGACCAGGCCGCGCGCTTGCTCAACCCGAGCCCCGCCTTCTTCAACCGGCCGATGCTGGCCCTGAGCGAGCGGCTGGTGGCCTTGAGCTGCTTTGACCGGGTGTTCCTGGCCAGTTCGGGGGCCGAGGCCAACGAGGGTGCGGTGAAGCTGGCGCGGCGCTGGGGCAGCAGGGCACGGGGTGGTGCCTTCGAGATCATCGGCTTCGAGGACGGCTTCCATGGCCGCACCCTGGCGATGATGAGCGCCTCGGGCAAGCCGGGCTGGGACCGCCTGTACACGCCCATGCCCGGGGGCTTTGCCAAGGCGCGGCTCAACGACATCGGCTCGGTGGAACGCGCGATCACGCCGCAGACCGTGGCCGTGATGATGGAACTGGTGCAGGGCGAGGCCGGCGTTCAACTGGCGGACCCGGGTTTCGTGCGCGAGGTGCGGGCGCTGACGGCCGAGCGTCAGCTGCTGTTGATGGTCGACGAGGTGCAGACCGGCATCGGCCGGTGCGGGCAAGCGTTCGCCTACGAGTTGTTCGGCATCGAGCCCGACGTGATGACCCTGGCCAAGGGCATCGGCGGCGGCGTGCCGCTGGCCGCCCTGCTGTGCAAGGAAAGGCTCAACTGCTTCGAGCCCGGCGACCAGGGCGGCACCTATTGCGGCAACCCCTTGATGGCGGCGGTGGGGCTGGCCGTGGTGAACGAAGTGTGCCGTGACGGGTTCCTGCACGCCGTGCGGCAGCGCGCAGACCAGCTTTCCCGGGGCTTGCAGGCCATCGCGAAAGATCATGGCCTCCCGGGTGAGCGTGGGGCCGGGCTGCTGCGCGCCCTGGTGCTGCCTTCGGACATCGCCCACGAGGTGGTGGCCGCAGCGCGTGACCTGGCGCCCGTGGGCCTGCTGCTCAACGCGCCGCGGCCCCACCTGCTTCGCTTCATGTCGGCCCTGACGATCAGCGAAGCCGAGATCGATGAGGGCTTGCAGTTGCTCCGCACGGCATTGCGGCAGGTGATGTCCTGAAACGTTCAGAATAGGGGCCACCGCGCTGCCGACAACTCTCGCCCACAGGTACCTCGACCATGTCCGCCCTCATCGAAAAGCTCACGGCCGCCGCCCAGAAGGAATTCCGTTTCGATCCCCTGACCGAAGCGCGCGAGAACATCTACCAGCCCAGCCAGCCGGGCCTGATGTTCCCGGGGCGGCCGGTTTTCGATGACGTGGCGCGCGAGCGGCAGTACCTGAAGGAGCGCCTGGTGGGCGCC
>JBMLPD010000443.1:0-1864 GCA_049242285.1 Rubrivivax sp.
AAGGGCTTCGAGTCTCCGGCGCCGCCAGCAGCAACGCCGCCAGTCCAGCCGGGGTCAGACCCGGCGCGCCAGCACCACGGCCGCGGCCGAGCCCGCGCCTACCAGCCCACACCAGGCGCGCAGCCACCAGGGGGTGCGCGCCCCCGCCGCGGCCAGGGCCGCCCGGGCTTCGTCACGGTGGTGCTGTTCATCCTGCTGACAGCGCTTCAGCAAGGGCAGCAGGCCCTGCGGCCCGCCGTGGCGCTGCAGATGGTCGATCTGCTGCTGGTAGTGGCGGTCCACGAAGGTTTCGACCGCCGCGATGGTGGCATGCACCGCACGCGGGCCTGCCAGCGCCGGCAGCGCACCGGTCAGCCAGCCTGCCAGCCGCCAGGGGCCCAGCAGGCGGCTGCGGCGCGAGGGCGGCAGCCAGTCCTCGATCAAGCGCAGGTGCTCGGCTTCCGTGGCGCCGTGGCGTTGGGCAAAGGCCAACAAGGGCGCGTCGCCGCGCCGCGCTGCGACAGCCGCGATGCCACGGTAGATGAACACCGCACCGGTTTCGCCCGCATGGTCGGAACGCAGTTCGCGCTCGAGGTACTGGCGGTGGCGCCTGTCCTGTCCTGCCTCCCAGCGGCGGGCCACCGCCTGCAGCGCGGGCCGCAGGTGCAGAAAGCCGCGGTACGCCCATTCCAGCAGTCTCAGCACGCCCGGCAGACGCGCCAGACGGGCCACCCAGCGCCAACCGGACAGGCGGGACCACATCTCGACGAAGGCTGCGGCGCCGTCCAGGCGCGTGCCGTCAGCGCGCTGCACGTGGAACCGCGCCAGCAAGGCGGCGCGCTCCTGCGCGCTCACTGGACTACCCTTCGCGCTTCGCGCTCCGGGATGAGCGCTTGGGAGCGGCCCGGCGCGCTCATGGGCCCGCCGGCCGCTGCGGCGCTGACATCCAGAAAGCACAGGGCCCCATCGCCCTGCCTCTGGGACAGGCGCTGGACATGGGCAATCTCCCGTCTGCACAGCGGACAGGCGCCGTCGTACAGGACGGTCAGCGGCTCATGATCGGTGCCATGAGGGGTGCCATGAGGGGCGTCATGAGGGGTGCCACGAGGGGCGTCATGAGGGGTGGAGGGGTTCACAACAGATCCTGGGCTTGAAGCCGCCCGCGCGTGGCGCGTGTCCACCACTGCGAGAAGCTGGAGCAGTGGCGCTCCACGGGTGGGAACAGGTGCGGTGCCGGGTCCCATCGGGCCAGGCCCGGAATCCAGCGCGTGAGATGAGGGTCTTGCGCGCTGCGCACGCTGCGCGCACCGGCCAGTGCGCGGGCCAGGCCCGCAGCGTCGACGTACCAGCGCTGCGATGTCACGGCCGACAGGGCGGCGTCCACCCAGCGCCAGCGGGCTTCGGGCCAGGGCCAGGCGCGGTGGTGTTCCTGCAGGTACAGGCCGATGACACAGGCGCCCTCGGGCAGATCGGCTGGCGGCCCACGCAGCGCCCAGGGGTGCACCAGCCAGACATCCTGACCGGTCAGAGGCCCCACGTCAGCAGCACCCGGGGCACCCCAGCCCAAGTCTCTGGGCGGTTCAAATAACTGCGGCGGCTCGGCCCGGCCTTCAGGCGTTGCAAGACAGGCCTGCACGGGCGCGCAGGCCTGCCGACGTCCCGGCGCAGAGTGCCCCCATGGCAGAGCATGAGCGCCATGCGCCGCGCGGGCCAGCCGGTCCAGGGCCTCGTAGCTCTGGTCCACCACCGTCCCCGGGCTGTGCCAGTGCGGCGGCGCAAAACGCGCCACGTTCTCGGCATTGAACAGGTAGGGCTTGGAACTGCCCGTGCCGGCCACCCACTGCCAGCTCAGGTGGTTGCTGGCCAGGTCGCCGTCCAGCAGGTG
>JBMLPD010000444.1:0-3255 GCA_049242285.1 Rubrivivax sp.
GACCTGATCAGCGTGGTGGCCATCGCCGACGAGCCACCCACGCAGCAGGCACGCGAGGTGTCGCAGGAGGCCATGGCCAAGGTGGACGCCGAACTGGCGCGCCTGGACGCGCTGGTGGCCGGCGAGATCGCCGCGCTGGACACAGCGCTGCGCCAGGCCGGCATCGAGGTCGTGGGGCCGGCGCGGGGGTGAGCCGAACTTCGGGAGCCTGACCCGTGAACAGGCCAGGCCTCAGGGCTCAGTGAGCGCCCGCTTCATGGCTCCGGTAATGGTAGGTGTAGCCGTCCTGGAAGCCGAGCTTGAAGTAAACCCGACGGGCCGGGGTGTTGCCCACATCCACCTGCAGGTAGGCCGTGCGGGCGCCGGCTTGCCCGGCCCGCCCCAACAGCGCGGCACCGAAGGCGGTGGCCAGGCCGCGGCCGCGGGCCGCCGGCGCGGTGAAGATGTCGTACAGGCCCACCAGGTCGCCTTCCCGAGCGATCTGGCCGCACACCTGCACTTGGCCCGCCGCATCGCGCCACACCACGCCGGTGTAGGGCACGGGGGAATGGACCACGCGCTGCGCGTGGGCCTCGATCTCCACCCGCGACGAGCCGCGCAGTGCGCCCACCGTATGCGCAAAGGCCTGCGCGTGCTCGACGGTTTCGGCCCAGCCGGCGGGAAGACCTGGTGTGCCTGCGGGCGGCTGGGCCCGCTGCGGCAACGGCAGCGGCAGCACCATCACCCGCGTGTCGTCGAACAGCGTCCAGCCCTGCGCCGCCAGTTGCGCGTCCAGTCCGGCGGGTTGGGTGAAAGGGGTGATGCGCACCACCAGCGGCAGACCCACCTCGGTGAACAGGGCTTCGCACTCGGCCAGCTTGTCCTGCGCGCTGCGCACGCCCGGGGCCACGGCGTTGATGCAGCGCGCGCGCTTGGCCTTGCCAGGGTTGTAGCGCACCAGCCAGCCGTCCAGCCAGCGCTGCTGCGGCGGCGCGCTGGCGTTGAGGCTGCTGTCCTCGATGCGCTGCAGCAAGGCCAGCGGCACAGCGGTCGCCAGCACCCGGGCGCCGGCTGCGGCCGGTGCACTGCCAGCGCCCGGGCCGCTCGCAGCCATCAGCCGCCCAGCCTCGCCACCATCTCCTGCGCAAAGGCCACATAGGCCTGCGCACCCTTGGAAGAGGGGTCGAACACCACCCCCGCCTGGCCGTAGCTGGGGGCCTCGGCCAGGCGCACGTTGCGGGGGATCACCGTCTGGAAGACCTTGTCGCCGAAGTGCGCCTTGAGCTGCTCGCTCACCTGGGTCTGCAGGGTGATGCGGGGGTCGAACATCACGCGCAGCAGGCCGATGATCTGCAGGTCGCGGTTGAGGTTGGCATGCACCTGCTTGATGGTGTTGACGAGGTCGCTCAGGCCTTCCAGTGCGAAGTACTCGCACTGCATGGGCACGACCACGCCGTGGGCGCTGCACAGGCCGTTCAGCGTCAGCAGGCTCAAGCTGGGCGGGCAGTCGATGAGCACGAAGTCGTGGTCGGCCTGCGACGCCTTCAGCGCGGCCCGCAGGCGCTCGTTGCGCCGCTCCAGCCCCACCAGCTCCACCTCGGCCCCGGCCAGCTCGCGGTTGGCGCCCAGCACGTCGTAGCCGCCCTTGTCGCTGCGCTGCCGTGCCTCGGCCACGCTGGCGGACTCCAGCAGCACGTCGTACACGCTCAGCGGCAACTGGCGCTTGTCGATGCCCGAGCCCATGGTGGCGTTGCCCTGCGGGTCCAGGTCCACCAGCAGCACGCGCTGGCCGATCTGGGCCAGGCCGGCGGCCAGGTTCACGGCCGTGGTGGTCTTGCCCACCCCACCCTTCTGGTTGGCGATGCAGAAGATGCGCATCAGGAACTGCCCAGTTTGAGGCCGAAGCCGATGAGAAAGACGCCGGCGGCGCGCTCCATCCAGCGCGACAGGCGCCGGTGGGCCCGCACGTGCTCGGTCACGGCGCCGGCCAGTGCGCACAGCGCCAGGCAGTAGGCAGCGGTGATGGCGGCGATGGTCACGGCCATCGCCGTGAAGGTGACCATGCCCTGGTGGCGGGCCGGATCGATGAACAAGGGGAAAAAGGCCATGTAGAAGACGATGGCCTTGGGGTTGAGCAGCGTGATCAGCAGCGCCTGGCGCAGGTAGTGGCGCGGCTCGATGCGGATGGGCGGCGCATCCCCTTGCTTGGCGATCAGCAGCTTGAAACCGATCCACGCCAGGTAGGCCGCCCCCAGGTACTGGATGCCCCTGAACCACGCCGGGTGCGCAGCCAGCAACGCCGCCACGCCCGCCACCGCCAGCCACATCAGCACCTGGTCGCCGATGATGATCCCCGCGGTGGCGGCCGCACCTGCACGATAGCCCCCCTTGGCGGTGGACGTCAGCAGTGCAAAAGTGCCTGGCCCCGGCAGCGCCAGGAAGAGCAGCACGGCCGCGCAGAAGGCGCCGTAATCGGTGATGCCGAACATCGAAGAACCCGCAACCGATCAGTTGAACAGAGGACTCAGGCGCGCCAGCACTTCGTCCATCAGCGGCGGCGGCAGCTTGTCGACACGGCGACCGCGCCGTGTCGACAAGTCCAGCACCCGAGGCTGGTCACAACGCACCACCCCCGTGGTGGGGATGCCGGTGATCTCCACCGCAAAACCGGTGCGGCGGACGAAGTCGCCCCCGTTGGTGATGGGGCAGACGACCGGCAGGTGGGTGGCCTCGTTGAACTCGGTGGGGGACACCACCAGCACCGGACGGCTGACCTGCTGATCCCGGCTGGCGGCCGGGTCCAGATCCACCAGGTAGATGTCACCGCGCTTCACAGGAGCTCGCGTCCGGTGGCCGGGGCGTCGATCCAGGCCCTGTCCTCATCGGTCGGGCCTGCGCTGGCGTCATCCGAGGCGGCCAGCAGCTCAGCCAGCGTGTACTTCGGCTTTCGTGCCGGCTCGACAACCAGCCTGCCATCAGCCACTGCCAATTCCACCCTCGCTCCCGCCTCGAGTTCGAGCTGGTCGAGCACGGCACGCGGAATGGTCAGCATGACGGAGCCGCCGACCTTGCGAAGACTGGTGGGGTGCACGGGGCAGGTTCGGGCTTGAAATTATATGGAAATATAACAGCCGGACCGCTTCATGCCTGTAGCGGGCAAGTGCCCCTGAAAACGGCAGTTGACCGCTTGTCATCTTGCCGCACACCGCGTGGACTCGGTTCTTGCGTTGTTTTCGCAGCCTCACCTTTGGGGTGACAGCGCCATGCACTTGCCAG
>JBMLPD010000445.1:0-1636 GCA_049242285.1 Rubrivivax sp.
GCTGCACGACACCTTCGGCTTCCCGCTGGACCTGACGGCTGATGTGTGCCGCGAGCGCGGCGTGTCGGTGGACGAGGCGGGCTTCAACGCCGCCATGAGCCGCCAGCGCGAGCAGGCCCGTGCGGCGGCCAAGTTCAAGGTGGCCGCGGGTCTGGAATACGAGGGCGCGGCCACCACCTTCCACGGCTACGAGCACCTGGTGTGCGAAACCGCCACCGTGACCGCCCTCTACGTCGAGGGCACGCCGGTGAGCCACGCCAAGGCCGGTGACGACGCCGTGATCGTGCTGGACCACACCCCCTTCTATGCCGAGAGTGGCGGCCAGGTGGGCGACACGGGCGAGCTGCGCAACCAGCGCGCCCGCGTGCTGGTGGAAGACACCATCAAGATCCAGGCCAGCGTGCACGGGCACCAGGGCCGCATCGTCGAAGGCGCGGTGGAGGTGGGCGACCGCATCACCGCCCGCGTGAACGGCGAACAGCGCGCCCGCACCATGCGCAATCACAGCGTCACCCACCTCATGCACAAGGCGCTGCGCGAAGTGCTGGGCGCGCACGTACAGCAGAAGGGTTCGTTGGTAAGCGCCGAGCGTACGCGCTTCGACTTCGCCCACAACGCCCCGGTCACGGACGCGCAGATCGCGCGGGTGGAGGCCCTGGTGAATGCCGAGATCCTGGCCAACGCCGCCACGCAGGCGCGCGTGCTGCCCATCGAGGAGGCGCAGAAGCTGGGCGCCATGATGCTGTTCGGCGAGAAGTACGGCGACGAGGTGCGCGTGCTGGACATCGGCTCCTCGCGCGAGTTGTGCGGCGGCACGCACGTGCAGCGCACGGGCGACATCGGCCTGTTCAAGGTGGTGGCCGAAAGCGGCATCGCCGCGGGCGTTCGCCGCATCGAGGCGGTGACGGGTGAGAGCGCGCTGGCCTACCTGCAGCAACTCGAGGGCACGCTGGGCGGCGTGGCCGGTGTGCTGAAGGTCACGCCGCTGGAGGTGCCGGGCCGCGTGGGCGCGGTGCTGGAGCAGGTGCGCGCGCTGGAAAAGGAGATTGCCGCGCTCAAGGGCAAGCTCGCCTCGGCGCAGGGCGACGAGCTCATGGCCCGGGCCGTGGACGTCAAGGGCCTGAAGGTGCTGGCCGCCACGCTGGAAGGTGCCGATGCCAAGACCCTGCGCGAGACCCTGGACAGGCTCAAGGACAAGCTCAAGACGGCGGCCATCGTCCTGGCGGCGGTGGACGGCGGCAAGGTGCAGCTGGCCGCTGGCGTGACGGCTGACAGCATCGGCCGCATCAAGGCGGGGGAACTCGTGAACTTCGTCGCCCAGCAGGTGGGCGGCAAGGGCGGCGGCAAACCCGACATGGCCATGGCCGGCGGCACCGATGCGGCAGCCTTGCCGAAGGCGCTGGCCTCGGTGGCAGGCTGGGTGGGGGAGCGGGCTTGAGCGGCTCGGACATCGAGGCTGGGCTTCGACAGGCTCAGCCCGAACGGGTATCCGACCCGTCCCGCGGGACTGGCCCTGCAACCGCGGCTGAGCCTGGGCGTCAGGCTGAGCCTGGGCGTGAGGCTGAGTCTGGGCGTGAGGCCGAGCCTGGGCGTCAGGCTGAGCCTGGGCGTGAGGTTGAGCCTGGGCGTCAGGCTG
>JBMLPD010000446.1:0-2243 GCA_049242285.1 Rubrivivax sp.
GCCAACACATCGGCTGACAGCCCCGTCAGGCCGCTTACAAGGGTGGCGGCCGCCAGGCCGACCTTGGTCATCTTGAAAGACATTGAACACACTCCTCAGTCAGTGGTGAAGAAAACTCGCAGGTCGCCTCGGCGCTGGTACCTCGCCGTCAAGT
Organism: Rubrivivax sp.; assembly: GCA_049242285.1. Taxonomy (GTDB): domain Bacteria; phylum Pseudomonadota; class Gammaproteobacteria; order Burkholderiales; family Burkholderiaceae_C; genus Rubrivivax. Next base: position 155 of record JBMLPD010000446.1, read on the forward strand.
CGCCTTCGTGTCAGACCCTGGTGATTCCAAGGTTGTGAGTATTGTCATCAGCTTGCGTCAGCGCAAACTGCCGGCGGCTTCGGTAGAGCGAGAATTCACGGGCTGCATGCCCACGGCGTTGGCTGAGCACAACAAGCGACGTCCGGCCCGAAGTCCGGAGCCGCGAAGCCAACTGCACTCAGAGCCCCGAACCGCCGCAGCCCTTGGCGAAGTAGTCGCTGATCAGCTTGTGATGTTGTGTGGCCGTCTCGCGCGTCCATACAGGGCCATGGGCGAAATCTCGTAGCACGTGGTAGTCCACCGACTGCCGCGCGGCACGGGCCTTGTTCACGAAGAGCTCGGACTGCGACAGCGGAACGGTCTGGTCCCGGTCTCCGTGGTAAACCATCAAGGGAATCTTCAAGTTGTCCGCCAAACGCAGCGGGCTCAGGCCGCGCATGGTGGGCTCCTGGGAGTTTCGGAAGTAGGGGTTGTTGAACAGGCCGATCGTGATGCGATCAATGTCTGACACGCCAGCACCGGAGATTGCGCACTTGTAGGGGCCTGGCCTTACCGCCGCCACGAAGGCCGCGTAGCCTCCATAAGAGAACCCGAACAGGGCCAGACGCTTGGGATCGGCAAGCTTCTCGGCCACCAGCCAAGCCGCGCCGTCATCCTTGTCGTCCTGCATCTTCTGGCCCCACTCCGCATCACCGGCCTTCCAGAGGGTGCGGCCCCAGCCCGTGGAACCACGGAACTGCGGTTGCAGCACCACCTGACAGCGTGACGCCATCAACGGCACCCAGCCCGAAGCATCAAAGTCCATGTGGTCGCGGGCCCACGGCCCGCCGTGAGGGTGCACCACGGCGGCGTAGGGGCCCTCGCCGCAGAGTTGCTTGTTGGGCACGGTCAGCAGGGCCGGGATGTTCAGGCCGTCCCGGGCCTTGTAGTACACGAGGCGGCTGGTGCCGAGCGCCCGCCGGTCAAGCTGCGGGTACTCGCGGGCCAGCAGGCGCAGTTGCTGGCCGCGCAGCAGGTAGTGCTCGGTCGGATAGTTCAGCCCGCTCACGCGCAGCAGGAACAAAGGTATGGCTCCTAGCCGAAACTCGACGACGGACACGGCCGCACCCGCGAACATGCGGACCTCGGCACGCTGGCCGCCGGCAGGATCGACCAGGGTCACCGGCACTTCCTGAATGCCCAGCGACTGGGCCACCCCCTTGATCGCAGCCTCTACAGCCGGGTTGATCCACTGCACTTCGTTGTCATGCAGGCCCGCATAGCTGAAGCCGGCGATGTCCACCACCTCAGCCTCATCCTCGGTGACGAGGCTGCGCAAGCCCGAAGCATCGAAGTAACGGTGCTCGAACAAGGTGTTGGTGATCTTGCGCGCCTTGGCGTCGTACTCGAACAGCGCGGCGACCTCGCGTCCGACATTGCTGCGCAGCACGTAGACATGGGGCTTGGGCGTGGTGGCGATGACTTCGACGACGTCCCGGTCCTTCACATAGGAGCGGAAGTGCTCTTCCCACTGCCCGGTGTCGGCGTTGCGTATCTCGATGGCGACGTACAGACCCTTGGCATCGCTACCGCCCCGGCTCTTGGTGTACGGAACCCCTTTACCGTCAACCCGCACTCCGGCCTCATTCACAGCCAAACGCATCACGCGCGCGGCCTTGCCGGTGCGCACGTTGTAACGGAACAGATCCCGGTCCAGGCCCAGGCCGTCGCTCTCCACGATGATGTGGTCGGGGTCCGACAGCAGGCGGCTCTTGACCGTGGGCACCTGCAGGGCGGCCGCCCGGCGCGCGCTGTCCGAGCGCGCGTCGTTGGCCTCCAGCGGCTCCATCCAGGTCTTGCCCTCCAGGTCGGTGACCATGAGCTTGCGGATGAAGATCTTGGTGAGTTCGCCAAGGCGGGCGTCGTAGGGCTGCGACAGCGTCACCGCCAAGCGGTCGTTCTTGAGGAACGAGGCCCCCTCGATGCGCATGTTCCTGGACCCGATGACGTTGGGTTTGGCCGCAATGTCATCGGTCTTCCACACCAGCACGGTGCGCTGGTCGCCACGGCTCTCGATGGCCAGCAGGTGCCGGGCATCGGGCGAGAGCCG
>JBMLPD010000447.1:0-1166 GCA_049242285.1 Rubrivivax sp.
CTGGCCCGCGGCGTGCCCACGCTGGCCGAGCAGGTGCTGCGCACGCTGCTGTGGCACCTGGACCGCATCCCAGACCTGCAACCCCGCCTGAACCGGGCGCAGGCCGTGGCGCAGGTGGTGGCCGAATTCCGTGAGGCCTGGCGCATCGACACCGCCGGCCTGGAGGACGAACTCGCCCTGCTGCGCGACCTGGCCGACGGCACCCACCTGCGCTGGGACGCGCTGCGCGGTCAGTTGCGGTCACGCGAGTGGCAGGCGGCGCGCCAGGCCGCGGGCCGACTGGCCGAACTGCCTTCGCTGGTGGCCTTGCTGGAGCGCCTGGGGCGCAGCGATGCCCGCCCCGGTCCGCCACCGCGACCAGCAGCCCAAGCCCAGGAAGCGGCCCAGCGCCTGCCGCTGCGCGCCCAGGAGACCCGCATCCCCGGCGCGCCCGGTGAACTGACCGGCGTGCGCCTGGCCGCTGGGCTGGAGCGCATGCTGCCCGCCGAGGCCGCACTGCTGCGCCACCCCATCGGCAGACGGCTGTGGCGGGCCCGGTACGCCGAGGGCCGCTTGCTGGCCCACGACAGCCAGGCCGTGCTGACCGACTGGCGGCCCGACCCCAACGCAGCGACGCGAGGCGACCTGCACGAGGCCCCGCCCGAACCGCGCGCCCACGGCCCCTTCATCCTGTGCCTGGACACCTCAGGCTCCATGCGCGGCGCGCCCGAGCTCATCGCCAAGGCGGTGGCCATCGCCGCCCTGCGCGCCGCCCGCGCCAGCGGCCGCGGCTGCCGGCTCATCGCCTTTGGCGGCCCGGGTGAATTGCTGGAGCGCGACCTGGCCGGCCCCGGGGGCCTGGAGGCCCTGCTGGACCTGATGGGCCAGGGCTTTGACGGCGGCACCGACGTGCAGACGCCCATCGAACGCGCGGTGGACCTGGTGCACGGCAGCACCTGGGGCAGCGCCGACCTGCTGATCGTCAGCGACGGCGAGTTCGGCTGCGTGCCCGCCACGCTGCAGCGCCTGGACGAGGCCCGCACCACGCTGGGCCTGGCCGTGCACGGCATCCTGGTGGGCGACCGCGAGACCATGGGCCTGCTGGAGGTGTGCGACGAGATCCACTGGGTGCGCGACTGGCGCCGCCACGCCGAAGCCGGCGACCCCGCCAGCCGCACCGAAACCCG
>JBMLPD010000448.1:0-5301 GCA_049242285.1 Rubrivivax sp.
ATGGCGCAGTCGATCTCGCCGCTGCGCAGCATGTCCAGCAGCTTGACGGTGAAGTGTTCCTGCAGCATCAGCGGCATCTGCGGCACGCGCTCGATGGCCTGGCGCACCAGGTCGGGCAGCAGGTAGGGGCCGATGGTGTAGATGATGCCCAGCTTCAGCGGGCCGGACAGCGGGTCTTTGCCGCTCTTGGCGATCTCCTTGACGGCGGCGGCCTGCTCCATCACCACCTGGGCCTGGCGCACGATGGCCTCGCCGAGCGGCGTGACGCTGACCTCGCTGCCGCCACGTTCGAAGAGCTTGACGTCCAGTTCCTCCTCCAGCTTCTTCACCGCCAGGCTCAGCGTGGGCTGCGAAACGAAGCAGGCCTCGGCCGCGCGGCCGAAGTGCCGCTCGCGGGCGACGGCGACGATGTAGCGCAACTCGGTGAGGGTCATGGATCGATTGTCCGGCAGCGGGCTGCAGACCGACGAAGCCGGCGTGTGGACGCCTCAACGCGCATGCCCGAATGAAACCGCCCTGAAACCGCGGGGCCGATGGGCGGGTATGCTCGCGCGCGCCGCCGAGCGATCGCGCCGTCCCCTCTACCTTCATTCCTCCACCATGCGTGACCTTACCTTTCCCAGACTCCAAGCGGCGCGCAGCCGCGTTGCCGTCCTGATCAGCGCCCTGGCCCTGGGTTCGGCCTCGATGGCTTGTGTCGCCCAGACCGCGCCCCCCCCACCCGCTGCGGCGCCTGTACTGCAGGTCGTCCAGGCCGTGCGGGCCGAGTTCGCCACCCCGATCAACGCCGCGCAGACGCTGCTTGCCCAGGGACAGCTTGACGAGGCCATGCGCAATGTCGCACTGGCTGCGGCCCTGCCCAACCTCACGCCCTACGAATCCATGCTGGTGGAGCGCACCCGGGCGGCGGTGGCCCAGCGGCAGGGCAACAGCGCCCTGGTGCTTCAGGCCTTGGAGGCCGCCCTGGCCACCGGACAGACCCCGCAGGCCGACGAGGTGGGCCTGTTGGAAGCCGTGGTCAGCATTGCCTCGCGCCTGAACGACCATGCGCGTGTGCTGCGCTGGACCGAGCGCTACGCGGCCCTGGGCGGCACGCAGGATGCCGTGCGCATGGTGCGCATCCAGAGTCAGCTGGCCAGCGGTGACGACAAGGGCGCCATGGCCGCTCTGGCGGCCCGCCTGGATGCCGCTGACAAGGCTGGAGCGACGCTGCCTGAATCGCACCTTCGCACCCTTTTGTCCCTGCAGCGCAAGCTCAAGGACGCGGGCACGCAGCGCACCTTGCAGCGGCTGGCAGTTGCCTACCCGCGCCCCGAGTACTGGATGGACCTGGTGGTGGCGGCTGCGCGCGACCCTGCCATCCCCGATCGCACGCTGCTCGAGATGTACCGCCTGCTGCGCCTGGTGGGCGGTGTCAAGCAACTGGAGCTGGGTGAGGAGCTGGCACAGCTGGCCTCGCGCCTGGGCCAGCCGGCCGAGGCGCTGTCGGTGATCGAGGAGGCCTTTGCCGCTGGGCAGATGGGCAAGGGCGCGCAGGCGGCAGCGCACCAGGCCCTGCGCGAACAGGTGCGCAAGCAGGCCGCTGCCGAGGCGGCCGACCGTCCTGCGGCCGAAGCTTCGGCCAGGACCGCCCCCAATGGCAACGGCCTGGCCGATCTGGGCTGGGCCATGGTGGCCGGCCTGCCGCCGGGGGTGCCTGCGGCCCAGGTGGAGCCGGGCCTGGCCCTCATGGAGCAGGGCCTTGCCAAGGGTGGGCTGCGTCGCCCCGTGGAGGCCCGCCTGCACCTGGCCATGGCCCAGTTGGCGGCCGGCCGCAAGGACGCCGCACGCCAGACCCTGAAGGCGCTGGAGGCCGAGGCCAAGGCCGACCCCCTGGCCGTGCCGGTGGAACTGTGGTCCATGTTCGCCCATGCGCCTGCGATGCTGCCCACCCGGCAGTGAGGGGGCGGTGAGGGGGCGGTGAGGCCGCAGTGGCGAACAGGGGCGCTGCACCCGCGCAGCGCCCGGCAGCCTTCACCCTTCACGCCTTCAGAAACTCCGCCTTGGTGCTGAGCCAGCGGGCCACGTGGGCTCGCGCGGCGGCGGGGTGCTCGGCCATCAGGCGCGGTGCGATGCGGCGGGCCTGCTCCAGCAGGCCGGTGTCGCCGTTCAGGTCGGCAAACCGCAGCAGGTCCTGGCCGCTTTGGCGTGCGCCCATGAATTCGCCCGGGCCGCGGATCTCCAGGTCGCGCCGCGCGATCTCGAAGCCGTCGGTGGTCTCGGCCATGGCCCGCAGCCGGGCCTTGCCCGTGTCCGACAAGGGCCCGGTGTAGAGCAGCACGCACACGCTGGCCGCCGAGCCGCGCCCCACCCGCCCGCGCAGTTGATGCAGTTGGGCCAGGCCGAAGCGCTCGGCGTGCTCGATCACCATGAGGCTGGCGTTGGGCACGTCCACCCCCACCTCGATGACGGTGGTGGCCACCAGCACGCCCATGCGCGCGCCGGTGAAGGCGGCCATCACGGCGGCCTTCTCGGCCGCCGGCATGCGGCCGTGCAGCAGGCCCACCTGGCAGCCCGGCAGTGCCGCGCCCAGCACGGCGCTGAGCTGCGCGTGGGTCTCGGTGGCGTTCTGCAGGTCGAGGGACTCGCTTTCTTCGATCAGCGGGCACACCCAGTACACCTGCCGGCCCTGCTGCAGCTCGTCGCGGATGCGGGCGATGACCTGCTCGCGCTTGCGGTCGGCAAACACCTTGGTGACGATGGGCGTGCGCCCGGGCGGCAGTTCGTCGATGGTGCTGACGGCCAGGTCCGCAAAGTAGGTCATCGCCAGCGTGCGCGGGATGGGCGTGGCGCTCATGGTCAACAGGTGCGGCTCCAGGCGGGGCGGGCCCGCAGCGGGCGGGGCACCTTCTTGCGTCTCCACGAGCTTGTGGCGCAGTTCCAGCCGCTGCGCCACGCCAAAGCGGTGCTGCTCGTCCACCACCGCCAGGCCCAGGCGGGCAAAGACCACGTCGTCCTGGATCACGGCGTGCGTGCCCACCACCAGACCGGCCTCACCCGAGGCGATCTTCTCCAGCATGGCCGCACGCGCCTTGCCCTTGCGGCTGCCGGTGAGCCAGGCCACCGTGATGTCCAGGGGCTGCAGCCACTGCACCAGCTTGTGGAAGTGCTGCTCGGCCAGGATCTCGGTGGGCGCCATCAGCGCGCATTGCCAGCCGGCGTCCATGGCCCGCGCGGCGGCCAGCGCGGCCACCACCGTCTTGCCCGAGCCGACGTCGCCTTGCAGCAGCCGGTGCATGGGCACGGGCCGGGCGAGGTCGGCGTCGATCTCGGCGCACACCCGCGCCTGGGCGGCGGTCAGCGCGAAGGGCAGTGCGGCCAACAGGCGGCTGTGCAGGCTCAGGGGGGTTGGCCCTTGCACCGACGCCAGCGCCGGTGCGCGCAGGCGTTGCCGTGCGGCCAGGGCCTGCGCCTGGGCCAGTTGCTGCGCCAGCAGTTCGTCAAACTTCAGGCGCTGCCAGGCGGGGTGGTTGCGGTCCTCCAGGGTGGCCAGCGGCAGCCCGGCCGGGGGCTGGTGCAGCAGGCGCACGGCCTCCTTCAGGTTCGGCAGGCCCGGGGGCACGCTGCCGGGCGGCAGCACCTCGTCCAGGGCCACGCGCGCCAGGGCCGAGCCGATGGCCTTGCGCAGGTAGACCTGCGGCAGCTGCGCGCTGCTGGGGTAGACGGGCGTCAGCGCCGTGGGCAGGGGCGCACCGGGCGCCACCGCCTTGAACACCGGGTGCACCATCTCCCGCCCCAGAAAGCCGCCGCGCACCTCGCCGCGCACGCGCACCCGCTGGCCGGCAGCCAGCACCTTCTGGTGCGAGGGATAGAAATTCAGGAACCGCAGCGTCAACTCGCCGCTGTCGTCGGCCAGGCGCACCACCAGCTGGCGCCGGCTGCGCAGCTCCACCTGCGCCTGCCGCACCACGCCTTCGGCCTGCGCCGTGTCGCCATCCCTCAACTGGCCGATGGGCGTGAGGCGCGTCTCGTCCTCGTAGCGCAGCGGCAGGTGCAGGGCGAGGTCGATGTCGCGCACCAGGCCCAGCTTGTGCATCGCCTTGGCGGGGGCGGCGAGGGGTTTCGGGCCGGGCATGGATCCGCGCTTGGTGCCGTCAGGCGTGGCCCGCGCAGGCGTGTCGCTGCTGGCGCGGGCGCCTGGCGGGGTTCTTTCAGTTCGGGGCATGCGGTGTCACGGCCGCCCACATCCCTGTGCGGAACGGGAGCGGCCCAGGCAAGTGCTGCTGATACCCCTGGAACACCCGCCGCACCGGGCCGGGCTTGCCCAGCTTGGCACAGGCATTGGCGATGGCGTGGCGGTGCTCCGGCGTCGGCAGCGGTGAGCGCTGGTCGCCGTCCGGGTTGTCCACGCCCTGCGCGCGCAAGCGGCGGCGCGGCCGTGGGCGCGCCGGCATGAGCACGATGCGGCGCACCTTGCCCGCATCCACACCCGTCGCGACCTCTTGCAAGGGGGTGAGGACCGTCGGAAGCGTCTTCTCGCGCGGGTCGATGGTGTCCATGGAGATCTTCACGCAGCAGGTCTCGGGCCGGGTGCTGACGGTTCGCGGGCCGAACACTCCGAGGAACTCCTGACGGCCAAACGGCGCCCGCGAAGCGAATTCTCGGCCCTTCCCGGCCGCTGGCCTCTCGATAATTCAGGCATGCGAATCCTCAACGCTGCCCTGTCGGCGAGCCTGCTCTTCAGTCTGAACCTGTTGTCGCCCGGCGCTGCAGCCGCCTTTGAACTGCCCCCCATCGACCGCATCGTCCACTACCAGCCCAGGTTGCCGTTGCAGGTGGTGACCTCCGATGGGGTGGAGATTGCGCAGTTCGGCGCCGAGCGCCGCATCTTCGTGCCCTTGTCGCGCATTCCCAGGCGCCTGCAGGACGCCGTGCTGGCCGTGGAGGATACGCGCTTTCGCGAACACAGCGGCGTCGATCCGAAGGGCATGGCGCGTGCCGTGCTGTCCATGATGACCGGCGGCATGAAGCAGGGGGCCTCCACCATCACGCAGCAGCTGGTGCGCACCATGCTGCTGACGCCGCGCTTCACCCCCGAGCGCAAGGCCAAGGAGATCCTGCTGGCCCTGAAGGTGGAGCAGGAGCTGTCCAAGGACCGCATCCTGGAGGTCTATCTCAACGAGATCTTCCTGGGGCAGCGGGCCTACGGCTTTGCCGCTGCTGCGCAGACCTACTTCGGCAAGCCGCTGGAGCGCCTGACCATCGCCGAGACGGCGATGCTGGCCGGCCTGCCGCAGAACCCGCATTACGCCAACCCGGTGG
>JBMLPD010000449.1:0-5878 GCA_049242285.1 Rubrivivax sp.
GTTGGGTCCGTTCAGGCAGCAGGGTCTTGTCAACCGGTTGGGTGGGTCCGTTCCGGCAGCAGGATCTCTTGTCAAACGGCTGGGTGGCTCCTGTCCGGCAGTCAGGTCTCTTGTGTGCCCCGGGGCCGTGGATCGGTTCAGAGGTGCTGCGGCCCCGGCCGGCCCGATTCGACCACGAAGCGGGCCGCGCTGCGCACTGCGCTGTGCGCATCCTGGGGTCGCTCCACAGCGCGCAGGTCGGCGTGCAGCGCGCGGGCGTCCAGGCGGAACAGCACGCTGCCGCGATGGCGGGCGTTGCCGTACAGCAGGTGCGGGTTCAGCGGCAGCGCCGCGTCCAGGCGCGGCTGCGCCGGGCCGCGGCTGGAGATGGAGGTGCCACAGAACTCCGCGCCCACCACAGGGCTGCGCGGGTCGTCGTAGTCGGGTTTGAGTTCGCCCACACAGTGGGCGTGCACATCGCCGCCCAGCACCACCAGGCCCGGCACCCGGCGCTGCGCCGCCGCGCTCAGCAGCCGCTGGCGTGACGGCGCATAGCCGTCCCAGCCGTCGGTCCAGTAGCTGGGGTCGGCGGCGGGATCGGTCCAGCTCAGGCGCGACATCAAGGTCTGCTGAGCCACCAGGTTCCAGGGCCGCTCCAGGCTCCAGTTCTGCGCCAGCCAGCGCTCCTGCGCCGCCCCCAGCAGGCTGCGTCGGGGGTCCAGCAGGTCGGGGCAGGCCTTGAGCGAGACCGTGTGCGAGCCCGCCAGGCGCCCCGGCCGCGGGCACACCTGCGGATCACGGTACTGGCGGTTGTCGAGCAACTGGATGCGGGCCAGGCGCCCCCAGTCCAGGTGGCCGTAGATGCGCATGGCGTCCCCGGTCGGCCGGGCCGACTTGGGAAAGGGCATGTGCTCCCAGTAGGCCTGGTAGGCGGCGGCGCGGCGGCGGTCGAAATCTCCCAGCACGGCACCCAGCGAGTGGCCCAGCAACCCCCCGCCGAGCGAAGCCGCGTAGTCGTTCTCCACTTCATGGTCGTCCCACACCATCACCCAGGGCGCACAGGCGTGCGCGGCCTGCAGCAAGGGGTCGGCCTTGTATTGCGCGTAGCGGTCCCGGTAGCCTGCCAGCGTGGTCACCAGGCCGCCGCTGATCGGGCGAACCGGGTCCCTCGCCAGCAGCGGGTATTCGTAGATGTAGTCGCCCAGGAAGACGATGAGGTCGGGCTCCGAGGCCGTGATGTCGCGCCAGGCGGCGTAGTGCCCGTACTCCCAGCGCTGGCAACTGGCGATGGCAAAGCGCAGGCTGGCCTCGGCGCCGGGGTCGGGCGCCGTGCGGGTGCGGCCCGCCGGGCTTCGGTCACCCAGGGCCGTGAAGCGGTACCACCAGGTGCGCCCCGGCGCCAGGCCGCCGGGCTCCGCATGCACGCTGTGCGCGGTCTCGGCCTGCGCCACCTCCACCCCCCGCGCCGCAATCCGCGTGAAGGCCTCGTCGTGCGCCAGTTCCCATTGCACGGGCACTTGGTCGGGCAGGCTCGGGCCGGTCAACCGGGTCCACAACACCATCCCGTCGGCCCGGGGCTGGCCCGAGGCCACGCCCAGCCCGAAGCGCGGCACATCGGCCGCGCGGGCATGGCGCACAAACAGCGGCAGGGCCAGGAGCGCCATCGCCCCCAGCACCCCGTGTCGGCGCGCGCTGACTGCGGCCTGCGGGCGGACCGGCGGGTCAGCGCTCAAGCCGCTGCACCTTGGCTGCCGCCTGTTCACCGCGCCTGGCCACCCCCCGCAACGCCAGCAGCACCGTCAACATCAGCAGCAGGTACGCCACGGCGCCCCCGGTGGATCCCGGCTGTTCTGCGCCGGGCAGGTAGGCCAGCCCGATGCCGGCGATGCCCAGCGAGTTGCCGATCTGCTGCACGGTCGATGCCATGCCCCCGCCAACCGAGGCGTACTGCGGCGGCACCTTGGCCAGCGATGTGCCCACCAGCGGGCCCATCAGCAAGCCGATGCCCAGGCCTTGCAGCAGCGCCGCAGCCGCATACGCCGCCAGCGGCAGGGGGTAGCCCCAGCCCGACAAGGACGAGGCCGCCCACATGGCGACATGGCCCGCAGCCAGGGCGGCCACGCCCCACTCGGCCCACCATGCGCCGACCCGGGCCTTCACACGCCGTGAAGACGAGGCGGTGACGAAGGAGGCCGCCATCACGCTCAGCACCGTGGCCACGCCCAGGGGTGACAGCCCGGCCTTGTCGCGCAGATCCAGTGACAAGATGAAGTACAGCGAGGCGATGCCCGCGTAGAACACGCCTATGGTCAGCAAGGCCAGCCAGAACCGGTTGTGGCTCAGAACGCCTGCCGGGATGATGCGGTGCTGGCCCAGCCTGCGGCCACGCACCTGCCAGCCCACCAGTGCAGCCGCAAGCCCGGCGGCCGTGAGCAGAGCGCCTTGCGACCAGGCCGGCCAGCCCTGTTCGCGTCCGAGGGTCAGGGCCGAGCACAGAAACGCCAGCAAAGCGCCCAGCATGCAGGCCCCCACCAGGTCGAGTGGGCCGCCCGGACGGCCGCGTTTCGGGCCGGCCGCTGCGTCAGCCGCCGGCAAGACCGGGCCCTGAGCTTCTGCAGAGCCTGCGGCAGGCGACGGCTCGACGACACCCCGCGCGAGCCAGGCCGCCCCCATGCACAGCGGCACCGACAGCCAGAAACAGGCGCGCCAGCCCGTGTCAGGCGCCAGCCAGGCCACGAGGGCACCGCCGATCAACTGGGCCGCCACGGTTGCAAACCCCATGCTTGCCGCGTACAGATTGAACGCGCGCGGGCGGCTTGCCGTCGGGACCGACACCGACAGCAGCCCCAGCACCTGGGGTTGCATCAGCGCGCCGGCGGCGCCTTGCGCCGCCCGGAACAGGATCAGCGTGGTGGGATCGGTGGCCATGGCGCAACCCACGGACGCTGCGGCGAACAGCGCCAGGCCCATGCGCAGCGTGCGCTGCCGCCCCCGCAGGTCGCCCAGCCGGCCGCCCACGATCAGCAGCGCCGCGTTCGCAATGGCGTAGGCGCCCAGCACCAGTTGCAGCTCGGCTGGTGAGGCGCCCAAGGTGGTCGCGATGATCGGCAGGCACGCAAGCACCACGAAAAAGTCCAGCACCACCGTGCAAGAGGCCATGAGCAGGCCCCACACCCACACGGGCCAGGCCTGCCAGAGTGCTGGCGCGGCAGTCGCAGATCGGTCAGGCATGGAGCTTCCGTCCAGGCGTGTGCAAACGGGCTGATGTCAGATGGCCATCGGATCGGGCCCCCGCCGGGCGGGGCGCGACGCCATAAAGACTTTGAAGTCTGCCACGCGCATGGGCTTGGCCACGGCGTAGCCTTGCACGGCATTGCACTTCATGCGCCGCAGAAGCTGCAGCTGTGACCGGGACTCCGCGCCCTCGCCCACGACGCTCAGGCCCATGGAGTGCGCCAACTTCACCATCCCCCTGACGATCTTGCGGTACATGTCGTTGCTGTGCAGGCCCATGACGAACGTGCGGTCGATCTTGAGTGTGTGCACGGGAAACTTCACCAGGTACGCGAACGAGGAATACCCGGTGCCAAAGTCGTCGATCGACAGCCGTACGCCCATGGCGTTCAGCGCCTGCAGCGTTTGCGTCGAGGCTTCGACGTCCGCCATCAAATCGCCTTCGGGAATCTCGATCTCCAGCAGCGATGCGGCAACGCCGGCGGCGGCCAGGTCGCGGCCCAGGCGTTCGGGCAGCGCGAGATCACCCAGTGCATCGGCCGACAAGTTGATGCTCAGCGGGAACCCCGGGCCTGAGCCGTGCAGTTCTTTGCACAGCGCGATGGCTTGTCGCAGCACCCACGCGTCGATGCAGTGCATGACACCGATCTCCCGGGCGATCTGCAGGAAAGACCCGGGCGAGACCATGCCCCGCGTGGGATGGGCCCAACGGATCAGGGCCTCGGCACCGACCACGTTGCCGGTGGTGAGGCAGACCTTGGGCTGGAGCATCAGCAGGAACTGGCTGCCGTCCAGGCACTGGCGCAACTCCTGCTCCAGCGCCGACCGCAGCGTGGAGGCCTGCTCCAGGTCTGGATCAAAGGCCGCCACGGGCAGACTTGCGGCGTTCATGCGCTTCTTGGCCTCCCCCAGGGCCAGGCCGGCGCGCTTGAGCAGCGGCTCGAAGGTGGTGCCGTTGGCGGGGTAGCCGACCGTGCCGACGCTGGCGGTCATGCGAATGCGCTGGCCCTGAAGATCCACGGGCGCGTCCACCAGCGCCAGCAGCTGCCTGACGCGCTCTTGGGTTGCCCCGGCGTTGACGCCCTTGATGAGCACGGCGAACTTGTCGCTGTTGACCCGAAACACGGCCTCGGAGTCCAACGTCCCGCTCTGCAAGCGGGACGCCACCTCCATGAGCACCAGGTCCCCGGTGGCGTAACCGTGCGCCTCGTTGATGTCGCGGATGCGCCTGAGCCCCAGGAGCGCCAGCGTGAAGGGCTCTGAGCGGGCCACCAGGTCGTCCGTCTGCTGCTCCAGTGCCAGCTTGTTGCCCAGGCCCGTGAGCGGGTCGCGCACGGCGGCCTGCGCCAGCTGGTAGGTCTTGACCACGCCGTCGCTGGCATCGCTGGCCAGCATCAGCACACCGCCGCGCACGGGTAACACCCGCACCAGCAGCCAGCGCTTGAGCACGGTCGAGAACCCGATCTGGCTACCCGCCTTGCGGTGGACCATGCAGGTGTTGCAGGCGTCCCAGAAGAGGGAGCGCCTGAAGTCCGTGGGGCTGTACTCGAAGGGCGTGCGGCCGATGACCTGCTCGGGCGTCAGGCCGAGGTTGGCCGCAAAGGTCGCGTTGCAGTAGCGGGCCGTCCAGGTGTGGTCCACCCAGACCACCGCTTCGGACACATCGTTCAACAGGGCCTCGAGGCTCAGGTCCTCAAATGGGTGCGGCACTTGGTCATTCGCTTCAGGTTTCACAGCGGTACTCTTGGTGAGCGTACAAAGACATTCGGCAGGCCTTGGCGCAAGGCTGGTCTTGGCAGACCGGAACTCGCCCCGCCTGGCCTGGCCGCGGGCCTGTGGCGCGGGGCCACGGGCTCGATCATCGACCCAATGGAGCAGCAAATGCAAATTGACTTTCAGGAATTCGCCAACGAACTGCAACTCGTCCACACCCCCAGGCTGGCGCTTCGCCCTCTGGCCCTGGCGGACGCCTGGCCCCTGTGGGAGGCCACCAGAAACCCTGCATTCAACTCGGGATTGCTGTGGGCGCAGCCGGCACAGACGTCCGAGGTGTTCGAGCGCGTCGAGGCCATCATGCAGGCCGCACAACAGGGCCGGCTGGCGGCGGTGAGCGCGGTGGTCAAGGAAACCGGGCAGTGGGTGGGGCTGTTCAGGTTCCTGCCCCACGCAGCCAACCCGCTGGGGGCCGTCGAGATGGGCATCTGGACGCACCCGGTGTTCTGGCACGGCCGCGTCAGCCTGGAGCTGTGCAAGGCTTGCGTCGATGCCGCCTTCAGTCTCTCTGATGCGAGGCTGCTGGTCGGAGCGGCTTCGCCAACCAACCACAGCTCGAACAGACTTTTGAAGCTGATCGACCTGGTTCCCGTGCGAACGGTGTGGCGCAAGCACGAGACGCTGGGCGACGTGGAGCTCATCGAGCACGAACTGACGCGACAGCAATGGCTGGCACTTCGGGCGCAAGAGGCCCGCGGGGGCCGCAAGGTCTTCGAGCAGGTGGTGCTGCCGGGGTGGAACGGCGCAGCCCCGCCGGCCGCGGCCGGCCGCCTGGCCACGGTCAGGCCGCTGCAGGCGCCGCTGCCCGTGCCGCCCGTTCCTCAGCCCGAGCACTTCCGCGAGGAGCTGGAGGAACTGTGCGAGGCCGCCTGAAGGGTCTGAACGGCCGAAG
>JBMLPD010000450.1:0-5913 GCA_049242285.1 Rubrivivax sp.
ACGAACTGCAGGACCGCGTGAAGCCCGACGGCCTGGCCATCGTGATGGAGGCCGATCACTTCTGCATGCACTGGCGCGGCGTGAAGGACAACGAGTCCGCCATGGTCAACAGCGTGATGCGCGGGGCTTTCCTGAAAGACCCGAACCTGCGGCGCGAGTTCCTGTCGCTGCTGCCCAAGCACAAGGGAAATTGAGACCATGCTCGTGCGACTGATGTACGCCAGCCGGGCGGTGCCGGCGCTGGACCAGGAAGAGCTGGTCACCATCCTGCGCCAGAGCAAGGCGAACAACCCCACCACCGGAGTGACCGGGGTGCTGTGCTTTTCCGGCGGCATCTTCCTGCAGGTGCTGGAAGGCGGCCGCAGCGCCGTCAACCGGCTCTACAACCGGATCTGCACCGACCCGAGGCACAGCGACGTGGAGTTGCTGCTGTATGAAGAGATCGGCGAGCGGCGCTTTGCCAGCTGGTCCATGGGCCAGGTCAACATGTCGCGCCTGAACCCCTCGCTGCTGCTGAAGTACTCCGCCACCGCTGCGCTGGACCCGTTCGCGGTCTCGGGCAAGGTGTCGCTGGCGCTGTTCGAGGAACTGGTGGCCACGGCCTCGGTGATCGGCCACGCCTGAGGGGCCTTCCTCGCCCCTGGCGGCGGGCAGTCCCGTGGTCTGACGCTGCGTTGACGCACACGAACACCCGGCCCGGGTGTTTACCCTGATGTGCGATCAGCTGGCTATATTCATACTTGCTGATATTCAGAACAATGGCCTGTCCGGGCCGGAGGAATTGACGTGGCCGACCACGCACCGACATCAGGTCGCCTGCTCAAGGCGCCAGAGAACTTCATCTCGCCCGAGGGCGTGCGCACGGTGTTCGCGCAGGCCAAGGCAGGCCGCCGGGACTTCATCCGCGCGGCCTTTGCCGCTGCCGCGGCGGGCACCGCTGCTGCGGGGGCTCAGGCCCAGTCCAACCCCGTGCCCGCCGAGGGCGGCGACCCCCACATCCTGAACCTGCCCGCCCACACCACAGGGCTGGGCCTGCCGGTGGTGACCGATGGCTACGGCAAGCCCTCAAAGTTCGAAGCCAACGTGCAGCGCCGGCAGAGCCCCGGCCTGACACAGACCACCCAGGCCTCGGTGTCATTTGCGCCGCTGCAGAGCCTTTTCGGCATCGTCACGCCCAGCGGCCTGCACTTCGAGCGCCACCACCAGGGCTGGTGGGATGTGGACCCGTCCAGGCACCGCCTGATGGTCAACGGCTCGGACGAGAAGATGGTCAAGACCCCCCAGGTCTTCACCATGGACGAACTCATGCGGCTGCCTTCGGTGAGCCGATTCCACTTCATCGAGTGCGGCGCCAACACCGGCATGGAGTGGGGCAACGTGGCCGTGCCCACCTGCCAGTACAGCCACGGCATGATCAGCTGCAGCGAGTTCACCGGCGTGCCGCTGAAGATGGTGCTGGACCTGTGCGGCGTGGACTACAAGCGCGGCCGCTTCGTGCTGGCTGAAGGCGCTGACGGCTCCTCCATGACGCGCACCATCCCCATGGAGATGGTGGAAAACGGCGAAGTGCTGCTGGCCTACGGCCAGAACGGCGAGATGCTGCGGCCCGAGAACGGCTACCCGCTGCGCCTGGTGGTGCCGGGCGTGCAAGGGGTGAGTTGGGTGAAGTACCTGCGGCGCATCGAGGTGGGCGACCAGCCCTACGGCAGCAAGGATGA
This sequence comes from Rubrivivax sp., assembly GCA_049242285.1. GTDB lineage: Bacteria > Pseudomonadota > Gammaproteobacteria > Burkholderiales > Burkholderiaceae_C > Rubrivivax. Next base: position 1,719 of record JBMLPD010000450.1, read on the forward strand.
GGCCATCCACTACATCGACCTGATGCCCTCGGGCCTGCACCGCCAATACTCCAGCATCCAGGAATGCAAGAGCGTGGTCACCACGCCCTCGGGCGGGCAGGTGCTGCTGGACAAGGGCTTCTACAACATCAGCGGCCTGGCCTGGTCGGGCCGCGGCAAGGTCAAGCGGGTGGACGTGTCGGTGGATGGCGGCGCCAACTGGCGCACGGCGCGCCTGGAAACGCCCGTGCTGTCCAAGTGCCTGACCCGCTTCAACCTCCAGTGGGTGTGGGACGGCAGGCCGGCACTGATCCAGAGCCGCGCCATCGACGACACCGGCTACGTGCAGCCCACCTACCGGCAAGCCCGTGCGGTGCGCGGCACGCGCTCGATCTATCACAACAACAGCATCCAGACCTGGCTCGTGCAGGACAGCGGGGAGGTGAAGAATGTCCAGCTTTCTTGAAGCCAGCCGCACGGGTACGGGGGTCTTCGGCATGAACCGCCTGCACTTGCAACGCACCCTCGCGGCCCTGGTGATGGGCTGCGCAGCGGGGGCTGTGGCGGCCCAGTCGCCCAGCCCGTTCCCCGGCATCGGCCGTGCCGCCACGCCCAAGGAAGTGGCCGCCTGGGACATCGACGTGCGCCCGGACTTCAAGGGCCTGCCCCAGGGCAGCGGCACCGTGGCGCAAGGCATGGAGATCTGGGAAGCCAAGTGCGCCTCCTGCCACGGCGTGTTCGGCGAGAGCAACGAGGTCTTCTCACCCCTGATCGGCGGCACCACCAAGGACGACATCAGGACCGGCCGGGTCAAGCGCCTGACCGACGAGTCCTTCCCCGGGCGCACCACCATGATGAAGGTGCCCACGCTGTCCACGCTGTGGGATTACATCAACCGCGCCATGCCGTGGAATGCGCCCAAGTCGCTCAAGACCGACGAGGTCTATGCGGTCACGGCGTACATGTTGAACATGGCCGAGGTGGTGCCCGAGAGCTTCACCTTGTCCGACCGCAACATGGCCGAGGTGCAAAGACGCATGCCCAACCGCAACGGCATGACCACCGACCACGGCCTGTGGCCCGGCAAGGGCCTGGGCAACGGCGGCAAGCCCGACATCAAGGCCACGGCCTGCATGAAGGACTGCGCCACCGAGGCCAAGGTGGCCTCCTTCCTGCCCGACCACGCGCGCAACGCCCACGGCAACCTGGCCGAGCAAAACCGCATGGTGGGCGCGCAACTGGGTGCGGACACCACCAGGCCGGCAGCCCCTGTCGGCGCGGTGCCCGCGCGCCCTGCAGCGCCAGAAGCCAGGCCGGCCGCACCGGCAAAGGGTGCGGGCGCCGGCGCAGAGTCCGCCGCAGCGCTGGCCCTGTTCAGCAAGCACAACTGCACGGCCTGCCACGCCGTGGACAGGAAGGTGCTGGGCCCGTCCATGCAGGAGGTGGCCAAGCGGTACGCCAGCCGGGCCGACCGGGTGGAATACCTGAGTGGCAAGATCGTGGGTGGCGCCGCAGGGGCTTGGGGGGCGATCCCCATGCCCGCCCAGAGCCTTCCCAAGGCTGATGCCCAGGCCTTGGCCCAATGGGTGGCCAGCGGCGCAGCGAAATAACATACCGCCAACCATCAGCCCTTGAACGGCAAAGCGACCCGTTCCATCACCCGCACGATCAGCCGTGCGAACCGCGCAAACAGTACGATCACCTGAACGATCAGAAGGAGAAACCCATGAAGACCAACCGCCGCGAGATGCTCGCGCAAAGCGCCGCCCTGATGGGCCTGCTGGCCACCGCCGGCCTGCTGCCTCAGGCCGCCCACGCTGCCTGGACCAAGGCCGCTTTTGAAGCCAAGTCCGTGGCCGAAGCCATCAAGGCACTGGGCGGAAGCGCCGCCGTCGAGAGCAAGGACATCACGCTCACCGGCCCGGACATTGCCGAGAACGGCGCCGTGGTGCCCGTGGGCTGCTCCACCAACCTGCCCGGCGTCAAGCGCATGGCCATCGTGGTGGAGAAGAACCCCAGCGTGCTGGCGGCCGTGTTCGACGTGAGCGATGCGGTGGACGCCAACTTCAGCACCCGCGTCAAGATGGGCCAGTCGTCCAACGTCTACGCCGTGGCCATGATGGGCGACGGGCGCGTGCTGTTCAGCGGCAAGGAAATCAAGGTGACCCTGGGCGGATGCGGCGGCTGAGCGCCTGCACCGCACCTCGTGAACACCGACCTCATGACCACAGATTAGGAGAGACACCATGGCAGACCCGATGCGCATCCGCGCCCAGATGGCTGGCGACAAGGCCAACGTGCGCGTGCTGATGAGCCACGAGATGGAGACCGGCCAGCGCCGCGACTCCGCAGGCAAGACCATTCCCGCCTGGTTCATCCAGGAAGTGACCGCGCTGCACAACGGCAAGCAGGTCATGCGCGCCGAATGGGGCACCCCCGTCTCGAAGAACCCGTTCCTGCAGTTCTTCGTCAAGGGCGCCAAGGCCGGCGACAAGATCGCGGTGACCTGGGTGGACAACAAGGGCGACACGCGCACCGACGAGGCCACGGTGAGCTGACTCTGAGCCCTGTTGATTCGGATCGCACGACGTGAAACGCCAGAGGGCGGGCCCAGAACCCGCCCCTTGAACCTGGGTGATCTCACATCACCGCCACGAGAGGAGACTCATGAGACGACTGACCATCGTTGGCATCGCCATCTGCGCTGCCATGGCCGGGGGTGCCCTCTGGGCGCAGGCCAAGTCTGCGGCCGACAGCATTGCCGAGTACCGCAAGCTGCTCGAGGACGGCAACCCCGCCGAGCTGTTCGAGGCCAAGGGCGAGAGCCTGTGGAAGCAAAAGCGCGGTCCGAAGAACGCCTCGCTCGAAGCCTGTGACCTGGGCAAGGGCCCGGGCGTGGTCAAAGGCACCTTCGTGGAGTTGCCGCGTTACTTTGCCGACACGGGCAAGGTCATGGACCTGGAGACCCGGCTCGTGCACTGCATGAGCACGCTGCAAGGCTTGGACGGTGCGGCCATCGCCAACACCCGGTTCGGACAGGGCGAGATGGCGAACGTCACGGCGCTGGCCACCTGGGTGGCCACCGAGTCCCGGGGCATGCGGTTCAACTTGCCGCAGGCCCACCCGGAAGAACGCCGCAGCTTCGAAATCGGCAAGCGCGCCTTCTTCTTCCGCGGCGGCACGCACGATTTCTCCTGCGCCGCATGCCATGCGGTGGATGGCCAGCGCATCCGCCTGCAGGACCTGCCCAACCTCACCAAGAACCCCGGGGATGGCGTGGGCTTCGCGGCCTGGCCGGCCTACCGCGTGAGCAATGGCGAGATGTGGGGCATGCAGCTGCGTCTGAACGACTGCTACCGCCAGCAGCGCTTTCCCTACCCCGGCTTTGGCTCGGAAGTGACCATCGCCCTGGGCACCTACATGGGCGTGAACGCCAAGGGTGCGGCGTCCATCGCCCCGGCCATCAAGCGCTGAGACAGGAGATCATCATGAGAAGGATCAGCACCACCGCCGGCTGTCTGGCGGCCGCCGCCATCGTGGCCGGTTGCGCCGCCCCCGGCCCTGCGGCGCCCAGCCTCGATCAAGAGGCGCGCACCATCATCCAGACCTCTTTCCGCGACCAGGGCATCGCCAAGGTCGACCGCCTGAACCAAGATCTCGGCCAGTCCGCCTGCTCGGGCGACAAGCCGCCGTCCGACGAGGTCGCCGAGCGCGTGCAGGCCGAGGCCCTGGCCAGCGTGAAGTGGCCCACCGGGGGCCAGTACTTCGGCCACTGGGTCGAGGGCGAGCGCATCGCCCAGAGCGGCCGCGGCATGACCTGGACGGACGCCTCCGCCGACCCCAAGGCCAACGGCGGCAACTGCTACAACTGCCACCAGATCGACAAGAAGGAGCTGTCCTACGGCACCATCGGCCCGTCGCTGTGGAACTACGGCAAGAACCGCGGCATCACCGACGTGACGGCCGAGACCGTGGCGCCGATCATCCACTACACCTGGGCCAAGTTGTGGAACAGCAAGGCCTACGCCGCGTGCTCCAACATGCCGCGCTTTGGCCACAAGAACCTGCTCAACGAGGAGCAGATCCGCCACATCATGTCGCTGCTGCTGGACCCACGCTCACCCGTGAACCAGTAACCAACGCAGCGGTCCAGCCCAGCCAGAGCCCGGTTCGTCCGGGCTTTTTCCGACCCCAAACATCAGCGGATACTTATTGT
>JBMLPD010000451.1:0-3276 GCA_049242285.1 Rubrivivax sp.
AGCCCATGTCCAGCATGCGGTCGGCCTCGTCCAGCACGAAGATCTCCACGTGCTTGAGGTCCAGCGTGCCCTGCTGGTGGTGGTCGAGCAGGCGGCCGGGCGTGGCCACCAGGATGTCCACCCCCTTGCGCAGGCGGTCGATCTGCGGCTGCATGCCCACGCCGCCGAACATCACCATGCTGGTGATGGGCAGGTACTTGCCGTAGGTGCGCACGCTCTCTTCCACCTGGGCCGCCAGTTCGCGGGTGGGCGTGAGGATGAGGGCGCGGATGGCGATGCGGCCCCGCGCGTCGCGCTTGGGGCCCTGGGCGGCCAGCCGGTGCAGCATGGGCAGGGTGAAGCCGGCCGTCTTGCCGGTGCCGGTCTGGGCGCCGGCCATGAGGTCGCCGCCCTTGAGCACGGCGGGGATGGCTTGCGCCTGGATGGGGGTGGGGATGTCGTAGCCCTGGTCGCGCACGGCGCGCAGGAGCGGCTCGGCCAGGCCGAGATCGGTGAAGTTCATTCAGGAAGGGGCCCGAAGTGGGCCGTGGTTCGCTGCCTGCTGGGGCCTGGATACGGTGCCGGGGCACCGAGGGCCCACCAGTCCGAAGGCGCGAGGGTTTTGAGAGCGCCGGGTGCGGCGTCGCCGGGTCGACTGGAAGACCTGACAGGCCAGAGTGTAGGCCATCGGGAGCGCGACGGTTGTCGGCACAGCAAGCACAAGACCCCTGATGACTCTCAGGGACAACAGGGCCCCTATCGCTGCCGGGTGCTCCAGCGCAGCCAGCAAAGGGCCACCATGGCGAAGGGCGCGCCCACCCAGGGCAGGTGGCGGGGCTCGAGGTGGGTCAGGGCCGCGCCCCCCACGGCGGCGCCCAGGGCGATGCCCAGGTAGAGCATCGAGTTGTTGAGGGCCAGCGCCAGCGGGGTGTCGGGCCCGGCCAGTTGCGCCAGGCGCACCTGCTGCGGGGCCATCATGCTGAAGCCGCACGCGCCCCACACCATCAACACCGCCAACATGGCCCACAGGTGACCCGCCGTCAAGGGCAGCAGAAGCAGGCACAGGCTCAACCCGGACAGGCTCAGCGTCAGACTGCGGCGCGCGCCCAAGCGGTCAGCCGCCCGGCCCCCACTGAGCGTGCCCACCACCCCCGCCACGCCAAAGGCGGAGATCACCGCCGACAAGGCGGCGGGCTCCAGGGGCTCAAGCGACTTCAGCACCGGGCCCATGTAGGAAAACACCGAGAAGATGGCGATGAAGTAGACCAGCGTCAGCGCAAACACCGCCAGAACGGCGCGCCGGCGCAGCAGCGCCGCGGCCCCTCGCAAGGACGGCCCGGTGGCCCCCTGCCGGGCCGCCGGCAGCGCCTTCCACAAGGCCAGGGCCGCCAGCAGCGTCAGCGCCACGGCCCCCCAGACCGGCAACTGCCAGCCCCAGCCCAGGCCCACCCAGGTGGCCAACGGAATGCCCGTGACATAGCTCAGGCTCATGCCCACGAAGACGATGGACAACGCCTGCGCCCGCCGCTCGACGGGGACGATGGCCACGGCCAGACCGGCCATCATCGCCGTGGCCGCCGAGCCGCAGCCCATCAGCACGCGGGCGCCCAGCAGCGTGGCCAGATCCGGTGCCAGGGCGGTGACGACGTTGCCCGCGGCGAACAGCAACAGTGCGATGGCCAGCGCCACCCTCGGCGCCAGGCCGGCGGTGGCCACGAGAAAGGCTGGCGCCAGCAGCGCCGTAGCCAGGGAATAGACGGTGGTGGCCTGCCCCGCCGCTCCCACGCCTGCGCCAAAGGACTTCGCCATGGGCACCAGCAGCCCGGCGTTCATGAACGCTGCCGTGCCGATGATCAGGTTGACGAGGCCGAAGAGGTAGAGCAGGCGGGGCAAGGGTGCGCGTCAGCCCCTGCCGTGCTTGGCGATGAGCGCCTTGGCCGTGGACAGCAGTTGCGCGCCCTTGAAGCCGCGCTTGTCCATGTCGGCCACCCACTCGTCGTCGATCTGGCTGGACAGCTTGACGAACTCATCGCGCTGCGCGGCGGTGAACTGGTAGATGGTGTTGCCGCGGTCCACCGCGGTCTTGCGCCCGGCCGGGTCGTTGCTCTGCTGGGTCTTGCCCAGCCAGGCGGAGGCCGCCATGCCGGAATTGGCGTCGATCACCTGCTTCAGGTCAGGCGCCAGCGAGTTGTACTTGGCCTGGTTCATCGCCATCACGAAGGTGGTGGTGTAGAGCGCGCCGCCCGTGTTGTCGAACTCGCTGTGGAACTTGGTGAGTTCATGCACCTTGATCGAGGGCACCACCTCCCAGGGGATGACGCAGGCATCGATGGTGCCCTTGGACAAGGCATCGGTAATGGCGGGCAGCGGCATGCCCACAGGGGTGGCGCCCACTGCGCCCAGCATCTTGGTGATCTGCCGCGTGGGGCCGCGCACCTTCATGCCCTTGAGGTCGGCCACGCTCCTGATCTGCTTGGCAGCCGAATGGAACATGCCCGGGCCGTGCACGTGCAGGGCGATGACGTGGGTGTCCTTGAACTCGTCGGGCGCCTGGGTCTGCACGTACTCCCAGTAGGCCTTGGACGTGGCCTCGGCGTTGTTCATCATGAACGGCAGCTCGAAGGCCTCCACGCGCGGGAACCGACCGGCGGTGTTGCCCGGCAGCGTCCAGACGATGTCCACCACGCCGTCGCGGGCCTGGTCGTACAACTGCACCGGCGTGCCGCCCAGCTGCATGGCCGGGTAGCCCTCGAACTTGATGCGCCCGCCCGAGTCCTTCTCCACCTTCTCCATCCAGGGCTTGTGCATGGTGAGCCAGACGTTGGACATGGGCGCCATGAAGGTGTGGAACTTCAGGGTCACCGCCTGCTGGGCCAGGCCCGACAGGTGCGGGGCACCGAGCGCCGCAGCAGCCGCGGCACCCTGGACGAATTGACGACGCTTCATGGAACAGTCTCCTTCGGAAGAACAAGCCAGCGAAAAGGGCGGATGCCCGCACTGTAAGGACTGCCCCGCCGCTGGTAAACACGGGTTTCCCTGATCATGAGGCAAGCACTCATCCGATGTACTTCACCAGGAACAGCGAAATGGGCGGGAAGAACAGCAGCAACAGCGTGCGCAGCGTATCGCTGATCAGGAAGGGCATCACGCCGCGGTAGCTCTCGGCAATGGGCACATCCTTGGCCAGGGCGTTGACCACGTAGACGTTCAAGCCCACGGGCGGGGCGAGCATGCCGAAGCCCACCGTCATCAGCACCATGATGCCGAACCAGATGGCCACGCTCTCCTTGGGCATGC